>NZ_JBFACE010000001.1:0-422489 GCF_040640655.1 Streptomyces sp. NPDC021749 | reverse complement strand
GGCGTTGCTCCCCCACTGCCTGAAAGGCGTGGGGGAGCAACGGCGAGACGCCCCACGGCGGGACAGCCGACAACGTACGCGGCCCCGCAAAACGCGCAACGGCGAGAAGCCCCGCGGCGCCGCAGACAAATACGTACGCCGCGCCGCCAAGCGCGCAACGGCGAGCAACGACCGCGGCGGGACAGTCAAGTACGTACGCGGCGCCGCCAAGCGCGCGACGGCGAGCAACGAGCACGGCGGCGCAGCCGGGTACGTGGGGTGAATCAGGCAGCGGCCTTCGCCGCGTCCACCTTGCGGCCGAAGTGGACCGAGGCCCACCACAGGGCCGCGAAGACCGCGCCGAGGAAGAACATCGTGGGGATCACGAAACCGCTGGCGATGAGGGCGATCTGGAGGGCCCAGCCGAGCTGGACGCCGCCGGGGCGGGTCAGCATGCCGCACAGCAGGACGCTGAACAGCATCGCGATGCCGCTGACCGTCCAGATCGTGGCCGTCGGGATGTCCGTCAGCTGCATCGCGACGAGGCCGGCGAAGCCGATCACGAAGAATTCGCCTATCAGAGTGCTCGCGCAGAGCGTGCGCACGGTCAGCCCCTTCCCAGCAGCAGTCGGGCCTCGCCGACCGTGATCACCGAGCCCGTCACCAGCACGCCCGCACCGGAGAACTCGCCCTCTTCCTCCGCAAGGGTGATCGCCGCCTCCAGGGCGTCGTCGAGCCGCGGTTCGACCTGGACCCGTTCGGCGCCGAAGACCTCCACCGCGACGGCCGCCAGTTCGTCCGGATCCATCGCACGATGGCTGGAATTACGCGTCACCACGATCTCGGCGAAGATCGGCTCGAACGCTTCCAGGACTCCGCGGACGTCCTTGTCGTCGCTGGCGCCGACGACGCCGATCAGCCGGCTGAAGCCGAACGCCTCGGTGACCGCCTCGGCCGCGGCACGGGCGCCCGCGGGGTTGTGCGCGGCGTCCAGCACGACCGTGGGGCTGCGGCGGACGACCTCCATCCGGCCCGGCGAGGCGACCGCGGCGAACGCGGAGCGGATGGTGTCGATGTCGAGCGTGCGGGCGTGGTCCGAACCCACACCGAAGAACGCCTCGACCGCGGCGAGCGCCACCGCGGCGTTGTGCGCCTGGTGGGCGCCGTACAGCGGGAGGAAGATCTCCGGGTACTCGCCGCCCAGCCCGCGCAGCGTCAGCATCTGCCCGCCGACCGCGACCTCACGGGAGAGCACCCCGAACTCCATGCCCTCACGGGCGACCGTGGCGTCCACCTCGACCGCGCGCTTGAGCATCACCGACGCGGCGTCCACCGGCTGCTGGGCCAGCACGACCGTGGCGTCCTTCTTGATGATCCCGGACTTCTCGCCGGCGATCTGCTCGGGCGTCTCGCCGAGGCGGTCGGTGTGGTCGAGGGAGATCGGGGTGACCACGGCGACGTCGCCGTCGATCACGTTCGTCGCGTCCCAGGTGCCGCCCATGCCGACCTCGACGACCGCGACGTCCACCGGGGCGTCCGCGAAGGCGGCGAAGGCCATGGCCGTCAGCACCTCGAAGAACGACAGGCGGTACTCCTGCTGGGCGTCGATCATCTCCAGGTAGGGCGCGATGTCGTGGTACGTCTCGATGAAGCGCTCGGCGGAGATCGGGCTGCCGTCCAGGCTGATCCGCTCGGTGATCGACTGGACGTGCGGGCTGGTGTACCGGCCGGTGCGCAGGTCGAAGGCGGCCAGCAGCGCCTCGATCATGCGGGCGGTGCTGGTCTTGCCGTTCGTGCCGGTGATGTGGATGGACGGGTACGCCCGCTGGGGCGAGCCCAGGACGTCCAGCAGCGCCGCGATCCGCTGCACCGAGGGGTCGAGCTTGGTCTCGCCCCAGCGGCCGGCCAGCTCCTCCTCGACGGCCCGCAGCGCGCGGTCGACCTCGGGGTCGGCCGGCCGGGCGGGGATCGGGTCCCCCTGCGGCGGTCCGGCCTGGGCACGCAGGGTCCGGCTGCCGGCCTCGATCACCGCCAGGTCGGGGTCTCTGTCGGTCTCCGCCTCGACCATTTCGTCGAAGGCGTCGGTCGGGTCGGGGTCGTCGTTTCGGGGGCGCTCGCTCACGACGACAAGTCTACGAGGCACGTGTGACAGCGCGGCGGTGCGCTGCCCCGTCGCCCGCCGCGCGCCGCGCCGGGCCTCGGCGAGCTCCCCGCTACCCCAGTGCCGCCTTCATCATCGCCCGCGCCACCGGGGCCGCCAGGCCGTTGCCGGAGACCTCGTTGCGGGCGGCGTGGCCGTCCTCGACCATCACGGCCACCGCCACCTGGTGCCCGTTGCCGTCCTCCGCGTACGAGACGAACCAGGCGTAAGGCGTACCGCTGTTGTCGACGCCGTGCTGGGCGGTGCCGGTCTTGCCGCCGACGGTCAGTCCGCCGATCTTCGCGTGGGAGCCGGTGCCCTCGTCCACCACCGTCTGCATCGCGGACCGCAGCTGGGCGGCGGTGCGGGTCGACATGGTCCGGCCGTCCCGGTACGCCGCCGGCTCGTTCTGCTGGACGGTGTTGCCGCCGCCGTCGGTCAGCCGGTCGACCAGCTGCGGGGTCTTCAGCTCGCCGCCGTTGGCGATCGCGGAGGTGACCATCGCCATCTGGAGCGGGGTCGCCTGGTCGTTGAACTGGCCGATCCCCGAGAGCGCGGTCTGTGCCTCGTCCATGTCGTTCGGGTAGACGCTCTTGGCGGCGCGGACCGGGGTGTCCACCTTGCCGTCGTTGAAGCCGAACTTCTCGGCCTGCGCCCTGACCTTGTCCTTGCCCAGGTCGACGGCCATCTTTGCGAACACGGTGTTGCAGGAGTACTGCAGTGCGGTGCGGATGGTGGCGTTCTTGCAGGGCGCGGCGGTGTTCTCGTTCTTCAGCGTGGTGCGGGTGTGCGGGAGCCGGTACGGGTCGGGGCTGTCGGTGTGCTCGTCGACCGAGGAGTACAGGCCGTTCTCCAGGGCGGCCGCGGCGACCACCAGCTTGAAGGTGGAGCCGGGCGGCAGCGGCTGCCGCAGCGCCCGGTTGACCTCGGGGTGGTCCGCGTCGCGGGACATCCGCTGCCAGGCCTTCTGGTCGGCGGCGGAGGACCCGGCGAACGTCCCCGGGTCGTACGACGGGGTGCTGACCATGCCGAGGATCCGCCCGGTGGCCGGGTCGAGGGCGACCGCGGCCCCCTTCTTGCCGTCCAGCGCCCGGTAGCCGGCCTTCTGCACCGCGGAGTCGAGGGTGGTGGCCACGTCGCCGCCCTTGGCCCGGGTGCGGGTCAGCGCGTCGGCGGGGCTCTGCAGCCGGCTGTCGGAGCCGTCGAGGAGGTCGCCGTAGAGGCTCTCCAGCTGGTTGCTGCCGAAGATCTGCGAGGTGAAGCCGGTCACCGGGGCGTAGAGCGGGCCGTCCTTGTAGGTGCGCTTGTACTTGAGCGTGGAAGAGGTGGCGGCGGATCCGGTGACCGGCCGGCCGTCCACGAGGATGTTGCCCAGCGGCGCCGCGTACTTGCCGATGGCCACCCGCGGATTGTGCGAGTCCTCCTTGTAGTCGCTGGCCTTCGCCCCCTGGATCCAGGTGGCCCAGCCCATCAGTGCGAGTATCAGGGCGAGGCAGAACACCGAGACCCGGCGCAACGGCTTGTTCATGGGGCGCGGCTCCTGGGACGGGACGGGCGGTTTCCACCGGACTCCGGCATGTCGGTATTCCGGCACTCCGGCGTTCGGGGACTCCGGCATTCCGGTCCACCGTGCCTCGGCTTCATGAGAACGCCATGAGAACGGTCTTAACGGGCCGAATCGACCAGACCTGCCCGGCCGGGACAACTTTCTGCCCCGCTCCGCCCTCTTCCACGGCGGGCCGTGCGGCTCCCCCGCACCCCCCACAGGCGGCAGCACGTCCTACGGGACCGCACAAGAGGACCACGGCGAACGGGAAGCAGGAGCTGAACAGGCGTGCCGGCAATCAGTCAGCGGATGCATTTGGTGCTGCTCACCGCCTGGACCGCCCTGTGGTTCGCGGTCGTCGAACCGCACGGCGGATTCTCCTGGCACTACCTGCGCACCGGCGGCGAGCTGATCTACCAGGGCACCGCGGGCGACGGCACCGGCGGCCTCAACCTCTACGCGCACCACCCCGAGCTCCAGATGGGCCCGATCAGCTTCCTGACCGCCGGGCTGTTCAACCCGTTCCCCGAGGCCACCGGCCAGTTCCTCGCCGCGGCCCTGATGTCGCTGCTCGGCCTGGTCATCGTGGTCCTGGCCGGGCGCAGCGCGGCCCACCACTTCCTGGGCACCGGCACCAACCACCAGCGGCTGCGGCAGCGCGTCCTGATCGCCGGGCTGGCCTTCATCCCCATGTGGATCGAGGTCGCGGTCCGCTTCGGCCACCTCGACGACGTCCTCGCGCTGTTCTTCACCACCCTCGCGGTACGCGCCGTGACCCGCGGCGACGCCGCCCTCACCGGCGCCTTCCTGGCCCTGGCGATGGATTCCAAGCCCACCGCCCTGGCCTTCCTCCCGCTGCTGCTCGCGCTGCCCCGGGAGAAGTGGCTGCGGGCCGGCCTGTGGTGCGCGGCCCTGGTGGCCGTCGCCTGGCTGCCGTTCTTCGTCGGAGATCCGCAGTCGTTCGCCGCGGCGAAGTTCGCCATCCCCAACCACCCGGCGTCCGCGCTGCGCTGGCTGGGCGTCGGCGACCCCGAGACCCCCGGCTGGGACCGCCCGGCGCAGGCCGCCCTCGGGCTGGCCCTGGGCTCGATCGCCGTCTGGCGGGGCCGCTGGGCCGCCGTCGTCCTGCTCGGCGCCAACGCCCGGATCGTCCTCGACCCCAGCGTCTACACCTACTACACGGCGTCGGTGCTGCTCGGCACCCTCCTGTGGGACGTGATCGGCCAGCGCCGCCTGGTCCCCTGGTGGAGCTGGCTCGCGCTGCTGATCCTCTACGGCAGCGTCTTCGCGGTCCCCGACGACTCCGCCCGCGGCCTGATCCGTCTGGCCTTCGTGGCCGTCTCCACGGCGTACGTCCTGCTCTGGCCGGTCCGTGAGCGGGGCGCGCGGGGACGGGGCCGGGGACGCCGCAGGCCCCCCGCCCGTACGGACGAGGGGCCTGCGGCCTGGAAGGGTGCTACGCCTGGGGCAGAGCCGCCAGCTGCGCGGTGATCCGCTCGATGTCGGCCTCCGCGGTGCCCAGCCGGCCGCGGATCTTGTCCACGACCTTCTCCGGCGCCTTGGCGAGGAACGCCTCGTTGCCGAGCTTGGCGGTGGCCTGCGCCCTCTCCTTCTCGGCGGCGGCCAGGTCCTTCGTCAGCCGCTTGCGCTCCGCCTCGACGTCGATGGTGCCGGACAGGTCCAGCGCGACCGTGGCGCCCGCGACCGGCAGCGAGGCGGTCGCCTGGAAGTCGTCACCGGCCGGCTGCAGCCGCAGCAGTGCCCGCATCGCGGCCTCGTGCGGCGCCAGCGCCGTACCGGACAGGTCCAGCTGTGCCGGGACCTTCTGGCCGGGCTGCAGGCCCTGGTCGGAGCGGAACCGCCGGACCTCGGTGACGACCTGCTGGACGGTCTCGATCTCCTGCTCCGCGGCCGCGTCGCGGAAGCCCGAGTCCGAAGGCCACTCGGCGATGACGAGCGACTCACCGCCGGTCAGCGTCGTCCACAGCGTCTCGGTGACGAACGGGACGATCGGGTGCAGCAGCCGCAGCGTGACGTCCAGGACCTCGCCCAGGACCCGGCGGGAGGCCTCGGCGGCCGGCCCGCCCGCCATGAACGTGGTCTTGGACAGCTCGACGTACCAGTCGAAGACCTCGTCCCAGGCGAAGTGGAAGAGGGTGTCCGACAGCTTCGCGAACTGGTAGTCGTCGTAGTACGCGTCGACCTCGGCGACGACCGAGTTCAGCCGGGAGAGGATCCACCGGTCGGTCGCCGACAGCTCCTCGGCGGGCGGGAGTTCGCCCTCCACCGTCGCGCCGTTCATGAGCGCGAAGCGAGTGGCGTTCCAGATCTTGTTGGCGAAGTTGCGGGAGCCCTGGACCCAGGCCTCGCCGATCGGCACGTCGACACCCGGGTTGGCGCCGCGGGCGAGCGTGAAGCGGACGGCGTCGGATCCGTACTCGTCCATCCAGTCCAGCGGATTGACCGCGTTCCCGAAGGACTTGGACATCTTCTTGCCGAACTGGTCACGGACCATGCCGTGCAGCGCGATGGTGTGGAACGGCGGGGTGCCGTCCATCGCGTACAGGCCGAACATCATCATCCGGGCGACCCAGAAGAACAGGATGTCGTAGCCGGTGACCAGGACGGAGTTCGGGTAGAACTTCTCGACGCTCGGGGTCCGTTCGGGCCAGCCGAGCGTGGAGAACGGCCACAGGCCCGACGAGAACCAGGTGTCGAGGACGTCGGTGTCCTGGTGCCAGCCCTCGCCGCTCGGCGGCTCCTCGTCCGGACCGACGCAGGCGACCTCGCCGTTCGGGCCGTACCAGACCGGAATGCGGTGCCCCCACCACAACTGCCGGGAGATGCACCAGTCGTGGAGGTTGTCCACCCAGCCGAAGTACCGCGACTCCATCTCCTTGGGGTGGATCGCGACCTTGCCGTCCCGGACCGCGTCCCCGGCCGCCTTCGCCAGCGGGCCGACCTTGACCCACCACTGCATCGACAGCCGCGGCTCGATGGTCGTCTTGCAGCGCGAGCAGTGCCCGACGGAGTGGGTGTACGGGCGCTTCTCGGCGACGATCCGGCCTTCGGCGCGCAGCGCACCGACGATGGTGCTGCGGGCCTCCAGGCGGTCCAGGCCCTGGAACGGGCCGTGCGCGGTGATGACCGCGTGCTCGTCCATGACGGCCAGGCTCGGCAGACCGTGCCGCTGCCCGATCTCGAAGTCGTTCGGGTCGTGCGCCGGGGTGACCTTGACGGCTCCGGTGCCGAACTCCGGGTCGACGTGCTCGTCCGCGACGACCGGAATCCGCCGCCCCGTCAGCGGCAACTCGATCTCGGTGCCGACGAGATGGGCGTACCGCTCGTCGTCCGGGTGGACGGCGACCGCGGTGTCACCGAGCATCGTCTCGGCACGCGTCGTCGCGACGACGATCGACGTGTCACCCTCGCCGTACCGGATGGAGACCAGCTCGCCGTCGTCTTCCTGGTACTCCACCTCGATGTCCGAGATGGCGGTCAGACAGCGGGGGCACCAGTTGATGATCCGCTCGGCGCGGTAGATCAGCTCGTCGTCGTAGAGCCGCTTGAAGATCGTCTGGACGGCCTTGGACAGGCCCTCGTCCATCGTGAACCGCTCGCGCGACCAGGCGACGCCGTCACCGAGCCGCCGCATCTGACCGCTGATCTGCCCACCGGACTCGTTCTTCCACTGCCAGACCCGCTCGACGAACGCCTCCCGGCCGAGGTCGTGCCGCGAGACGCCCTCCTTGGCGAGCTCGCGCTCGACGACGTTCTGCGTGGCGATGCCGGCGTGGTCCATGCCCGGCTGCCACAGCGTCTCGTAGCCCTGCATCCGCTTGCGGCGGGTGAGGGCGTCGATGAGGGTGTGCTCGAAGGCGTGGCCCAGGTGCAGGGAGCCGGTGACGTTCGGCGGCGGGATGACGATCGTGTACGGCGGCTTGTCGCTCTTCTCGTCCGCCTCGAAGTAGCCCCGCTCTACCCAGCGCTCGTACAGCGGCCCCTCTACATCGGCCGGCGTGTACTGAGTCGGCAGTTCGGGGGCGCTGTGCTTGCTCTGCTGAGTGTTCTCGGTCACGACGGACAGTGTACGGGCGCCCATGTACCAGCTTCGAATCGGTTTCACCCCCGGGGCAACGGCTGTCGGTGCCGTCGTACAGGATGTCGGCAGCGCATAAGCACCGCAGAACTTCACGCAGAACTTCAACTGTCTTCAGTTGTCACGAGGGGAACCGCTCCATGAGCTTCAACCAGCCGCCTCCCGGCCCGTACGGGCAGCCCCAGCAGCCCGGCCCGTACGGCCAGCCGCAGCAGCCGCCGGCCCCCCAGCCCGGTTACGGCTACCCGCAGCAGGGCGGCCCGGTGCCCGGGCAGCAGGGCTACGGCTACCCGCAGCAGGCCCCTCAGCCCGGTTACGGCTACCCCCAGCAGCCCGCCCCGCCCGCCTACGGCCAGCAGCCCCCGTACGGCGGCCAGCAGACCCCCTACGGCGTCATCCCCCAGGGCCCCGAGGAGTCCGGCGGCAACGGCAAGAAGATCGGCCTGATCATCGGCGCCGTCGCCGTCGTCGCCGCCATCGGCGTCGGCGCGTACTTCGTCTTCGGCTCGGGCGGCGACGTGAAGCCGTACACGATCTCGACGCCGAAGAGCTTGCTGAGCGGGCAGTTCAAGAAGGCCAAGGCCCCTGGCGCCGGGGGCACCGAGGACTTCAGCAACGACAAGGAAGCCAAGGCGATGGGCATCACCAACGCCAAGGGGGTCGAGGCCAGCTACAAGTCCGTAGACGGCATGTCCATGAGCCTGCACGGCATCTACGGTCAGATCGCCGACCCCGAGGGCACGGTGAGCCAGATGTTCGCCAAGGTCGACGAGAACCAGAAGAAGACCATGGGGAACGCCAAGGTCGAGGACGTCACCTCGACGACCGAGTACTCCCCGGACGACTTCGACGGCGCGGTGATGAAGTGCCGGACACAGAAGTTCACGGTGTCGCAGAGCGGCATGTCCGTGCCCGTCAACGTCTCGACCTGCATCTGGGGCGATAACAGCGCCATCGGCGCCGTCACCATGGCCGCCGCGCCCAACCCCAACGGCGGCACCACCGCCACCACCCCCGGCGCCGAAGAACTCTCCGAGAAGACCGCCAAGATCCGCAACGAGGTCCGCAAGGAGAAGTAGCCGACGCCCCGCGCGCCGTTTGTGGGGGACGGCGGCACGGGCAGGCCGTGGAGGCTCAAGGTGCTCGGCGAGGCCCCTCGGCGAGCACCTTTCGCTCATGTGCCGGTGAATCAGCAGAACGTTGACCGAAAACCTCATACACGCCAAGTAAGGCGATTCACCAGCTGGTACCTTCGCGTTGACCGAAAGATCAACAAGAGGGGGTTGTCATGCACAAAGCAGTACGCCTCCTGGCCTCGGCGACGGTAGTAGCGGTGGCGGCTGGTGCACTGCCGATCGTCGCGAGCGCGCCGGCTCAGGCCAACACCAGGCACTGCACGACGTACCTGGCCGACGGATACACGGTCGGGCCCAAAGCACGACAGGCGTGCAGCCTCGTGGGCAGCGGCAACATATTGGTACGAAGCGCGAACCTCAGCCTCTGCCGAATCATCTTGGGGCAGATACACGTGAAGCCGGAGCATGCCATGAAGGCCTGCGAGCTGGGCCTCAAGGATTGAACGCCTGGTCCGAGCCGTGACCATCAAAGCCGCCCGGCAGCACCAGCTGCCGGGCGGCTCTCGTATGTCCGTCGTGGAGGGCGCGGGTTACGCGCTCTTCTCCTGCGGCTCGCCCGAGTCGCCGCGGGTGCGGGGGACCAGGGTCGGGTTCACGTTGGAGTGGACGACGTCCTCGGTGATGACGACGCGGGCGACGTCCTTGCGGGACGGGATTTCGTACATCACCGCCTGGAGGACCTCCTCCATGATGGCGCGCAGGCCGCGGGCGCCGGTGCCGCGGAGGATGGCCTGGTCGGCGATGGCCTCCAGGGCCGGGCGGTCGAAGTCCAGCTCCACGCCGTCGAGTTCGAAGAGGCGCTTGTACTGCTTGACGAGCGCGTTGCGCGGCTCGACGAGGATCTGCAGGAGCGCCTCGCGGTCGAGGTTGTGGACCGAGGTGAGGACCGGGAGGCGGCCGATGAACTCGGGGATCATGCCGAACTTGACCAGGTCCTCCGGCATGACGTCCTGGAGCTGGTCCTTGGACTCGATCTCGCGCTTGGAGCGGATCGTGGCGCCGAAGCCGATGCCCTTGGCGCCGGACCGGGCCTCGATGATCTTCTCCAGGCCGGCGAAGGCACCGCCGACGATGAAGAGGACGTTGGTGGTGTCGATCTGGATGAATTCCTGGTGGGGGTGCTTACGGCCGCCCTGGGGCGGGACCGAGGCGGTGGTGCCCTCCAGGATCTTCAGCAGGGCCTGCTGGACGCCCTCGCCGGAGACGTCACGGGTGATCGACGGGTTTTCGCTCTTCCGGGCGACCTTGTCGATCTCGTCGATGTAGATGATGCCGGTCTCGGCCTTCTTGATGTCGAAGTCCGCGGCCTGGATCAGCTTCAGGAGGATGTTCTCGACGTCCTCGCCGACATAGCCGGCCTCGGTCAGCGCCGTGGCGTCGGCAAACGCGAAGGGGACGTTCAGCATCCGGGCGAGGGTCTGCGCGAGCAGGGTCTTGCCGGAGCCGGTGGGCCCGAGCAGCAGGATGTTGGACTTGGCGAGCTCGATGCCCTCATCGCCGCGGCCGGGGCCGTTCTCGCCCGCCTGGACCCGCTTGTAGTGGTTGTAGACGGCGACCGACAGCGCCTTCTTGGCGGGCTCCTGGCCGACGACGTAGCCGTTCAGGAACTCGTAGATCTCCCGGGGCTTGGGGAGCTCCTCCCACCGCACCTCGGAGGTCTCGGCGAGTTCCTCCTCGATGATCTCGTTGCAGAGGTCGATGCACTCGTCGCAGATGTACACACCAGGTCCCGCGATGAGCTTCTTCACCTGCTTCTGGCTCTTTCCGCAGAATGAGCACTTGAGCAGGTCGCCGCCGTCACCGATGCGTGCCACGAGGTGCTTCCCCTTCGCCTGGGATCCGCATTGCTCCAACGGACCCGGGTGCTTGCCTATCGACGGTACCTTGCCGGGCCCCCCGTACGGGCCCCCCTTGGACCGACTCGGTTCACTCGATCCCGAACCGGTCCAAGGAGGCAACACTCCGGCGCATTGTGCGAAGAACCGCTAGCCGATCGAGACCGACGACTTGCGCGTCGAGACGATCTGGTCGACCAGACCGTACGCCAGGGACTCCTCGGCGGTCAGAATCTTGTCACGCTCGATGTCATCGCGGATCTTCTCGATGGGCGTGGAGGAATGCTTGGCCAGCAGGTCCTCCAGCTGGGTGCGCATCCGCAGGATCTCGTTGGCGGCGATCTCCAGGTCGGAGACCTGGCCGCGGCCGGTCTCGCTGTACGGCTGGTGGATCAGCACCCGGGCGTTCGGCAGCGCCATCCGCTTGCCGGGCGTGCCGGCCGCGAGCAGCACGGCCGCGGCGGAGGCCGCCTGGCCCATGCAGACCGTCTGGATGTCCGGCTTCACGAACTGCATCGTGTCGTAGATGGCCGTGAGCGCCGTGAACGAGCCGCCGGGGCTGTTGATGTAGATCGAGATGTCGCGGTCCGGGTCCATCGACTCCAGGCACAGCAGCTGCGCCATGACGTCGTTGGCCGAGGCGTCGTCGATCTGCACGCCGAGGAAGATCACTCGCTCCTCGAACAGCTTCGCGTACGGGTCGTACTCGCGCACGCCCTGGGACGTGCGCTCGACGAAGCGCGGGACGATGTAGCGGGACTCCGCGCGCGGGCCGGAAAACTCGGACTCCGGGCGCTGGTAGAGGCCGCTGCCGGGGAAGTTGTTCATCGTGGTGTTCACCGTCCTGGTGGCGATCAAGTGGGCTGGGGTGGCTGAGGGGCGAGTGGTACGGGGCTCAGGCCCCGGTGCCGCCCCCGCCCGGAACGCCGGCGGCGGAGGTCATGACCTCGTCGATGAGGCCGTACTCCTTGGCCTCGTCGGCGGAGAACCAGCGGTCGCGGTCGGAGTCCTGGGTGATCCGCTCGACCGTCTGGCCGGTGTGGAAGGCCGTCAGCTCCGCCATCCGCTTCTTGGTGTGCAGCAGCCGCTCGGCGTGGATCTTGATGTCCGACGCGGAACCGGCCAGGCCCGCGGAGGGCTGGTGGATGAGGATCTCGGCGTTCGGCAGCGCGAAGCGCTTGCCCGGCGTACCGGCGCTCAGCAGGAACTGGCCCATGGAGGCGGCGAGGCCCATCGCGATCGTCACCACGTCGTTCTTGATGTACTGCATGGTGTCGTAGATCGCCAAGCCGGCCGAGATCGAGCCGCCCGGGGAGTTGATGTAGAGGAAGATGTCCTTGTCCGGGTCCGCGGCGAGGAGAAGCAGCTGCGCGGTGATCTTGTTGGCGATGTCGTCGTCGACCGGCTGGCCGAGGAAGATGATCCGCTCGCCGAGCAGCCGGTTGTAGACCTGGTCGCCGAGGCCACCGAAGGTCGGCTCAGCGGCGGCGGAAGGCATCGGGATCGTCACGTGTCCACCTGCTCGTTGTCGGACGGCTCGGGGCCGTCACAGCGTCGTCTTCTGGGGCGCGGGGATCGGGCGCCGTATGTCGCCCCGGCGCGGTTTCAGGGACTCCCCTGCCCTCGTATCTACGGACCCTAACGCGCAGGTCGGACAACGCCATCCCGCATTGTCAACTGTTCGCTGTGAGCGCAGGCTCACCGGGCGGTACGACGGACGGGCCCGAACACGCGGACGTGCGTGTTCGGGCCCGTTGATCAGTCGTTCTGCGCGGGTCGCGGGACCCCCGGGGCCTTACGCCTCGGGCTTCTCGTCCGCGGCCTCGGCCTCGGCACCCTCGGCCTCGACGGTCTCGGCCGTCTCGTCCTCGTCGTCGAGGTCGACGACCTCGCCGTTGGTGTCCTTGACCGTGGCGGCCTCGACGACGACCGCGAGGGCCTTGCCGCGGGCGACCTCACCGACGAGCATCGGCACCTGGCCGCCCTCGACGACGGCCTGGGCGAACTGGTCGGGGGACATGCCGGAGGACTGGGCGCGGCGCATGAGGTGCTCGGTGAGCTCCTCCTGGCTGACGTTCAGCTTCTCCTTGTTGACCAGTTCGTCCAGGATGAACTGGGTCTTGATGCCCTTCTCCGCCTGCTCCTTGGTCTCGGCGTCGAACTCTTCCTCGGTCTTGCCCTGGATCTCCAGGTACTTCTTGAGGTCGAGACCCATCTGGCCGAGCTGGTGGTGCTCCAGGTTGTGCTTGCGGGTCTGGATCTCGTCCGCGAGCAGCTTCTCCGGCATCGGGACCTCGACGAGCTTCAGCAGCTCGTCCAGGACCTTCTCCTGGGCCTGGGTGGCCTGGTCGTACTTCTTCATCTGCGCAAGGCGCTTGCGGCTGTCCGCCTTGAGGTCCTCAAGGGTGTCGAACTCGCTGGCCAGCTGGGCGAAGTCGTCGTCCAGCTCGGGGAGTTCGCGGGACTTGACCTCGGTGACCTCGACGGTGACCTCGGCCTCCTTGCCCTGGGCGGAGCCGCCCTTGAGCTCGGAGGTGAAGGTGGCGCTGCCGCCGGCCTCCAGGCCCTTGACCGCGTCGTCGATGCCGTCGAGCAGCTCGCCGGAGCCGACGGTGTACGTGACGCCCTGGGCGACACCGTCCTCCAGGACCTCGCCGTCGACCTTGGCTTCGAGGTTCACGGTCAGCACGTCGCCGTCCTGGGCGGCGCGCTCGACCGGGCTGGTCGTGGCGAAGCGCTCACGCAGCTGCTCGACCGACTTGTCGACGTCCTCGTCCGACACCTCGACGGCGTCGACCTCGACCTCGATGCCGGAGTAGTCCGGGATCTCCAGGGTGGGGCGGATGTCGACCTCGGCGGTGAAGTTCAGCGTCTCGCCGTCCTTCAGCTCGGTGATGTCGACCTCGGGCTGGCCGAGGACGTTCAGCTCGGCCTCGTTGACCGCTTCGGTGTAGAACTTCGGGAGCGCGTCGTTGACGGCCTCCTCCAGCACCGCGCCACGGCCGAACCGCTGGTCGATGACGCGCGCCGGGACCTTGCCCTGGCGGAAGCCCTTCACCGTGACCTGCTGGTTGATCTTCTTGTACGCCGCGTCGAGGCTGGGCTTGAGCTCCTCGAAGGGCACCTCGACAGTGAGCCGAACCCGAGTCGGGTTCAGGGTCTCCACGGCGCTCTTCACGGTTCGGTCTCCTTGGGGCTGACTTCTGGGGTTCTGCTTGAGATCCGCCGGCACCCGGCTGATCCGGGCCCTGCCGATCCGCCCGGTACACAGACACACGGGCACGCAGTTTGCATAGTAACCGCAAGGAGGATGACGCCGACAACGTGATCTTGAACGCCCGGCGGTCCGGGCGGGCCCTCGGAGGGGCCGGGCTCCACTGGACGGGCCCTGTCGGACAGAGGTCCTGCTGGTCGGGGTGGCCGGATTCGAACCGACGACCTTCCGCTCCCAAAGCGGACGCGCTACCAAGCTGCGCCACACCCCGTCGGTGCGACACGTAGGGTACATGGCCGGACGCGGTACGGCTGCCAGTTATCGCGAGGCCCGGTGGCAGTCAGGGGGACGACCGGCGGGCGGCGCGCGGAATGTCCGCGCCGGCGTACGCGGCACGGGGCGCCGACCGCGGGAAGGGATGTGCGGGACACCGCCGCGACCCGCTAGGATGCACTGCGTGCCGAGGTCCGACGACCTGTGGCGCCTGCGGGCGTAGCTCAATGGTAGAGCCCTAGTCTTCCAAACTAGCTACGCGGGTTCGATTCCCGTCGCCCGCTCTTGAGGAAAAGCCCCGGCCGGTCGGCCGGGGCTTTTCGCTTTCCGTTTTCTTCCGCCCTCTTCCGCCTTCCGGAACGGCCGGGGCGGCACGGAACCGGTGCGGCGGTTTCAATAAAGTGGCCGGATGGAGATCTGGCTCAATCCCGCATGTTCCAAGTGCCGTTCCGCGGTCGACATCCTGAACGAAGAGGGCGCGCAGTACACGGTCCGCAGGTACCTCGACGATCCGCCGAGCGCGGAGGAACTGCGCGCGGTCCTGGCCCGGCTGGGCCTGGAGCCGTGGGACATCACCCGGACCCAGGAGGCCGAGGCGAAGGAGATGGGGCTCGGGGGGTGGGAGCGCACCGAGGATGCGCGCGAGCGGTGGATCGCGGCGCTGGCCGGTCATCCCCGGCTGATCCAGCGGCCGATCATCACCGCGGACGACGGTTCGGCGGTGGTGGGCCGCAGCGAGGAAGCCGTACGCGAAGCGGTGGCACGGACCGGGGGCGAACAGGAACGGAACCTCTGAACGTCGCTCGTCCGAACGCCGTTGCAGGGGCCGGCAGGGGCCGGCAGGGGCCTCGTGGGCGGAGGACGTCCGGGCGTCCGGGCGTCCGGACGCCTAGAACGTGATGTGGTTGATGGTGTCCGCCAGGGAGTTGAGGAACCTGTTGATGGACGGCGCCATGCCGGTGGAGGCGAGGAAGAAGCCGAACAGTATGGCCACGAGCGCCGGGCCCGCCTTGATCGACTTCCCTCTGATCAGCACGATCAGGATGATCCCCAACAGCAGCACAACTGACAGCGACAGAGCCACACTGATCACACCCTTGGTCGGAACGCCTCACCGGCCCGGGAGCATGCCGCGCACACCCCCCGGCACCATCGTGCCACCAACTCCATGCCCACTGCAGGCCGGTGACGAATCATCGGCCAACGCTTTGCCCGATTCCGGCCGCCGGTGACGGACCGGCGGGCCCGAGCCGCCGCCGGCCGCGACGGCTTCCGCGCGCCCCTCCCCCGCCACCCCTCGCCGCAATTACCGCGCCGCGGCATTCCGCGATCAACGACGGTCACTTCCCGCGTACTCGCCAATTGTTTATCCGTGAGCTCCGCCACTGTTTTACGGGCACAGCGAAGAGCATCACCAGGCGGAACATGCGGCGCCGCACAGTGCCACGAAAGTAGACATTTCCTCGGCGTCGTTCTCAGGGGATATCACCCGATTTGAGGGTATCAAGTGCCGCAAAAGGGTCACCGAAGTGGCGGCGACACCCCGTCAACGGCTCGTTCCCGGCGGCATTTATCCAGGTCATATCGACGGACCCACCGGATGAAATAGCGAAAGGTGTGGCGACGGTTTTACGCATTCGCCGGGCGCCGCTATCGTGCCTGGAATGTTTCCCGCTGCCCCCACACCGCGCCGCGTCCTCCCGCCTGCCCGGGAGGCGGCGGGTACGAACGGGCCCGGCCGTACGGAGTCCGCCGAGCAGCCGGCGGGGGCATCGGCGCCCCCGGCGAAGGGCGGGGGGCGGAACGCCTTCTTCGACAACGCGAAGTACCTGGCCATCGTGCTGGTGGCGATGGGGCACGCATGGGAGCCGCTGACCGACGGCAGCCGCGCCGCCGAGGCGCTCTACATGACCGTCTACACCTTCCACATGCCGGCGTTCATCATCATCTCCGGCTACTTCTCGCGCAGCTTCGACATGCGCAGGGACCGGCTGCAGCGCCTGGTCACCGGGGTCGTCGTCCCGTACGTCCTCTTTGAGACCGCGTATGCGTTCTTCAAGCGCTGGGCGGACGACGATCCGGGGCACCCGATCAGCCTGCTCGACCCCTGGTTCCTGACCTGGTTCTTGATCGCCCTGTTCATCTGGCGACTGACCACGCCGCTGTGGAAGGTCGTGCGCTGGCCGATCCCGCTCGCGGTGCTCATCGCCGTCCTCGCGTCGGTCTCGCCGGACATCGGTGACGACCTGGACCTCCAGCGAGTGCTGCAGTTCCTCCCCTTCTTCGTGCTCGGGCTGTCGCTGCGGCCGGAGCACTTCCGGCTGGTCCAGCGGCGGGCGGTCCGGATCGCGTCCGTGCCGATCTTCGCGGCGGCACTGGTGATGGCCTACTGGGCGGCGCCCCGGATGAGCTCGGCGTGGTTCTACCACCGTGACAGTGCCCAGGAGCTGGGCACCACCTGGTGGATCGGCATCGTGATGACGCTGGCGCTCTTCGGCTGCTCGATGGTGCTCGTGGCGTGCTTCTTCTCCTGGGTGCCGACCCGGCGGACCTGGTTCACGGTGCTGGGCGCCGGGACGCTGTACGGGTATCTGCTGCACGGCTTCCTGGCGAAGGGCTCGCGGTTCTGGGGCTGGTTCGACGACTACGCGTGGCTGCACACGCCGCTCGGCGAGATCGCGGTCACGCTGCTCGCGGGCGGCATCGTGACGGCGCTGTGCACACCGCCGGTCCGCAAGGTCTTCCGGTTCGCGATGGAGCCCACCATGGACTGGGCGTTCCGCAGGCCGGCGGACGAGGCGGCGCCGGCGGTGCCCCGGCAGCAGCAGCCCCAGACCCCCGCCTGAGCCGGCCCGGGGAGCACGCGAGCGGTGAGCGGTCCCGCGGTGCGGGACAGGATGTGCAGGCCGGCGAGGCAACGCTCACTCGTTCGGCTGATTTCGGTGCCGACGAGCCGTACGGACCCGGAGGGGGCGGGCGGAGAACCCCGCCCGGAAGCCCCGAGCGGCCCCGCCGTGTCAGGCGTCGCGGCAGATGAGGAGCAGGGCGCGGTCGTCGTTGACGTCCTTGGCGACGGCCTCGATCAGGTGCCAGGCGGCGCCGGCGAAGCCGCTGGCGACGTAGCGGTCCGCTTCGCCGGTGAGGCGGTCGATGCCCTCGGCGATGTCGCGGTCGGCGGCCTCGACCAGGCCGTCGGTGAAGAGCATCAGGACGTCGCCGGGCCGCAGGGTGCCCTTGACCGGGTCGAACTGGGCGCCGTCGTAGACGCCGAGCAGCGGCCCGTCCCCCGGCTTCTCCTCCCAGCGGCCGCTGCCGGCGCTGAGCTGGAGGGCCGGCAGATGGCCCGCGGAGAGCAGTTCGTAGTCGCCGGATTCCAGGTCGAGGACGAGGTGGATGGAGGTGGCGAAGCCCTCGTCCCAGTCCTGGCGGAGGAGGTAGCCGTTGGCCGCCGGGAGGAAGCCGTGCGGCGGCAGGGAGCCGAGCAGGCCGCCGAAGGCGCCGGAGAGCAGCAGGGCGCGGGAGGCGGCGTCCATGCCCTTGCCGGAAACGTCGGTGAGGACGACTTCGAGGATGCTGCCGCCGTGCGTGCGGGAGGCCACGACGAAGTCGCCGGAGAAGGACTGGCCGCCGGCCGGGCGCAGTGCCATCTCGTGGTGCCAGCCCTTGGGGAGCCGGGGCAGTTTGCTCTGGACCCGGATGCGTTCGCGCAGGTCGAAGAGCATGGTGCCGCCGCGCCGCCAGGGCACCCCGACGCGGCTGCGGAACTGGGCGATGAGCAGGCCGAAGAGCCCGACGGCGGCGACGACCAGGACGGTGCCCGGGGTGATCCGGTCGGGGCCTTCCTCGTACGGGCCGAACAGCGCGGCTTCGACGACGAGTGCGGCGGCGGAGGCGCCGTAGAGGACGAGGAGGTTGGCCGGGCGGAGGAGCAGGCCGCCGGCGATGACAGGGAGGACCAGGGCGGTCGGGGCGATCCATTCGGGGCGCCAGAGGGTGCCCGCGGCGATGGCGGGGATGGCGAACAGCAGGGCGGCCAGTGCGAAGTGGTCGGAGCCCTCGCCGCGGAAGTAGTCGACCCCGGCCTTGCGCACGCCGACGCGGGCCCGGTGCAGACCTTTGTGCACCCGGGCCGTCAGGGTTTCGGTTCCCGGGCCACTCGTCATCGCTCTGGGACCTTATCCACCCGTTCGGCGGCGCGTCGATTCGCCGCACGTCACCCCGGCCGATTGCCGGGAAACCCCGTTCGAAATGCGATCGCGCGGCCGGGGAACGTCCGATGAGTGGTGGTGGGAGGGGTGTGGGACGGCGCGATCGCGGGTATTACGCGGCGCCGCCGGCCGGTTGGCAGCCCGGGCACCAGAAGAGGTTGCGGGCGGCGAGGCCGGCGGTGCGGATCTCGGTGCCGCAGATGTGGCAGTCCTGCGGGGCGCGGCGGTAGACGTAGACCTCGCCGCCGTGGTCGTCGACGCGCGGGGGGCGGCCCATGGCCTCGGGGGTGTGCTCGGGGCGGACGGTGTCGATCCGGTTGTGCCGGACGCCTTCGCGCATGAGGGCGACCAGGTCCGACCAGATGGCGTCCCACTGTGCGCGGGTGAGATCGCGTCCGGCGCGGTACGGGTCGATGCCGTGGCGGAAGAGGACCTCCGCGCGGTAGACGTTGCCGACCCCGGCGATGATCTTCTGGTCGAGGAGCAGCGCCGCGATGCTCGTCCGGCTGCGGGAGATCCGCTGCCAGGCGCGGCCGCCGTCGTCGTCGGGGCGCAGCGGGTCGGGGCCGAGCCGGTCGTGTATGGCCTGCTTCTCGGCGTCGGTGATCAGTGCGCAGGTGGTGGGGCCGCGCAGGTCGGCGTGGGCGTCCGGGGTTGCCAGGCGCAGCCGGACGGTGTCGGTGGGCGGTGCTGGGGGTCCCCCCTGGACCGGAGCTTGCCGGAGGCCCTTGGGGGACGGTGCGGGGCCGAAGCCGACTTTGCCGAAGAGGCCGAGGTGGATGTGGATCCAGCGGTCGGGGCCGAAGCCGAGGAAGAGGTGCTTGCCGTGTGCCTCGGTGGTGTCGAGCACCTGGCGGTCGACGAGGGCCGCGCCGTCGGAGAACTTGCCCTGGGGGCTGGTCGCCCGGACCTTCCGCCCGAGGAAGCGCTCGGCGTAGTCGGCGGCGAGGCGGTGGATGGTGTGGCCCTCGGGCACGGGGTGTCCTCCAGTGGGCGCGCCCGCCCGCCCCCGGGCTGCGGGGCGGGCGGGCGGCGGCGACGAACGGGCGGGGCTCAGCCCTGCGGGTGGTGGGCGGGGATGGCCGGGAGGTCGCCGGTGGTCTCGTAGGCGGAGAGCATCTCGATGCGGCGGGTGTGCCGCTCCTCGCCGGAGTACGGGGTGGCCAGGAAGACCTCGATGAACTTGGTCGCCTCTTCCTGGGTGTGCATCCGGCCGCCGACGGAGATGACGTTGGCGTTGTTGTGCTCGCGGCCGAGCTTGGCGGTCTCCTCGCTCCAGGCCAGCGCGGCCCGTACGCCCTTGACCTTGTTGGCGGCGATCTGCTCGCCGTTGCCGGAACCGCCGATCACGATGCCGAGGCTGTCCGGGTCGGCGGCGGTCCGCTCCGCGGCGCGGAGGCAGAACGGCGGGTAGTCGTCCTGGGCGTCGTAGATGTGGGGGCCGCAGTCGACGGGCTCGTGGCCGTGGGCCTTGAGCCACTCGACGAGGTGGTTCTTGAGTTCGAAGCCGGCATGGTCGGAGCCGAGGTACACGCGCATGCGATGAGTGTGACACGCGCCGCCCCGGGCGGCCGCCGCCGGGTCCGCCGGTGGTGGTGGCTCCGGATTCGCCGGCGGATCCGCTTCTGCCTTCCGTCCGCATGTGAGGGACGCCACTGTCCAGTGTTTCGGGTAACAAACCCGGATCAGACCTTCCAATCATCGGGTTAACGAAGATCTAATGCGGGAGTTCCCTTCCCGAAGCGCAAAGGACGGTGCACATGGGTGCGCACCCGCCGGACGGGCTGCAGGCCGGTCTGAAGAACCGCCATCTGTCGATGATCGCCATCGGCGGGGTGATCGGCGCCGGGCTGTTCGTCGGCTCCGGTGCCGGGATCGCCGCCGCCGGGCCGGGCATCCTGCTCTCCTACGCCCTGACCGGGCTGCTGGTCGTGCTGGTGATGCGGATGCTGGGCGAGATGGCCGCGGCGTCGCCGACCTCCGGGTCGTTCTCGGCGTACGCGGACCGGGCGCTGGGCCGCTGGGCGGGGTTCACGATCGGCTGGCTGTACTGGTTCTTCTGGTCGGTGGTGCTGGCCGTCGAGGCGACCGCGGCCGGCGCGATCCTCACCGGGTGGGTCCCGGCCGTCCCGCAGTGGGCCTGGGCGCTGCTGGTGATGATCGTGCTGACCGGCACCAACCTGGTCTCGGTGGGCTCGTTCGGTGAGTTCGAGTTCTGGTTCGCCGGGATCAAGGTCGTGGCGATCGTGGTGTTCATCGTGGTCGGCGCGCTGGCGGTCTTCGGGCTGCCGCCGGGGGACGGCGCGGTGGGGATGACGAACCTGACCGGGCACGGCGGGTTCCTGCCGAACGGCCCGGGGGCGATCCTCTCCGGCATGCTGCTGGTGGTCTTCTCCTTCATGGGCAGCGAGATCGTCACGCTGGCGGCGGGCGAGTCGCCGAACCCGGTGCAGGCCGTCCGCAAGGCCGTGAACAGCGTCATCTGGCGGATCGCGCTGTTCTACCTGGGCTCGATCGCGGTGATCGTGACACTGCTGCCGTGGAACGACCCGGCGGTGCTCAAGAGCCCCTACGTGGCGGTGCTGAAGTCGCTGGACATCCCGTACGCCGGCACCGTGATGGACGTCGTGGTGCTGACCGCGGTGCTGTCCTGCCTGAACTCCGGGCTGTACACGGCCTCCCGGATGGCGTTCTCGCTGGGGCAGCGCGGCGATGCGCCGAAGTCGTTCGCCTCCGTCAACAAGGGCGGGGTGCCGGCGGTGGCGATCTGGGCGTCGGTCGCCTTCGGCTTCATCGCGACGATCTTCAGCTACACGTCGAAGGACACCGTCTTCCAGTTCCTGCTGAACTCGTCCGGCGCGGTGGCGCTGTTCGTGTGGCTGGTCATCTGCTTCTCGCAGCTGCGGATGCGCCGGACGCTGGAGCGGGAGACACCGGAGCGGCTGACCGTGCGGATGTGGCTGTACCCCTGGCTGACGTACGCGACGATCGCGCTGATCGTCTTCGTCGTGGGCTACATGTTCTACGACCCGGACGGCCGGGAGCAGATGGTGCTGTCGGTGGTCGCGGCCGTGGTGGTGCTGGCGGTCGGGCTGGTGCTGGAGCGGCGGCGGGGACGGGCGAAGCCTGCGGTGGAGCCCGCCGAGGCCGTCGGGACCGCCGGGACCACCGACCGCGCGTAACGGCGGCAGCGGACGAAAAGGCGGGGCCCGCACCGGGATCGGTGCGGGCCCCGCCCTTGTGCCGTCCGGCCGGCGGTCAGTCGCGGCGGCCGGCGAGCTTCCAGGCGGTCGGCAGCGCGCCCATGGCCAGCGCGGCCTTCAGGGCGTCGCCGAACAGGAACGGGACGAGGCCGACGGCGACGGCCTTGCCGAGCGGCATGCCGGTGCTCAGCGCGAGGTAGGGCACGCCGACGGCGTAGATCACGGCGGTGCCGGCGGCCATGGTGGCGGCGGTGCGCAGCGCCCCGCGGTCCCCGCCGCGCCGGGCCAGCGCGCCGACCAGGCCGGAGGCGAGCAGCATGCCGACGATGTAGCCGAGGGTGGGGCTGGCCATGCCGTAGGAGCCGTCGGCGAACCAGGGCATGCCGGCCATGCCCGCCAGGGCGTACAGGGCCAGGGAGAGCAGACCGCGGCGGGCGCCGAGCGCGGTGCCGACCAGGAGGGCGGCGAAGGTCTGGCCGGTGACCGGGACCGGGGAGCCGGGGACCGGGAGGGCGATCTGGGCCGCGAGACCGGTGAGCACGGCGCCGCCGGCGACCAGCGCGGCGTCGCGGACGCGGGCGCGGGAGGCGGTGGCGGCCGGCAGCAGGTCGGCCAGGACGGTGCCGGGGCGGGTGAGGGCGGCGGTGCTCATCGGGACTCCGCGGGTGTGAGGGTGATCGGGACGGGTCGGGACGCTGTGACGTTAGTCCAGCGGGCGGCCGCTGATCATCGTGTGGCGGCGACAAAGCCGCGGTGGCCCGCTTGGAGACTTCCGAACAACCGCCAGAATGCCCGCCTCAGTTGGGGCGCGCGGCGTCTTTGCAGGTCACGTGATGCTCGTCACGGCGCGGGCGGCTTCCGGGCGCCGGTTTTGTGGTAGCGCGCGGGGTGCGGCGACACTGGTGCCCGCCCCGCGGTGACCTGTGGAGTTCCCCCAAACCCGCCGGCGGCCCGGAGCGTGTGCCCGGCCGCCTTCGCCCCTGTGAGAGTTACGCACCCATGCACGAGACACCGACCACCGCCGGGCCGACCGCGTCCGGTGCGGGCGCCGGCGAGAACGAACCCCTGTCCGCCGGGCTCAAGCAGCGCCATCTGACGATGCTGGGGCTGGGCGGGGTGATCGGCGCCGGCCTGTTCGTGGGGTCCGGGGCGGGCATCGCGGTGGCCGGGCCGGGGATCGTGCTGTCGTACCTGATCGCGGGCGCGCTGGCGATGCTGATCATGCGGATGCTCGGCGAGATGTCGGCGGCGATGCCGGCGTCAGGGGCGTTCTCGGTGCACGCGGAGCGGGCGCTGGGGCGCTGGGCCGGGTTCAGCGTGGGCTGGCTGTACTGGTTCCTGCTGGTGGTGGTGCTCGCCGTGGAGGCGACCGGTGCGGCGCGGATCGCGCACGGCTGGGTGCCGGCGGTGCCGCAGTGGGGCTGGGTACTGCTCTTCATGATCGTCTTCACCGCGGCCAACCTCGCCGCGGTGAAGAACTTCGGTGAGTTCGAGTTCTGGTTCGCGGCGCTGAAGGTCGCCGCGATCGTGCTGTTCCTCGGGCTGAGCCTGCTGGCGGCCTTCGGGGTGCTGCCCGGCACCGCGCCGGTGGGGACCGCGAACCTCACCGGGCAGGGCGGGTTCCTGCCGCACGGCTGGGCCGGGGTGGTCTCCGGGGTGCTGGCCGTGGTGTTCGCGTTCGGCGGGCTGGAGGTCGTCACCATCGCCGCGGCCGAGTCGGACGACCCGGCGCGGGCGGTGGGCCGGGCGGTGCGCAGCGCGGTCTGGCGGATCCTGTTCTTCTACGTGGGCTCGATGCTGGTGATCGTGGCGCTGCTGCCGTGGTCGTCGATCCGGCCGGGGCAGAGCCCGTACGTGGCGGTGCTGGACCACATCGGGGTGCCGGGCGCCGGGCAGATCATGAACGTGGTGGTGTTCGTGGCGCTGCTGTCGGCGCTGAACGCCAACCTCTACGGCTCGTCGCGGATGGTGTTCTCGCTGGCGGAGCGGGGCGAGGCGCCGCGCTGGCTGCTGGCGGTGTCGGGATGGGGGTCCCCCCGCGCGAGCGAAGCCGAGAGTGGGGGAGGGGTGCCGCGCCGGGCCGTGCTGGCGTCGGTGGCGTTCGGCTTCGTGTCGGTACTGCTGAATCTGAAGTGGCCGGATTCGGTGTTCCTCTACATGCTCAACGCGGTCGGTGCGGTGCTGCTGTTCGTGTGGGGGCTGATCGCCGTCTCCCAGCTGCGGCTGCGCCGGCGGATCGAGCGCGAGGCACCGCAGAAGCTGGCCCTGCGGATGTGGGCGTTCCCGTATCTGACGTGGGTGGCGCTGCTGGCCATGGGCGGGGTCGTGGTGCTGATGCTGACCGATGACACGGCCCGGCCGCAGCTGCTGTGGTCGGCCGGTGCGACCGCGGCGGTGCTGCTGGTGGCCGGCGGGCGGGAGCTGCGGGACCGGCGCCGGCGGGCCCGGGCTGCGGCCGGTCCGGCGTGACCGGGTGTCGTAATCGACGATGATTCAGGCACGCACGGTCACGATCACGTCTGAATACCGAACATTCGCTGCACGACTGTTGCCCTGAGCGGACACCGGCGCCCAAACTGAGCCAGCTTTGCCGAGGACCCCGGAGTCGAGCCGTCGGCAGCCCTGCGCGCACGCCTGCCCCGGCAGGGGCCCGGGGGTCCGGCAGCACGTCGCGCCGGTCGCGGCACCGGGAGAACGCAGTAACGCTCTTGCTCCGCTCTCACCTACTGGGACAGGTACGACATGAATCGGACACCCCCGTCCGCCGCACCCGCGCGCGAGCAGACCGACCTGGCAGCGGGAGCCGACGGCGGCCCCTCGCTGTCCAACGGCCTCAAGCAGCGCCACCTTTCGATGATCGCCCTGGGCGGGGTGATCGGTGCCGGCCTCTTCGTCGGCTCCCGCGAGGGCATCGCGGCGGCCGGCCCCTCGATCGTGCTGGCCTACGCCGTCTCCGGCGCCCTGGTCATGCTGGTCATGCGGATGCTCGGCGAGATGGCCGCGGCCAACCCGGCCTCCGGCTCCTTCTCCGTGCACGCCGAGCGGTCGATCGGCTCCTGGGCCGGCTTCACGGTGGGCTGGATGTTCACCGCGCTGCTGTGCGTGGCGGTGGC
This sequence comes from Streptomyces sp. NPDC021749, assembly GCF_040640655.1. NCBI lineage: Bacteria > Bacillati > Actinomycetota > Actinomycetes > Kitasatosporales > Streptomycetaceae > Streptomyces > Streptomyces sp. NPDC021749. The sequence continues at coordinate 397,743 of NZ_JBFACE010000001.1, read as the reverse complement.
CGCCGAGGCGCTGGGCGCGGCGGACGTGATGCACCAGTGGTTCCCCTCCACCGAGCCGTGGATGTGGGTCCTGATCTTCATGGTGATCTTCACCGGGACGAACCTGGCCGCGGTCTCCAACTTCGGTGAGTTCGAGTTCTGGTTCGCGGCACTGAAGGTCGCCGCGATCGGCATCTTCCTGGTCCTGGGCGTGCTGGCGATCCTCGGCCTGCTGCCCGGCACCCAGGCGCCCGGCGCCGCGCACCTCACCGGTGACGGCGGCTTCCTGCCCAAGGGCGTGGACGGCCTGATGGTCGGTCTGCTGGCGTCGGTGTTCGCGTACGGCGGTCTGGAGACGGTGACCATCGCGGCCGCCGAGTCCAAGGACCCGGTGCGCGGGGTGGCCCGCGCGGTGCGCACCGCGATGTGGCGGATCGCCCTGTTCTACGTGGGTTCGATGGCCGTCATCGTCACCGTCATCCCGTGGAGCGCCCCGTCGATCGCCAAGTCCGGCCCGTACGTGGCGGTCCTGGACTACCTGAAGATCCCGGCGGCCGGCCAGATCATGAACGTGGTCATCCTGGTGGCGCTGCTGTCCGCGGTGAACGCCAACCTCTACGGCTCGTCCCGGATGGCGTACTCGCTGATCTCCCGCGGGCAGGGCCCGGCCGTGCTGGGCAGGGTCAGCGGCGGGGTGCCGCGCCGCGCGGTGCTGATGTGCTCGGCGTTCGGCTTCCTCGCGGTGCTGTTCAGCTTCCTGTGGCCGACCACGGTCTTCCAGTGGCTGCTGAACATGGTCGGCGCCGCCGTCCTGGTGGTGTGGGGCTTCATCGCGGTCGCCCAGCTGCGGATGCGCCGCCGGCTGGAGCGGGAGGCGCCGGAGAAGCTCGTGGTGAAGATGTGGGCCTTCCCGGTGCTGACGTGGGTGGCGCTGGCGGGCATCGTCGCCGTGCTGCTGCTGATGCTGCGGGACGAGAACCAGCGCATCCAGCTGCTGTTCACCGGCGGCTTCGGGGCCGTGCTGGCCCTGATCGGGCTGCTGCGGCAGCAGGCGGTCGGCAGCAAGCAGAGCGAGCCGTCCGACCACTGACCGGGGGCGGCCCCACGTAAGGGCCGCGCACCGGCGCTCATCCCGGCATCCCGGCATTCCCGAGGCGGGGCGGGACCTCCATCCGAGGTCCCGCCCCGCCTTACGTCTTTGGCCCCGGGCCCGTCCCGTACCCGGCCGTAGACCACTCCTGCTGATAGCGTGCTCTTGCACATCGATTGCAACTACTGCTTTGACGCAGCTTGGAGGCGGGATCGGCATGGCCACCTACACACTTCCTGAACTTCCGTACGACTACTCGGCGCTGGCACCGGTCATCAGCCCCGAGATCATCGAGCTGCACCACGACAAGCACCACGCGGCCTACGTCAAGGGCGCGAACGACACCCTGGAGCAGCTCGCCGAGGCCCGCGACAAGGACCAGTGGGGCAGCATCAACGGCCTGGAGAAGAACCTCGCGTTCCATCTCTCCGGCCACATCCTGCACAGCATCTACTGGCACAACATGAGCGGTGACGGCGGCGGCGAGCCGCTGGAGAAGGACGGCGTGGGCGAGCTGGCCGACGCGCTCGCCGAGTCCTTCGGCTCGTTCGCCAAGTTCAAGACGCAGCTGTCGAAGGCCGCGGCGACCACCCAGGGCTCCGGCTGGGGCGTACTGGCCTACGAGCCGGTCACCGGCCGGCTGATCGTCGAGCAGGTCTACGACCACCAGGGCAACGTCGGCCAGGGCTCGGTCCCGATCCTGGTCTTCGACGCCTGGGAGCACGCGTTCTACCTGCAGTACAAGAACCAGAAGGTGGACTTCATCGAGGCCATGTGGCGGGTGGTGAACTGGCAGGACGTGGCGAAGCGGTACACGTCGGCCAAGGAGCGCGCGCACAACCTGCTGCTGGCGCCGTAACGCTCCTGCAGGCTCCTGCCTCGTGATCGTCTTCTCACCCTTCACCTGGCAGGCGGAAAAACGGCGAGGCCCCACGAGGACGTGACTCGTGGGGCCTTGCCCATGCGGGCGGTACGGGGGTGCCGAGCTCAGTCGAAGACCGGACCCTGCGTGCGGGTCCGCTTGATCTCGTAGAAGCCGGGGATGGACGCCACCATCAGCGTGCCGTCCCAGAGCTTCGCGGCCTCCTCGCCCTTGGGGGCGGGGGTGACGACCGGGCCGAAGAAGGCGATCTGGTCGCCGTCCGCGCCCGGCACGGCGATGACCGGGGTGCCGACCTCCTGGCCGACCAGGTCGATGCCCGCCTTGTGGGACGCGCGCAGCTCCTTGTCGTAGGTGTCCTTGTCGGCGTACTCGATCAGCTCGGCGGGCAGGCCCGCGTCGGCCAGCGCCGCGGCGATGCTCTCGGGCGTCACCCCGAGGCCCTCGTTGTGGAAGCGGGTGCCGAGCGCGGTGTAGAGCCTGCCGACGGCCTCGTCGCCGTGCAGCTGCTGCGCGGCGATCACCACGCGGACCGGGCCCCACGCCTTGCCGCCGGGGCGCATGTTCTCGGCGTACTCCTCGGGCAGCGTGTCGAGCTTGTCCTCGTTGAGGACCGCCAGGCTCATCACGTGCCAGCGCACCTCCACCGGGCGGACCTTCTCCACCTCCAGCATCCAGCGGGAGGTCATCCAGGCCCAGGGGCACAGCGGGTCGAACCAGAAGTCTGCTGGGGTCTTCGGGGTGTCGGACACGTCGTCGTCTCCTCGTGAGAGCGGTGTGCATCTGTGGTGTTCTGCCGCGGACGGTTCAACCGCGGGCGGGCGTGCCATGATTCCCCGTGTTCGATATTCGAGACGAGGACGAGGGAGTCACGTCGTGCCAGGTGAGAATCTGTCCCGGGACGAGGCACGTCAGCGGGGCCGGCTGCTGAGCGTCGACGCCTACGACGTGGCGCTGGACGTCCGCTCAGCGGTCGCCGAGGGGGACGCCGCGGCCACGTTCCGCTCGCGCACGACGATCCGCTTCCGCTGCGCCGAGCCGGGCGCCGGCACCTTCGCCGACCTGCTGGCGCCGGAGGTCACCTCGGTCACCCTCAACGGCCGGGAGCTGGACCCCGCCGAGGTCTTCGACGGCACCCGGATCACGCTGGACGGCCTGGCCGCCGAGAACACCCTCGTCGTCGACGCGCGGTGCGCCTACAGCCGGACCGGCGAGGGCCTGCACCGCTTCGTGGACCCCGAGGACGGCGAGGTCTACCTCTACACCCAGTACGAACCGGCCGACGCCCGCCGGGTCTTCGCGAATTTCGAACAGCCGGACCTGAAGGCGCCGTTCACCTTCGAGGTGACCGCCCCCGAGGGGTGGGTGGTGCTCAGCAACGGCGCGCGGGAGGGCTCCGCCGAGGGCGGGCTGCACCGGTTCGCCACGACCAAGCCGATCTCCACGTACATCACGGCCGTGGTGGCCGGGCCGTACCACTACGTCTCCGACAGCTACCGCCGCACCTTCGACGACGGCACCGAGCTGGAGATCCCGCTGGGCGCGCTCTGCCGCAAGGGCCTGGCCAAGCACTTCGACGCGGACGACGTCTTCCTCGTCACCAAGCAGGGCCTGGACTTCTTCCACGACCACTTCGACTACCCGTACCCGTTCGGGAAGTACGACACCGCGTTCGTGCCCGAGTACAACCTCGGCGCGATGGAGAACCCGGGCTGCGTCACCTTCCGCGAGGAGTTCATCTTCCGCGGCAAGGTCACCGAGGCGTCCTACGAGCGGCGGGCCAACGTCATCCTGCACGAGATGGCGCACATGTGGTTCGGCGACCTGGTGACCATGCAGTGGTGGGACGACCTGTGGCTCAAGGAGTCCTACGCGGACTTCATGGGCGCCTTCGCACTGGTGGAGGCGACCCGCTTCGCGAACGGCTGGATCACCTTCGCCAACCGCCGCAAGGCCTGGGCCTACCGCGCCGACCAGCTCCCGTCCACCCACCCGGTCACCGCCGACATCCGTGACCTGGAGGACGCCAAGCTGAACTTCGACGGCATCACGTACGCCAAGGGCGCGGCGGTGCTCAAGCAGCTGGTGGCGTACGTGGGGCAGGAGCCGTTCCTGGAGGGCGCCCGGCGCTACTTCAAGCGGCACGCGTACGGCAACACCCGGCTGGCGGACCTGCTGGCCGTACTGGAGGAGACCTCGGGCCGGGACATGGCGGCCTGGTCGCGGGCCTGGCTGGAGACCGCGGGTGTCAACTCCCTCACCCCGGAGGTCAGTTACGACGCGGAGGGACGGGTCGCGGAGCTGGCCGTGCGCCAGGAGGCGGCCCCCGAGCAGCCCGCACTGCGGCCGCACCGGGTCGCGGTGGGCCTCTACCGCCGGCAGGACGCCTCCTCCGGCAGCGGCCACCCGGCGCTGGTGCGGTACGCCCGGGCCGAGGTGGACGTCGCCGGGCCGCGGACGGTCGTGCCGGAGCTGGCCGGCGCCGAGCGGCCCGAGCTGGTCCTGGTCAACGACGACGACCTGACGTACTGCAAGGTCCGCTTCGACGCGGACTCGCTGGCGACGCTGCGGGACCGGCTCGGCGGGCTGACCGACCCGATGGCGCGGGCGCTGTGCTGGGCGGCGCTGTGGGGACTGACCCGCGACGGGCTGCTCCCGGCCCGGGACTACCTCGACCTGGTGCGGCGGTTCGCCGGCCGGGAGACCGACATCGGCGTCCTGCAGTCGCTGCACGGGCAGGCCCAGGCGGCGCTGGAGCAGTACACCGCGCCGGACCACGTGGAGGCCGCCGGGCGCGAGCTGGCCGAGGGCGCCCTGGCGGAGCTGCGGCGGGCGGAGCCGGGCAGCGGGCACCAGCTGTCCTGGGTGCGGCACTTCGCCGCGGTGGCCGCCGCGCCCGCGGACCTCGCGCTGCTACAGGGGCTGCTCGACGGCACCGAGACGATCGAGGGGCTGGAGGTGGACCAGGAGCTGCGCTGGGCGCTGCTCACACCGCTGGCCGCGCAGGGGGTGGCGGACGAGGCGGTGATCGCCGCAGAGCTGGCGCGGGACGACACCGCGTCGGGCAAGCGCCACCAGGTGCGGTGCCTGGCGGCCCGGCCGTCGGCGGAGGTCAAGGAGCAGGCGTGGGCGGACGTGGTGGAGTCCGACGCGCTGTCCAACGCGCTGGTGGAGGCCACCATCGCCGGGTTCGCGCAGCCGGACCAGCGGGAACTGCTGGCGCCGTTCGCGCCGCGCTACTTCGCCGCGATCGAGCGGGTGTGGCGCGAGCGGTCCATCGAGATCGCGATGGACGTGGTGCGTGGACTGTTTCCGGCCTGGCTGGTGGACCACGCCACCCTGGACGCGGCGGACGACTGGCTGGCCGGACATCCGCAGGCCGCGCCCGCGCTGCGCCGGATCGTGCTGGAGGAGCGGGACGACCTGGCCCGGGCGCTGCGCGCACAGGCTTGTGACGAGGCGGCCGGAGCGAGGCCGTAACCTCCCGGACGACCAGCCCTTTCGGCAGTCGAACGCCCGTACTTTAGCCCAGGATTGTCCGGTTTCTGGCACGGGCGTGTAACAGCGGTTAGGGGGCGGAGCGGGCGCGGGAATCGCCACGGCATGAACCACGACACCCCGCTCTCCCCCCTTCCCCTCCGCCACCTCTCCGAAGTCCGCCGCAAGGTATTGACGACCCGTCAGCTCCGCGAGCACGGCGTGACACCGGCCGAGACGACCGAGCGCTGCCGCCCCGGCGGCTGCTGGCAACAGGTGCTCCCCGGGATCTATCTGCTCCACCCCGGACCGCCCACCAGCGAGGAACGGCTGCACGCGGTGCTGCTGTACGCCAGTCACCGGGGGCCGACGGTGCCCCGGCAGACCTCCGCCGACGCCCCCGCCGAGGCGATGATCACCGGCCTGGCGGCGCTCGCCCTGCACGGCTTCGCCGAGACGCCCCCACTGCTCGCCCTGGACCGCATCGAGGTGCTGGTCGCCCGCACCCGGCGACTGCGCTCGACCGGCTTCGCGCGGATCGTCCGGGCCGTGGAGCTGCCGGTTCCGCAGCAGGTCACCGGTGTGCCGACCGCCCCCGTGCCGCGTGCCCTGGCCGATGCGGTCGGCGGGCTCACCGACGCCTCGGCGGTGCGCCGGCTGCTGACCGAGGCGGTGCGCGGCGGGCACTGCGAGGCACCGGTGGTGGTGCGCGAGCTGAGCCGGGCCCGGCTGCTGACCCGGCCGCACGTGGTGGACGCGGTCGACACCCTGCTCGCCGAGGGCCGGGCACGGGCCGAGCAGCGGCTGTACGCGATGGTGCGCGACCACGACCTGCCGGACCCGCTGTGGAACGTCGACCTGCGGCTGCCGGGCGGACCGCAGCTGGGCGGCGTGGACGCCTTCTGGCCCGAGCACAGGGTGGCCCTGGAGATCGACACCCGCGCCCCGCGGCCCGAGGAGGACCCGCTGCACTCCGCGTTCGACCACAAGCGCGAACATCTGGAGCGCCTCGGCATCACCGTCGTCCGCTGCCTCCCCCGCACCCTCCGCGAGACCCCCGCCCACCAGGCCGCCGTCGTCCGCACGGCCCTGATGGCCGCCCCGGACCGCGAACCGGGGGTGTACGTGGTGGCCCTGCCCCGCTGAGGCCTCCTTCCCCGCGGCACCCTCACCGCCTCTTCAGCAGCAGCTCGACGTTGCGGTCGCGGGCCGTGCCGGCCAGGTCCGTGCGGGCCTCGGGAGCGTTGAAGGACAGTTCGCGGTAGAGGGCGGCCAGGCCGGTCTGGGAGAGGTCGGTGAAGTCCGTGCGGTGCGGGGCGGCCGACTCGACGAGGGTGGCGATCAGCGACAGCGTGCCGTCGTGGTTGTCGACCAGCTCGATGACCCGGGCCAGCTGCGGATAGTCGATGTGCGAGGCGGTGGAGACCTCCCAGAACGTGGCGTGCGGGACGATCTCGTTCTGGTGGCTGTGGCCGTTGATCCAGCCGACGACCCGGGGGTGGGCGGCCAGCACCTCGACCAGCTCGGCGCCGCCGTGCCGCTTCTCGTGCGGACGGGCCGGATCGGGCCGGGTGTTGTTCATGGTCTTGCTGGTGTGGTGGCTGAAGACCAGCACATGCGCCTTCTCGCCCCGCTCGTTCGCCTTCAGGGTCCGCTCCAGCCAGCGCAGTTGGGCCTCGCCGATCGAGCCGGTGTAGTGGCCGCCCGGATCGGTGGTGTCGAGGCTGATGCCCAGGACGTCGTCGGAGACCCGGAAGGTGTAGTAGAGGCGGTTCTCCTCCAGGGCGGCCGCGGTGTAGCCGTGGCCGTGCGGGCCGCGGCCGGTGTGCGCCGGGTCGAGGTGGGCGCGGAGGTACTCGGCGCGGGTGAAGGGGGCGCGCCGCGCGTCGGGGGTGACCGTCCTGGCCTGCTTCGCGTGCGCCTTCAGCAGCCGCTTGAAGTCCGCGCCCTTCGGGTCCAGACCGTCCTTGACGGCCTTCCAGACCTTGGCGGCCTCGGCGGCGGGCAGCGTCTCCAGCTTGCGGTGCCCGGTGGCGGTCTCCGTCCAGAACGGGTCACCGGGTGCGTAGCAGCCGCCGGGCAGCGAGTCGTGGTTGCCGACCGTGGAGTACCACGGCAGCCGCAGCCCGGGGCTGTGGACGGTGCGGATCGCGGCGTTCAGGAAGCCGTGCAGGTGCGGGAAGCCCAGCTTCTTGTCGGCGTCGCGCAGCGGGCTGTCCGGCTGCCAGTAGAGGGTGAGTCCGCTGTTCTGGACGCCTTCGTAGCGGCGCGGGTCGCCGGAGTTGGGGGTGATCCGGCCGCCGCTCATCGCGGTGAGGAACCACTCCAGTTCCAGCTTGGAGTTGTTGTCGGTGTTGTCGCCGGTGGTCATCACGAACGCCAGCGGGGCGCCGGTGGCCGGCCCGCCCGGCAGCGCGTTGACCCGCTCGATCAGCGAGACGACCCCGGCCACGGACAGTGCCTCCTGCGGGCGCCAGGCGCTGGCCGTCTGGGCGCGCAGGTACTCGTAGCGCAGCGGGTTCTGCACGTCGACCAGGTGGAGGTCGGTGAGCTGCACGAACGACGCCAGCGCGGTCCGGCGCCGGTCGCGCCCGCCGTGTGCGGCGGCCAGCTCGGTGCGGACCACCCGGCGCCAGCCGGGCCCGTCGCCCAGCCGCCGGTAGGTGCCACTACCGCGCGGGGTGGCCACGCCCCCGAGGGTGGTGCCCCGGGTGTACGGGACGTGCGGGACGGCCGGGGCCTCGACGGCGATCGGCGCGGCCGGGGCCGGGCCCGGGGTGACGGTGGTGGCGGCCTGGGCGGCCCGGTCGGGGCCGATGCCGAAGGCGAGGCCGAGCCCGGTGGCGGCTCCGGCGGCTCCGGTGGCGGCGAGGAACGTGCGGCGGTCGATACGTGTGGTGGCGGACCCGATGCGGGACATGCGCGAGCTCCCCGAGTGCGAACGCGAAGGCGGCCGGGACCGGTGGCCCGTGGGGTGGGACTCCCCCGCGGCCCTCCGGCGGCACAACTGCCCTGTCACCAGGGATGGTTGGCAGCGGGAATGACCTGGACGTGAACGCCACCGCAACGCCGGGAACCCATCACCGCACAGGGAGCTGCCGGTCACGGGACCGCCACGGGCCCCTGCCCCGGGGTGCGACCGCCGGTCACCGCGCGTTCACCGCACGGGGTAGCACCCACCGCGATCGACACGCACCGCACGCACTCCTCACGCTGCGTGGCCGCCCCGCCCGGGCACCACGGGACGGCGCACCGCCACCCGGTCACGACGCACTGCGGCCGGCCGTGTGCGATCCGTCACGCCCCGGCCCCTCGACCGCCACAGAATGGAATGGATTGGACAAGGCGACGGGTGTCACACACATGATGGAGGCACTACTGAGCAGGTGTTCCGGACAGACACCTAAGTCAGGTCAGAAAGAAGGAGTCCCATGAGGGTCGGAATCGTCGGAGCCACCGGACAGGTCGGCGGCGTGATGCGGGGCATTCTCGCCGAGCGGAACTTCCCGGTCGAGCAGCTGCGGCTGTTCGCTTCGGCCCGGTCCGCCGGACGGACGCTGCCGTGGCAGGACACCGAGATCACCATCGAGGACGCGGCGACCGCCGACTACTCGGGGCTGGACATCGTCCTCTTCTCGGCCGGCGGTGCCACCTCCAAGGCGCTGGCGGAGAAGGTCGCCGACGCCGGTCCGGTCGTGATCGACAACTCCTCGGCCTGGCGCCGTGACCCCGAGGTCCCGCTGGTCGTCTCCGAGGTCAACCCGCAGGCGATCACCGACCGCCCCAAGGGCATCATCGCCAACCCGAACTGCACGACGATGGCCGCGATGCCGGTGCTGCGCCCGCTGCACGAGGAGGCCGGCCTGGTCTCGCTGGTCGTCGCGACGTACCAGGCGGTGTCCGGCAGCGGTCTGGCGGGCGTGGAGGAGCTGGACGGGCAGGTCCGCAAGGTGGTCGAGCAGGACGCCACCAAGCTCACCCACGACGGATCGGCGGTGGAGTTCCCCGAGCCGGACAAGTACGTCCGTCCGATCGCCTTCAACGTGCTGCCGATGGCCGGCTCGATCGTCGACGACGGTCTGGGCGAGACCGACGAGGAGCAGAAGCTCCGCCACGAGAGCCGCAAGATCCTGGACATCCCGGACCTGAAGGTGTCCGGCACCTGCGTCCGCGTCCCGGTCTTCACCGGTCACTCGCTGCAGGTCAACGCCCGTTTCGCGCGGCCGATCAGCCCCGCCCGGGCGCAGGAGCTGCTGGCCGGGGCCCCCGGTGTGACCCTCTCCGAAGTCCCCACCCCGCTCCAGGCCGCCGGCCAGGACGCGTCCTTCGTGGGCCGGATCCGCACCGACGAGACCGTCGAGAACGGCCTGGCGCTGTTCGTCTCCAACGACAACCTCCGCAAGGGCGCGGCGCTGAACGCCGTGCAGATCGCGGAGCTGGTCGCCGCGGAGCTGCGCGGCTGACCCGCCTGCCGACGGCCGGGGCCCGTACGGAGTTCTCACCCTCCGTACGGGCCCCGGGCCGTTCGCCGGCCGTCCGTCCCGGCGGTCAGCCCCGCCGCACCTCGAAGTGGAAGCACCCGTAATCCACGGACCGGACGTGCACCAGCGCCACCTCCGGGTCGGCGAACGCCTCGTCCAGGGCCGCGTCGAAGCCCGCCGCGGCGTCCTCGGGGATCTCGAAGAGCGGCCCGCCGACGATCCGCCCGACCGCGTCGTAGCGCCGCAGCACGCGCAGCGCGCCGTGGCGGGCGAAGGAGTACCGGCCCGCGCCGGCGTCCGGGCCCCCGCAGTCCTCCGCGTGGATGAACACCGGGCCCTGCTCGTCGTACGCCCCGGGCCGGGCCCCGGTCTCCGCCGCCCACCGCCGCAGCGGCGCGTACGACACCAGCGCCACCCGCTCCCCGGCCCGGGTCTCCCGCAGACAGCAGCGCAGCAGGGCGCCGACGCAGTCCACGGGGACGCCGTCCGCACGTGCGGTGTACGGCTCGGCGGGCCGCCCGGCGTCGTCGGTCTCGCGCAGTTCCTTCAGCACGGCGGGCGGAATGGGCAGCGGTGTGTAGGTCGTCATGCGTCCACGGTCCCCCGCGGGCCCGCCCGGTGCTGGCGGGAATCGGACGGCGTACCCGAGAAACCGGCCCGCCGTGTTCCCCGATATCCACGATCGGCTGGAGCCGCTGCCGTGGAAGGATGGCGGGATACGCCGCATACGAGCACGCTTACGAGGAGATGACCTGGTGCCTGGCACGAATCTGACCCGCGACGAGGCGCAGCAGCGGGCGCAGTTGCTGAGTGTGGATGCGTACGAGATCGATCTCGACCTCTCCGGCGCACAGGAGGGTGGTACGTACCGGTCCACGACCACGGTGCGGTTCGACGTCGCGCGGGCGGGCGCGGACTCGTTCATCGACCTGGTGGCGCCGACCGTGCACAAGGTGTCGCTCAACGGCGAGCTGCTGGATCCGGCCTCGGTGTTCGAGGACTCGCGGATCGTGCTGCCGGGGCTGCGGGCCGGCCGCAACGAGCTGACCGTCGTCGCGGACTGCGCCTACACCAACACGGGCGAGGGCCTGCACCGGTTCGTCGACCCGGTGGACCAGCAGGCGTATCTCTACACACAGTTCGAGGTGCCGGACGCCCGGCGGGTGTTCGCGTCGTTCGAGCAGCCGGACCTGAAGGCCACGTTCCAGTTCACCGTGAAGGCCCCGGAGGGCTGGACGGTGATCTCGAACTCCCCGACGCCGGAACCGGCCGACAACATCTGGCGGTTCGAGCCGACGCCGCGGATCTCGACGTATGTCACCGCGCTGATCGTGGGCCCGTACCACAGCGTGCACAGCACGTACGAGAAGGACGGGCGGACCGTGCCGCTGGGCATCTACTGCCGTCCGTCGCTGGCCGAGCACCTCGACGCGGACGCCATCTTCGAGGTCACCCGGCAGGGCTTCGACTGGTTCCAGGAGAAGTTCGACTACGCGTACCCGTTCGCGAAGTACGACCAGCTCTTCGTGCCGGAGTTCAACGCCGGGGCGATGGAGAACGCGGGTGCGGTGACCATCCGCGACCAGTACGTCTTCCGGTCCAAGGTGACGGACGCGGCCTACGAGGTGCGCGCCGAGACGATCCTGCACGAGCTGGCCCACATGTGGTTCGGTGACCTGGTCACCATGGAGTGGTGGAACGACCTGTGGCTGAACGAGTCGTTCGCCACCTACACCTCGATCGCCTGCCAGGCGTACGCGCCGGGCTCGAAGTGGCCGCACTCGTGGACCACGTTCGCCAACTCCATGAAGACCTGGGCCTACCGGCAGGACCAGCTGCCGTCCACGCACCCGATCATGGCGGAGATCCGTGATCTGGACGACGTGCTGGTGAACTTCGACGGGATCACCTACGCGAAGGGCGCCTCGGTCCTGAAGCAGCTGGTCGCGTACGTCGGGATGGAGGAGTTCTTCAAGGGCGTGCAGGCCTACTTCAAGCGGCACGCCTACGGCAACACCCGGCTGAGCGATCTGCTGGGCGCGCTGGAGGAGACCTCCGGCCGGGACCTGAAGACCTGGTCGAAGAAGTGGCTGGAGACCGCGGGGATCAACATCCTGCGGCCGGAGATCGAGGTGGACGCGGACGGCGTGATCACCTCGTTCGGGGTCCGGCAGGAGGCCCCGGCGCTGCCGGCCGGCGCCCAGGGCGAGCCGGTGCTCCGGCCGCACCGGATCGCGATCGGCGCGTACGAGCTGGACGGCTCCGGCAAGCTGGTCCGCACCGAGCGGATCGAGCTGGACGTGGACGGCGAACTGACCGCCGTCCCGCAGCTGGTGGGCACGCGGCGCCCGGCCGTGGTCCTGCTCAACGACGACGACCTGTCGTACGCGAAGGTGCGGCTCGACGAGGAGTCGCTGAAGGTGGTCACCGAGCACCTCGGGGACTTCGCCGAGTCGCTGCCGCGGGCGCTGTCGTGGGCTTCGGCCTGGGACATGACGCGGGACGGCGAACTGGCCACCCGTGACTACCTGTCGCTGGTCCTGTCGGGCATCGGCAAGGAGTCCGACATCGGCGTGGTCCAGTCGCTGCACCGCCAGGTGAAGCTGGCGCTGGACCTGTACGCGGCGCCGGAGTGGCGCGAGACGGGTCTGGCCACCTGGACCGCGGCGGCGCTCGACCACCTGCGGGCGGCCGAGCCGGGCAGCGACCACCAGCTGGCGTGGGCCCGGGCCTTCGCCGCCGCGGCGCGCACGGACGAGCAGCTGGCCCTGCTGCAGGGCCTGCTGGACGGCACCGAGGAGATCCCCGGGCTGGCCGTGGACACCGAGCTGCGCTGGTCGCTGCTGCAGCGGCTGGCGGCGACCGGCCGGGCGGACGAGAAGGCCATCGCGGCGGAGCTGGAGCGGGACCGGACGTCGGCGGGCGAGCGGCACGCCGCGACGGCGCGTGCGGCGCGTCCGACGGCGGAGGCGAAGACCGAGGCCTGGGCGTCGGTCGTGGAGTCGGACAAGCTGCCCAACGCCGTGCAGGAGGCCGTCATCGGCGGCTTCGTGCAGACCGACCAGCGGGAGCTGCTGGCGCCGTACACCGTGAAGTACTTCGCCGCGGTGAAGGAGATCTGGGAGGCCCGCAGCCACGAGATGGCCCAGCAGATCGTCGTCGGTCTCTACCCGTCGCTGCACGTCTCGCAGGAGACGCTGGACGCCACGGACGCCTGGCTGGACGCGGCCGACCCGAGCCCGGCACTGCGCCGGCTGGTCACCGAGTCGCGGGCCGGGATCGAGCGGGCGCTGAAGGCCCAGGCGGCGGATGCGGCGGCCGGGGCGGCGTAACCGGTCGGCGTCATCGGCCGGCGTGATCGGTCGGTGTGATCGCCGACGTGATCGGCCGGCGTGATCGGCCTGATGAGGTGGTAACGCCCGGCGGACAGGCGCTCGTTGCGCTGCCGTCCGCCGGGCGGGCCGTGGCCCCGGGACCGTTGCCCTCCTACGGGCCCGGGGGAGGCGCAGGTGCGGCTCAGCCGTTGAGCGCGTCGAAGCGGCGGCCGAGTTCGGCGCGGCCGGTCTCGGTGAGCGTGCCGTGCACCCGCATGCGGGCGAGGCCGCCGTCCGGGAAGACGTCCAGGCGGATGTGGGTGGCCGTCACGGTCCGCGGCAGCGGGAAGCGGTGCGGGGTGTCCGGCTGGAGCTTGGTCTTCGGCAGGATCTCGAACCAGGAGGACTCGTCGGCCGGGTCGCCGTCACACCCCGACAGGGCGGCCCAGCCCGCGGAGTTGCCCTTGAGGTAGGCGGTGTCGATCTCCACCGCGCGTATCTCGCCCTGGGCGGCCAGGCGGAAGCGGACCCAGTCGTGGGTGCCCTTGACCCGGCGGCGGCGGTTCTCCCAGCCGTCGTCCATCTTGCGGGACAGGTCGGGCTGGATGATCTGGGTGGGCGAGGAGTAGAAGCGGTCCGAGGCGTCCTCGACGGTGCCGCCGTGCATCACGGAGGCCAGGTCGAGGGTGCCGAGCACGTCCAGCCACTCCGGGTCCGGTACCACCTCGCCGTGGACCCGGAGGCGGGCTATGCCGCCGTCGGGGTGCTGCTTGAGCCGGAGGTGGGTGAAGCGGCGCTCGACGGTCACCTCGAAGCCGTTGGCGGCGTGCCCGCGGACGGGGGTGCGCGGGACGAGCTCCTCCCACTTCACGTCGGGGGCGAGCAGGTCCTCGGGGCCGGGGCTGCCGGGGAGCGAGGTGGCCTCGACGGTGACCTGCTGGGGGTAGTTGCCGCGGAAGTGGGCGGTGTCGACGATGATGCCGCGGATCACGCCGGGGGCGGCGAGGCGGATCAGCGCCCAGTCGTGCTCGTCGTCGGTCGGGAAGGGGTGGTCGCCGTCGGCACCGCGCCGGCGCCGGGTCTCCCAGCCGTCCATGATCTTGCCCTTGTGGCCGAAGTGCTCGGGGTCGAAGACCGCCGGGGTGGGCTTCAGCAGGTTCTCGCGCTCGGCGAAGAACTCGTCGTTCGCGGCGATCACGCCGGCGCCGAAGCGGCGGTCGGCGAGGTCGACGAGCGAGGTGAACGGGAAGTCCCCGCCGCGGTAGTCGGCGTACGGGTCGCCGCCGGCGTACGGCTGGGCGTCGTTGGCGTGCGGATCAGCGGAGTGGGCGGCTGGGGTGGTGGTCATCGTTGCCCTTCGTGGCCGGAGGTTCGGACCACTCCACGGTCGCAGCGACTACCTCACAGGTCCATCGAAAGTTTTTGAGGAATATATTCAGCTGGGCTGAATGGTCTGGGTGTGCCAGCCGGAGCCGCGGCCACCGTCCTCCCCCGGCGTCTGGTCGAGCGCCGCCTGGTGCAGCGCGGCCAGCACCCGCGCCAGGCCCGGCGCCCCTTCCGAGCCGCGCCGGACCGCCGCGACGACATGGCGCCGCGGCTGGTCACCGGAGAGCACCCGCAGGGCCACCCCGGAGCCGGGCCCGCCCCCTTCCCGTTCACCGGGGCCGCCCCGCTCCAGGGCACCGATGCCGCCCGCCATCGCCATCCGGGGCACCAGCGCGACCCCCATCCCCGCCGCCACCATCGCCCAGATCGCGTTCCAGTCGGCCGCGGCATGCGCCCGCTCGGGCACGAACCCGGCGTTCTCGCAGGCCGTGGTGGTGATCTGTGACCAGGGCCCGCTGCTGCCGAAGATCCACGGCTCGCCCGCCAGGTCGGCGAGGCGCAGCCCGGGCTCACCGGCCAGCGGATGCCCGGCCGGCAGCGCCACGTCCAGCGGATCGGCGAGCAGCGCGACCCGGCTGAACTTGGGGTCGCGCGGGGTGGGCGCGTGCGCCGCCAGCGAGAGCGCCAGATCGACGCTGCCCTCGGCCAGCAGCTCGTACGCGGCCTCCGCCTCCGCCTCCCGTACGACCACCGACAGCCCCGGGTGGGTACGGCGCAGCTCCTGGACGGCGGGGACCACCAGCGCGGGGATGGCGGTGGAGAACGCCCCGACCCGCACCTGGCCGGCGTCGCCCTGGAGGTAGCCGAGCAGCTCCGCGTCGGCGCGCTCCAGCTGGGCGAAGACCGCCTCGGCGTGCCGCAGCACCAGCTCGGCGGCGCCGGTCAGCCGTACCCGCCGGCCGTGCGCCTCCAGGAGCGTCACCCCGAGCGCCTTGGCCAGCCCGGTCAGCTGCTGGGAGACCGCCGAGGGCGTCATGTGCAGCGCCTCGGCGGTCGCGGTGACCGTGCCCTGCTCCTGGAGGGTGCGCAGGATCCGCAGCTTCTTGATGTCCCAGTCGGCCATGCCGGCAGCGTACGCAGTCAGCGGCGGCCGCCGGCACCGAGCGCGACGCTCGCGACGATCAGGACCATGCAGAGCAGCTGCACGGGTGTCACGGGGCGGCGCCGCAGCAGCGCGCTGCAGCCGGCGAAGGCGGCCGTCGCGGCGAGCATCCACAGATCACCGCCGGCGCTCCAGGACTGCCACGGTTTTCCTCTCCTTGGCGGTGGTGGAGCTCCACCGTGACAGCCCTGGAACCATCAGGTCCATCGAATATTTCCCACCATTCCTTTCAGTGAAAGCGAAAGGAAGGAGCAGGTCCGTCTCAGCGGCGGGCCTGGCGGCGGGCGAGGATGGCCGCCTGCCGCTCCTCGAACTTGCGGGCCTGGTCGTCCAGGCCGCCCATGAAGAGCCCCAGCTCCTCCTGGGCCGCCAGACCGGCCGGACCGAGGCCGCCGATCTCCAGCACCTTCAGGAAGCGCAGGACGGGCTGCAGCACGTCGTCGTGGTGGATGCGGAGGTTGTAGATCCCGCCGAGGGCCATCCGGGCGGCGGCCCGCTCGAAGCCGGGGATGCCGTGGCCGGGCATCCGGAAGCCGGTGACCACGTCCCGGACCGCGCACATGGTCTGGTCGGGGGCCATCTCGAAGGCCGCCGCGAGCAGGTTCCGGTAGAAGAGCATGTGCAGGTTCTCGTCGGCGGCGATCCGGGCCAGCATCCGGTCGCAGACCGGGTCGCCGGAGTGGTGGCCGGTGTTGCGGTGCGAGATACGGGTGGCCAGCTCCTGGAAGGCGACGTAGGCCACCGAGTGCAGCATGCTGTGGGAGTTGTCGGACTCGAAGCCCTCCGACATGTGGGCCATACGGAACCGCTCCAGCTCGTCCGGGTCGACGGCACGGCTGGTCAGCAGGTAGTCACGCATCACGATGCCGTGCCGGCCCTCCTCGGCGGTCCAGCGGTGCACCCAGGTGCCCCAGGCGCCGTCGCGGCCGAAGAGGGTGGCGATCTCGTGGTGGTAGCTGGGGAGGTTGTCCTCGGTGAGGAGGTTGACCACCAGGGCGATCCGGCCGATGTCACTGACCTTGGACTGCTCGGGCGCCCATTCCTCGCCGTCCTCCAGGATCCCGGGG
Organism: Streptomyces sp. NPDC021749; assembly: GCF_040640655.1. NCBI lineage: Bacteria > Bacillati > Actinomycetota > Actinomycetes > Kitasatosporales > Streptomycetaceae > Streptomyces > Streptomyces sp. NPDC021749. The sequence goes on along the minus strand of NZ_JBFACE010000001.1, from coordinate 380,967 downwards.
AAGTTCCGGCCGTCGCTCCAGGGGACGTACTGGTGGGGCATCCACTCCTTGGCGACCTTCAGATGCCGGTTGAGCTCCTTCTCGACGACCTCTTCGAGCGCGTAGAGCAGCTGGGCGTCGCTCCATGCGGCCTGGCCGAGCTCTCCGTTGTGGGCGGGGGCGATGGTCACGGGGAACTCCTGGGGACGATGAGCTACGGGGCCGTAGGTTCAACCTACGGCTGCGTAGGTTACGTCATCGTAAGTGAGCTCCGGTTAAGTGATCCGCTCGCGCAAAACGGCCGAAAATCGCGCGATAGCCGCCTCGCAACACCTTTTTCACCTGCGGAAATAGCCGGGTACGACAAAGGGCGCCGCTCGGTTGTTGTTACCGAGCAGCGCCCTGGAGGGTCGCCGGGGTCCCGTGCGGGGCCCGGAATGCGGTCGGGGCTCAGCCCTGGGACTTCGTCTTGCGGGACTTGTCGGTCAGCATGACCAGCCCGGCGATGACGAGGAAGAGCACGATGGGGGCAGCGACGTAGAGGCCGAGCGTCTGGGCGACGTTCAGACCGGGACCCGGGTCGTCACCATCGTCGCGGGTGAGCGCAAACGCGGGGGACGACATCAGCAGCATCAGCGCGGTGCCGGCAGTGACGGTTCCGGCGCGCAGGGCATTCTTCTTGACCTTGTTGCTCACGAACATCAACGTATCGGACGCCCCGCCGCCCCGCGCGCCCGGGGTGGCCGTCCCCGGGCCTACCGCTTCCCGTCGGCCAGTTCCCGCATCAGGGCGTGCAGGCGCGGTGAGGCGGCCAGCTCCTCCAGGGTGTGCGGCCGGCCGTCCGAACCGGCCACCGGCAGCCGCCAGTTCGGGTATTCCTCCCATGTCCCGGGGAGGTTCTGCGGCCGCCGGTCGCCCACCGCGTCGGGCAGCCAGACCCCGACCAGCTGTGCCGGGGTGCGCAGCAGGAAGCGGTGGACGGCCTTGATCACCGCTTCCTCGTCGCCGGTGCCCTCGGGCAGCAGGCCGCGGCGGGTCAGCTCGCCGAACCAGGCGGCGAGTTCGCACCGCGCCCTTGACCGTTCGCGCTCCGGGGGCCCGGCGAGCAGCCCGAGCCGTTCGCGCAGGGCCAGGTCGTCGCCGGTCAGCCGGGCTGCGGTGGTGGGCAGGTCGTGGGTGGTGACGGTGGCGAGGCAGTCGCTGCGCCACTCCTCGGGGGACAGGATGCGGGCCTCGCCGCCGGTCGTGGGGTCCACACCGGCGTAGTCCCGCTCGAACCACAGCACCGAGGTGCCGAGGACGCCCCGCTCGGCGAGCGCCTCGCGCACACCCGGTTCGACGGTGCCCAGGTCCTCGCCGATCACCGCGGCGCCGGCCCGGTGCGCCTCCAGGGCCAGCACCGAGAGCATCGCCTCCCCGTCGTAGCGCACATAGGCACCCTCGGTCGGCGGCCGGCCCTCGGGCACCCACCACAGCCGGAACAGGCCCATGACGTGGTCGATGCGCAGGGCGCCGGCGTGCCGCAGCAGACCGCGCAGCAGCTCGCGATAGGGGGCGTAGCCGGTGGCAGCCAGGGCGTCCGGGCGCCACGGTGGCAGGCCCCAGTCCTGACCGCGGGCGTTGAAGGCGTCCGGCGGCGCCCCGATGGACATGCCGGCGGCGAACGCGTCCTGCTGGGCCCACGTGTCCGCCCCGGAGGGGTGTACGCCGACGGCGAGGTCGTGCACCAGCCCGACGGGCATCCCCGCGTCCCTGGCGGCCCGTTGGGCGGCGGCGAGCTGCTGGTCGGTGAACCAGGCGAGCCGGCAGTGGAAGTCGATCCGGTCCATCAGCCGCGGCCGCAGCCGGGCGGTGTCCGCGGACCGGGGGTCGCGCAGCCCGGCCGGCCAGGCCCGCCAGTCGGGACCGTGCCGCTCGGCGATCGCGTACCAGGTGGCGTGGTCCTCCAGCGCCCGGCCCTGTTCGGCGAGGAAGTCGCAGTACGCGGCCCGCCGGCCCGGTGAGAGCGGGACCGCGCAGAGCAGCTCCAGGGCCTCGCGCTTGAGCTCCCAGACCGCGTCCCGGTCGATCAGCGCGCCCCGCTCCAGCACGCCGTCCCGCAGCGCGTGGGCCCGCGCGGCCAGTTCGCCGGCGCGTAACCGGGCGGCGCCGGCCAGCTGGGCGTACTCCGGGATCTGCTCGATGCGCAGGTGGACCGGGTCGGGGAAGCGGCGGGAGGAGGGGCGGTAGGGCGAGGGGTCGGTGGGCGGGCCGGGGACGGCCGCGTGCAGGGGGTTGAGCTGGATGAATCCGCTGCCCAGGGCGCGCCCGGACCAGGCGGCGAGGTCGGCGAGGTCGCCGAGGTCGCCCATGCCCCAGGAGTGCCGGGACAGCAGGGAGTACAGCTGCACCAGGAAGCCGTGACTGCGGGCGGGGGGCGCGGGTACCCGGTCGGGGGCGACGATCAGCCGGGCGCGGGCGGTGCGACCGTCGGGCGCCTCGGCGTGCAGCGTGTGCAGGCCCAGCGGCAGCCGGGCCAGCGCCGGTCCGGCGCCCTCGTGCGGCCCGTGGTGGGCGCGCTGCGGTACGTCGCGGGACTGCCCGTCCTCGGTCTCCACCCGCAGGGCGGTGCCTGCGGGGAGGGTGAGGTCGGGCGGACGGCCGGGGCGGGCGACGACGGCAGGGGGGAGCAGGGCGCGGCCCGCGGCGTCCTCGTACGCGGCCAGTGCGGTGCGTACGGCGTGCGGGGTCGAGGCGTCGACCCCCAGTGCGGCGAGCACGGCGACGACGGTGTCGTCGGCGATCTGGACGCTTCTGCCCGGTGCCGGTTCGTACGACGTGGCGATGCCGTGCAACCGGGCGAGCCGCGCGCGGCCCATGGGTCGTCAGACCTCCATGGACTCCGTCCCCAGGCCGGCGGCTGTCGGCTCGCTGGTCAGCGGCAGCTCGGCGGCGATCGGGACCTCGCTGGTCAGGGGCGCGGCGTCGGCGAGCGGCGGCTCGCTGGTGAGGGGCGGCTCGGCGAAGCTGTAGGAGCCGGAGCCGTCCAGCCCGGAATCGGGGTCGGAGACCCCGTCGAACAGATCACGCTCCACGGTCGCACCTCCCGGTTTGGAGGACAGGGCGTCGAGGAGCAGCTGAGCGGATGCGGCCACGAGGGCCTCCCGTTCATCGGTGATGGGACACGTGGGCCCTACCCACTCGGCACGATCGCAGACGCAATCGCCCGCGAAACGTGACTCACGTCACAGTATCCCGCACGCAGGCGATTTCCCGCGCACGCCGCCGCGCCGCGCGAAGAACGCGGCGGGAGCGGGCCCGGCGCAGGAAGTTCTGCGGGCCGGCGGACCCGGTGGATCCGGCCCGCGGCAGTGGCCGGAACCGGCGCGGAACCCCCCGCACGAGACCCCCGCCATCGCCCGGTTGACACCCTCACCGCCACAATGGTGGGCTCACCGCCGGAGGTCTGTCCTGACGGACCTCGGCGGGGAGACCAGCGTAGGGATCCAGGGGACGAACGGGGGCCGGCGCGAGCCGGCGAGCAGCGGACGCGGACGAGGAGCAGCCGTGCGAGGCCGGGGCGTGTGGGGCGTCGGAAGAATCGGTAGGAACGCCAGGGGGAACGGCGCGGGCGCCCGGGCACGGGTCGCGGGTACCACCGCACTGGCCGCGGCCGTCATCGGAGGCCTGCTCGGCGGGGTGCCCAGCGCCCAGGCGGCCCCGGCCGACCCGGCCGTCGGCAGCCCCGACCAGCCGGACCGGCCGGCCGGGGCCGGGCAGCCGCCCGCCGTCTGGCCCCGGCCGCAGTCGCTGCGCGACCTCGGCGACGCGGTCCGGCTCGGCGACGCGGCCGTCGTGGTGGCCGCCCCGGACACCGACCCCTACGCCCTGGACGTGGTGCGGCGGCTGCTGCGGGACGCCGGGGTGCGCACCGTGCACGAGGTGGCGCCCGGCGAGCGGCTGCCCGCGGCCGGGCCGGTGATCCGCATCGGCGGCGCACCGGCCGAGGAGGCCCTGCGGGCGCTGCGCACACCGGCCCGCGGCGACCTGCCCGCCGGCGGCTACCGCCTCGCCGTGGGCCAGGTCGACGGCCGCGGCACGGTGGCCCTGGACGGCGTCGGCCCGGACGGCCTCTTCCACGCCGCACAGACCCTCCGGCAGCTCGTCACCGCCGGTCCGGACGGCGGGCGGCAGCTGGCGTCGGTGGTCGTCCGGGACTGGCCCGGCACGGCCGTACGCGGCACCACCGAGGGCTTCTACGGGCAGCCGTGGAGCCAGGCGCAGCGCCTGGCCCAGCTGGACTTCATGGGCCGCACCAAGCAGAACCGCTATCTGTACGCGCCCGGCGACGACCCGTACCGCCAGGCCCGCTGGCGCGACCCGTACCCGGCCGAGCAGCGCGCCGAGTTCCGGGCGCTGGCCGAGCGGGCCCGCGCCAACCACGTCACGCTCGGCTGGGCCCTCGCCCCCGGCCAGGCACTCTGCTTCTCCTCCCAGGAGGACCTGCGGGCGCTGCGCCGCAAGGTGGACGCGATGTGGGCGCTGGGCGTGCGCTCGTTCCAGCTGCAGTTCCAGGACGTCGCCTACGACGAATGGCACTGCGGCGCCGACGAGGACGCCTTCGGCACCGGGCCGCAGGCCGCCGCCCGGGCCCAGGCCAAGGTCGCGGGCGCGCTCGCCGACCACCTCCACGAGCGGCACCCGGACGCCGCGCCGCTGTCGCTGATGCCGACCGAGTACTACCAGGACGGCTCGACGGCGTACCGCGACGCGCTCGCCGAGGCGCTCGGCGGACGGGTCGAGGTGGCCTGGACCGGCGTGGGCGTGGTCCCGCGCACCATCACCGGTGCGGAGCTGTCCACGGCCCGCCAGGCGTTCGGCCACCCGCTGGTGACCATGGACAACTACCCGGTCAACGACTACGCCCAGGACCGGATCTTCCTCGGCCCGTACCGCGGCCGCGAACCGGCCGTGGCCACCGGGTCGGCGGCGCTGCTCGCCAATGCGATGGAGCAGCCGCTGGCCTCCCGCATCCCGCTGTTCACCGCCGCCGACTACGCCTGGAACCCGCGCGCCTACCACCCGGCGGAATCCTGGGACGCGGCCATCGACGACCTGGCGGGCGGCGCCCCGCGGGCCCGGGCGGCGCTGCGTGCCCTGGCCGGCAACGCCGCGTCCTCGCTGCTGAACAAGAGCGAGTCCGGCTATCTGCGGCCGCTGATCGACCGGTTCTGGGCGACCCGCGAGGCCGCGGTCAACGCCGGCCGGCCCGGCAAGGACGCGGACTACCTCAAGGCGGCCAAGGCGCTGCGGGCCGCCTTCCACACCATGAGCACCGCCCCCGACGAGCTCCGTTCCGACCTGGCCGCCGAAATCGGGCCCTGGGCCGCGCAGTTGGCCCGCTACGGGCAGGCCGGCGAGCAGGCGGTGGACACGCTCCTGGCGCAGGCCCGGGACGACGGGGACACCGCCTGGTCGGCCCAGCGGGAGGTGCAGCGGCTGCGCAAGGAGATCGCGCACAGCCCGGCGACCGTCGGCAAGGGGGTGCTCGCCCCGTTCCTGGACCGGGCGATGACCGAGGCCGACGCGTGGACCGGCGCCCGGCGCGACACCCCGCACCCCGAGGAGGGCGCCGACCCGACCGCGATGACCGTGCCGTTCGGCCGGGTCCGCCCACTGGCCGCGGTCACCGCGCTCACCGATCCCGGCCCGTCCGCGGGCGCCGTCTCCCTGGAGGCGCACGTCCCCGGCGAGGGCTGGCGCCGCCTCGGCCGGCTCTCCGCGACCGGCTGGACGGAGTCCACCACACCCCGGCTGCGGGCCGACGCGGTACGGCTGACCTGGGCGAACGGCGCCGAGGCACCGTCCGTCCACGCCCTGACCCCGTGGTTCGCGGACGCCCCGGCGGCCGGTCTGGAGCTCTCCCGCGCCGAGTCGGACGCGCAGACCGGCGGCAGCGCCCGGGTGGACGCCCGGATCTTCTCCCGCCGCCCCGGCGACGTCCGCGGCAAGCTGACGGTCAAGGCCCCCAAGGGCTTCACCGTGCACGCGCCCGAGGAGGTCACCGCGCCGCGCGGCGGCACCGCGATGGTCCCGCTCACCGTGGACGTCCCCGAGGGGGCCCCTTCCGGGACGTACCGGATCCCGGTGGAGTTCGACGGCGCCGAGCAGATCCTGACCGTACGGGCCTATCCGCGCACCGGCGGCGAGGACCTGGCGCGCGGCGCGGTCGCCACGTCCTCCGGCGACGAGACGCCCGACTTCCCGGCGTCCGCGGCCACCGACGGCAACCCCCGGACCCGCTGGTCCTCCCCCGCCGAGGACGGTGCCTGGCTGCAGTTCGCGCTGGCCCACCCGGCCCGCCTGGGCCGGCTCGTCCTCCACTGGCAGGACGCCTACGCCGCCCACTACCGCATCCAGGTCTCACCGGACGGCCGCAGCTGGCGCACGGCCGCGACCGTACGGGACGGCAAGGGCGGCCGGGAGTCGATCAGGATGGACGCGAAGGACGCCCGCTTCGTCCGCATCCAGGGCGAGAAGCGGGCGACCCGGTTCGGGTACTCGCTGTGGTCGGTGGAGGCTTACGCGGTCGAAGACCGCAGATGACTGTCGAAGACCGCAGATGACTGCCGAAGACCGCAGATGACTGCCGAAGACCGCGGGTGACTGCCGAGGACCGCAGGTGAGGCGTACGCAGGGGCGAAGGCCGCCGGGTCTTCCGCCGGGCCCTCGCCGTCGTGGTTGAGTGAGCCACGGCGGCGAGGGTCCGGCGGAATCGGGGACGACCCGGCCCGGACGTACGAAGGCCCGGCCTATGCCGACACGGCATCGATCCGGGCCAAGGCGTCATCCGCGCCGTACGGCTGCAAATACGGCAGCCAGCGCGGATCACGATGACCCGTGCCGATGATCCGCCACGCCAGTCCTGACGGCGGGGCGGGCTGATGGCGCAGCCGCCAGCCGATCTCGGCGACGTGGCGGTCCGCTTTGACGTGGTTGCAGCGCCGACACGCGGCGACGACGTTCTCCCAGGTGTGCTGACCTCCGCGGCTGCGCGGGATGACGTGGTCGACGCTGGTTGCGACGCCACCGCAGTACATACAGCGCCCGCCGTCACGCGCGAAGAGCGCCCGGCGGGTCAGTGGCACGGGGCCACGAAAGGGCACCCGCACGAACCGCTTCAGGCGGACCACACTGGGGGCCGGAATGACACGGGTCGCGCTGTGCATCAGGGCGCCGGACTCCTCAAGGCTGACGGCCTTCTCATTGAGGACGAGGATGAGCGCGCGGCGGAGCGGTACGACGCCGAGCGGCTCGTACGACGCGTTGAGGACCAGGACATGCGGCACGGGTGCCTCCTTGTACGCCGGCGGCGCGTGGCTCGCGCCGGGACGATCTCCCCACAGTGTCCCCCGGTGCCTGGTCGGAGCGCCACCATGACCGGGTAACGGCTCCGAGGTGTTTTCCACCACACCCCGGCCCGGCCCGCCGGATCCGGCTCATTCCCGCCTTCCGTGGATGTGACCGGTCGAACACGGGCGCGGGCCACCCAGGTTGCCCCGTTAGTGTGGTTGGTCAGCCCGGTCGCCGGCTCCCACACCGGTCCGGGTCTGCTGTCCCATACGGAAGGTTCGACTGTGTTCTGGTCCGCTTCGACGGTTGCCGCCGCGCATCTGCGCGCCGCCCCCGCCGGCTCCACCGGCCCGTCCTCGCTCGACGAGGCCACGGAGAAGGCCACCAACGCCGCCGGCTGGGTGCAGGAGAACTGGGGGACGTGGCTCACGTCCGGCCTGCAGATCCTGCTCATCCTCGTGATCGCGGTCGTGCTGCGGCACGTGATACGCCGCACGATCACCAAACTCATCGAGCGGATGAACCGCACCGCGGCCGCCGCCCAGGGCACCGCGCTCGGCGGGCTGCTGGTCAACGCCGAGCGCCGCCGGCAGCGGTCCGAGGCGATCGGCTCGGTGCTGCGCAGCGTCGCCTCCTTCGTGATCATGGGCACGGCCGCGCTGACGGTCCTGTCGGTCCTGCAGATCAACCTGGCGCCGCTGCTCGCGAGCGCGGGCGTGGCGGGCGTCGCGATCGGTTTCGGCGCCCGCAACCTCGTCACGGACTTCCTCTCCGGCGTCTTCATGATCCTGGAGGACCAGTACGGCGTCGGCGACGAGATCGACGCGGGGGTGGCCACCGGTACGGTCATCGAGGTCGGTCTGCGGGTCACCAAGCTGCGCGGCCCCAACGGCGCGATCTGGTACATCCGCAACGGCGAGGTGAAGCGGATCGGCAACCTCAGCCAGGGCTGGTCCACCGCCACCGTGGACGTCGTCCTCGCCGCCGACCAGGACCTTCAGCGGGCCCGGGACACGATCACCGCGGCCGGTGCGGAGATGTCGAAGTCCGAGCCGTGGAACGAGCAGCTGTGGGAGCCGGTGGAGGTCCTCGGCCTCAGCGAGGTGCACCTCGACACGGTCACCCTCTCGGTGGCCGCCAAGACCATGCCGGGCAAGGCCCTGGGCGTGGAGCGCGAACTGCGCTGGCGGATCAAGCGGGCCCTGGACGCCGCCGGCGTCCACCTCGCCCCCCGCCCGGCCCCGGCCGAGGAGGAAGAGCCCCCCGCCGACCCCACGGCCACCATCGCCGCCCCCTCGGCGCTGAACAACCCCACGTCGCCGCAGGCCCAGGCCACGGAGCCGCTGACGGCGGCGTCGAAGCCGGTGAAGTAGGCCGCGACCGGCAGAACGAGGAAGGGAGGGGCGTACCGCCGTTTCGCGGTGCGCCCCTCCTTTCTGTGTGCGCCCGTCCCTTCTGTGTGCGCCCGTCCGTCCTACGTGCGCTCGCCGCCGCCCGCGCGCCCTCCGGGTGCTGCCGCTGCGCCGGCGACGTTCGGCCAACTCACCCCGCCGCGCCCATTGACGCCGCCCGGCGGGCCGCCTACCTTCCCTTTCATCGATTGGAAAGTTTCCTAACAGATGTGGTGGCCGCCGGAGCGGCCACGGGTGAACGGGGTGACGGACGTGGCCGGTGGACAGCAGGCACAGGGGACACCGGGAACGCCGCGGGTGTTGCGCGCCATGAACGACCGGGCGGCGCTCGATCTGCTGGTGTCCCAGGGGCCGCTGACCCGTACGCAGATCGGGGAGCTGACCGGGCTGTCCAAGCCCACCGCCTCGCAACTGCTGGCCCGGCTGGAGGCGGCCGCACTGGTCCGCACCACCGGCAACGTGACCGGACGGCCGGGCCCCAACGCCCAGCTGTACGAGGTCGATCCGGCAGCCGCGCAGGTGGCCGCGCTGGCCGTGGACCAGCTGGGGATCACCGCCGCGGTCGCCGACATCACCGGACAGGTGCTCGGCGAGGAACGGGTCGGCACCGACGCCGTCGGCGCGGACGTACCGAACCGCACCGCACGGCTCGTCGCCCGGGCCGTCGACGGGGCGCTGGCCAAGGCCGGACTGAGCCGCGAGCAGCTGCACGGGACGGTGATCGGCACGCCCGGCGCCCTGGACCCGCAGACCGGCCGGCTGCGCTACGCCCCGCACCTGCCCGACTGGCACTCGCGCGCGCTGAAGGAAGAGCTGGCCGAGGAGCTGGGCACCCCGATCACCATCGAGAACGATGTGAACCTGGCGGCGGTCGCCGAGCAACACGACGGCGCCGCACAGGACTTCGACGACTTCGTGCTGGTGTGGGTGGACGAGGGCGTGGGCGCCGCCATCGTGCTCGGCGGCCGGCTGCTGCGCGGAGCCACCGGAGGCGCGGGCGAGATCGGCTACATGCCGCTGCCGGGCGCGCCGCTGGCCCGGGGCGGCGACCGCAGCGCCGCCCGACCGGACGCCGGCGGCGGCTTCCAGCGGCTGGTCGGCTCCCCCAGCGTCATCGAGCTGGCCCATGCGTACGGGGCGCCCGAGGCCCGCACCGTCGACGAGGCACTGGCCAGGGACGACGTACGGAAAGAGGTCGCGCGGCGGCTGGCCACCGGGCTGGCGGCCGTGGTGGCGGTGGTCGACCCACGGCTGGTCGTGCTCTCCGGGGAGGTCCCGCAGGCCGGCGGGGAGGCACTGCGCGCCCTGGTCGAGGAGGAATTCACCGGACTCGCACTGCCCCGCCCGGAATTGCGGCTCAGTGACATCGACGGCAATCCGATTCTCATCGGCGCGCTCCACACGGCGCTCGCGCAGGCCCGCGATGCGGTGTTCGACACGACGGGCTGACCCGCCGGCCGACCCGCCCGGCCGGACCCACTCCCAGGAATCCTCCCGCCGTAAAGGACGTCCGCCATGCCGCTTTCCCGTCTGCGCCACCGGCTTTCCGCGGCACTGGCCGGCGCCGGACTGCTCCTCTCCGGCTGCGCCCACCCGAGCGTCGGCAGTGACCGCGACGACCCGACCAAGCCGGTCACCCTCACCTTCTGGCACGGCTGGTCGACGCCCGGCGAGACGAAGGCGATCAACGATTCGGTCGCCCGGTTCGAAAATCGGCACCGCAACATCACGGTGAAGGTCGTCCCGAACGTCACCGACGAGACGATGAACCAGGCCCTGCGGGCCGGCGGGGACGACACACCGGACGTGGTCTCGTCCTTCACCACCAACAACGTCGGGCAGTACTGCTCGTCGGGAATGTGGGCGGACCTCGACCCGTTCCTGAAGAAAACCGGCGTGGTGAAGAACGAGGTCTTCCCGAAAACCCTGCTGGATTACACGAGTTACCGGGGTGAGCAGTGCGCACTGCCGCTGCTCGCCGATTCCTACGGGCTCTACTACAACAAGGACGCCTTCAAGGAGGCCGGCATCACCCGGCCTCCACGGACCATGTCCGAACTGAAACGGGACGCCGTCGCACTCACCCGGCGCACCAAGGACGGCTCCTATCGGCGGGTGGGATTCATGCCCAACTTCCGCCTCTACCAGAACAGTCCGGACCGGCTCTTCGCCCAGTGGGAACCCCGCTACTTCGACGGCCACGGAAAATCCCGGCTGGCGAAGGAACCGGCGACCCGGCAATTCCTCACCTTCCAGCGGGAACTGATCGAGGCCCAGGGCGGCTACGGACCGCTGGAGAAGTTCCGTACCACCTTCGGCGACGAAATGTCCTCGCAGAACGCCTTCCTGACGCAGAAGGTCGCCATGCACATGGACGGTGAATGGCGCGGACTGATGCTGCGGCAGGCCAAGGCCCCGTTCGGCTGGGACACCGCGCCGATGCCGGTGCCCGACGACCGGGCCGACACCTACGGCAAGGGATATCTGACCGGCACCGTGATCGGTATCGCACACGGCAGCACCCACCAGAACGCGGCCTGGGAACTGGTGAAATTCCTGACCACGGACACCGATCAGGTGGTCCGGTTCGCCAACGCCATCCACAACGTGCCGTCCACGAAAGCGGCACTGACATCCCCGGAACTGGACGCCGACCCGGCGTTCCGCACCTTCCTCCGCATCGCGCAGAACCCGCACAGCGTCGCCCTCCCGCCGTCCGCCAACGGCGGGCAGTACGTCACCGCACTGCAGGACTTCAGTTACGACATCGAGGCCGGAAAGGTCCCCGATCTCGGCGCGGGCCTGCGCGCACTCGACGCCCAGATCGACGCCGACACCCTCCAGTCCGAGAACTGACGGCCGTCCGGGCAACCGACGGCCGGGAACCGACGGAGAACCGCCATGGCACCCACGACCACCGCCCCCGCACCGGCGCCCGCCCTCCGGCGCAAACGCGCCCGCGAACGGCTGCGCATCCTCGGCTTCCTCTCCCCCTGGCTGGTCGGATTCTCGGTGTTCTTCGGCTATCCGCTGCTCGCCACCGGCTATTTCTCCGTCATGCACTACAACCAGATCGAACTGCCCGAATTCGTGGGCCTGCGGAACTGGACGTACGTCCTCACGCAGATGCCGCTGTTCGGCCCGGCCCTGTGGAACACGCTGTGGCTGGTGGTCGTGATGGTCGCCCTGCGGGTGGTGTTCGGCCTGGGCATCGGCCTGCTCGTCACAAAGATCAAAAACGGCGCCGGATTCTTCCGCACCGCCTTCTACCTGCCCTATCTGGCGCCGCCGGTGGCCGCCACCGTCGCCTTCGTCTTCCTCCTCAATCCCGGCACCGGACCGGTCAACACCATCCTCGGCACGCTCGGCATTCCCGCCCCGTCCTGGTTCAACGACCCCGACTGGGCCAAACCCTCGCTGGTGCTGCTGTCCCTGTGGGGCATCGGCGACCTGATGGTGATCTTCATGGCGGCGCTGCTGGACGTACCGAAGGAGCAGTACGAGGCCGCCGAACTCGACGGCGCGGGCGCCTGGGGGAAGTTCCGGTACGTCACCTGGCCGTCGATCACCCCGATCGTGCTGTTCGCAGTGGTCACCGGCGTCGTCCAGACCATGCAGTACTACACCCAGGCGCTGGTGGCCGGAAAGCTCGCCTCCGGCGTCTCCGTCGGGCCCGGCACCGTCATCCAGCCCGGCTACCCGGACCACTCCACCCTCACCGTCCCGCAGCTCGTCTACTCCCTCGGCTTCCAGAACTTCAACACCGGCGCGGCATGCGTGCTCTCCCTCGTGCTCTTCGCCATCGCCATGGCCGTCACCACCCTGCTGATGCGCAAGCGCGCCGGGCTGCTCACGGCGGAGGACTGACCGATGACCACCACGGCCCTCACCGCCCGCCCCGCCCCGGCCCGTACCGGCCGCCCCGGCGACCGCGCCGCCCGCACCCGCGCCCGCCGCACCCGGCTGCTGCACTGGATCGCGGTGCACACCGTCGCCGTCGCCGCCGCCCTCTTCTTCCTGCTCCCCTTCGTCTTCGTCCTCCTGACCTCCGTGATGAGCGACGGCCAGGCCATGAGCGGCGAGCTCTGGCCGGACTCCTGGCACTGGTCCAACTACGTCACGGTCTTCCGGACCCCCGGATTCTGGGACTGGTGGAAGAACTCCCTGACGTACGCGGGCCTGGGCACCCTCTTCACGGTCTGCTCGGCCGTCCCCGTCGCCTACGCACTCGCCACGTTCCACTTCCGCGGCCGCCGCACCGCGCTCGTCCTGGTCATCTCCACGATGATGCTGCCGCCGCAGGTCGTCGTGATCCCGATGTACCTGGTGTGGGCCCAGCAGTTCCACCTCGCGGGCTCGCTGTGGCCGCTGATCATCCCGATGGCGTTCGGCGACGCGTACTCCGTCTTCCTGCTGCGGCAGTTCCTGCTGACCATCCCGCAGGAGTACCTCGAATCGGCGAAGGTCGACGGCTGCGGGGAACTGCGCACCCTGCTGAGGATCGTCGTACCGATGGCCAAACCGGGCATCGCCGCCATCGCCCTCTTCCAGTTCTTCTTCTGCTGGAACGACTACTTCGGCCCGCAGATCTACGCCGCGCAGAACCCCGCCGCCTGGACGCTCTCCTACGGACTGGAGTCCTTCAAGAGCGCCCACAGCGTCGACTGGAACCTCACCATGGCCGCGACGCTGCTGGTCATGGCCCCGGTCATGCTCGTCTTCTTCTTCGCACAGAAGGCCTTCGTCGAAGGCGTCACCCTCACCGGAGTAAAGGGCTGAACCGCATGCTGCCGTCTGCCGAAGGACGCCCCCGCACCCGCCGCCCGCGCGTCAAGCTCACCGTGGTCGGCGGCGGCTCGACCTACACCCCCGAACTCATCGACGGCTTCGCCCGGCTGCGCGACGTGCTGCCGCTGGAGGAACTCGTCCTCGTCGATCCGGCCCCGGACCGGCTGGAGCGGGTGGGCGGCCTGGCCCGGCGGATCTTCGCCAAACAGGGCCACCCGGGCCGGATCACCTGGACCGACGACCTGGAGGCCGGTATCGACGGCGCCGACGCCGTCCTGCTCCAGCTGCGCATCGGCGGCCAGACCGCCCGCAACCAGGACGAGACCTGGCCGCTGGAGTGCGGCTGCGTCGGACAGGAGACCACCGGCGCCGGCGGCCTCGCCAAGGCGCTGCGGACCGTGCCCGTCGTCCTCGACATCGCCGAACGGGTCCGCCGTACCCACCCGGACGCCTGGATCATCGACTTCACCAACCCGGTCGGCATCGTGACCCGCGCACTGCTGCAGGCGGGCCACAAGGCGGTCGGCCTGTGCAACGTGGCGATCGGCTTCCAGCGGAAGTTCGCCGCACTGCTGGGCGTCGCCCCCGACCAGGTCGCCCTGGAACACGTCGGGCTCAACCACCTCACCTGGGAGCGGTCGGTCCGCGTCGCCGGAAAGGACGTGCTCCCCGAGCTGCTCACCGAGCACGCCGACACCCTCGCCGCCGATCTGCGCCTCCCCCGGCACGTCCTGGACCGCCTCGGCGCCGTCCCCTCCTACTACCTGCGCTACTACTACCAACACGACGCCGTCGTCGAGGAGTTGCGCGGCAAACCGTCCCGGGCCGCCGAGGTCGCCGCCATCGAGCAGCAGCTGCTCGCCCACTACGCCGACCCGGCACTCGACGAGAAGCCGGACCTGCTGTCCCGGCGCGGCGGCGCCTACTACTCCGAGGCGGCGGTGGCCCTGACCTCCTCCCTGCTGGCGGACACCGGCGACACCCAGGTCGTCAACGCCCGCAACAACGGCACGCTGCCCTTCCTGCCCGATGACGCGGTCATCGAGGTCCCCGCCACCGTGGCCGCCACCGGCCCCACCCCCCTCCCCCTCCGCCCCCTCGAACCCCTCTACGCCGGGCTGATCGCCCACGTCACCGCGTACGAGCAGCTCGCCCTGGACGCCGCGCTGCACGGCGGCCGCGACCGGGTCTTCGCCGCACTCCTCTCCCACCCCCTCATCGGCCAGATCGACCACGCCGACCGGCTCACCGACCTGCTGATCGCGCACAACCGGGAGCACCTCACGTGGGCCTGACCGGCACGGCGCTCGCCATCGACGCGGGCAACAGCAAGACCGACGTGGCGTTGGTGACCACCGACGGCCGACTGCTCGGCACGGCCCGCGGCGGTGGTTTCCAGCCACCGGTGGTCGGCACCGCGCGCGCGGTCGACACCCTGGCGCCCCTGGTGGCGGCCGCCCTCGCGGAAGCGGGACGGTCCGGCCCCGTCGGCCACCTCTCCGCCTTCCTCGCCAACGCCGACTTCCCGGCGGAGGAGGAAGCACTGACCGCTGAGCTCACCGCCCGCGGCTGGGCCCGTACGGTGTCCGTCCGCAACGACACCTTCGCGCTGCTGCGGGCCGGACTGCCGGACGACGGGGAGCCGGTGGGGGTGGCCGTGGTGTGCGGGGCCGGCATCAACTGCGCGGGCCTCGGCCATGGCGGGGCCACCGCCCGCTTCCCGTCCGTCGGGCGGATCTCCGGCGACTGGGGCGGCGGTGCGCACCTCGCCGAGGAGGCCCTGTGGTCAGCGGCCCGCGCCGAGGACGGCCGCGGCGCCCCCACCGCACTCGCCCGCACCCTCCCCGCCCACTTCGGCCTGACCACCATGGCCGAGCTGATCGAAGCTCTCCATCTGGGCCACATCCCCCCGCAGCGCCGCCACGAACTCACCCCCCTGCTCTTCACCGTGGCGGCCGACGGCGACCCGATCGCCCGCACCCTCGTCGCCCGCCAGGCCGAGGAGATCGCCGCCATGGCCACCGTCGCCCTGCACCGCCTGGACCTCCTCGCCGATCCCACCCCCGTCGTCCTGGGCGGCAGCGTCCTGGCCGCCCGCCACCCCCTCCTCCACGACCACCTCATCCGCCTGCTCTCCGAGCGCGCCCCCAAGGCCGTCCCCCACGTCCTCACCGCCCCACCCGTCCTCGGCGCCGCCCTCGCCACCCTGGACCACACCGAGGCCCCACCGGAGGCTTACGCGCGGCTACGGCGGGCGTACGGGCGGGGGCGGGGGGCCGGGGGGCGTTTGGGTGAGCGGGGGATGTGTGGGGGAGGGCGGGGGCGTTTGGGTGAGGGCGGGGGACGTGGGTGAGGGCCGGGGGGCGTACGGGCGAGCGCGGGGGGACGTACGGGCGAGCAGGGGGAACGCACGGGCGCGCGCGAGGGGCGTGTGAGCGCCGCTCGGGGCGGGGGTGAGGCGGGTGGGCGGGGAGGAGCGGGGCGGGGCCACCTCTGCTCCCTTCCCCTCCCCTCCCCCGCCCCGTCGCGTCGCGTCGCGTCGCGAGCCGCCCGCCCACCCGCCCGCTCAGCTCACCCGTACCCCATCCCCCCGGCGGGTCTCCGTGCGTTCGCCTGGGGCCAGGGCGAGGGGTGGAGGTAGGTCGTTCGGGTGTGCGGTGGCAGGGTGGGCGTCGTTGCTCTCCGTGAGGATGGTGATGGGGTGGGTGGTGTCGTTGATGATGACGGTCGGGGTGCCGTCGGGGCGGTGGTCGAGGGGATAGGTGCCCTGCGGGTCGATATATGTCGTGGCGCCGATGGTGAGGAAACCGCTGGCCAGTTGGGTGTTCGGTAGCGACGCCGGGCCGGGCCGCGGGCGCTTGGCGAAGGGCTTGAGGAGTGGGCGGATGCGGTGCATGGTGACCTCCGGGTCTTGGGACGCGGCGGTCAGGTCGTCCGATTCCGCGCCTCCAGGGCTCTTCTTTCGTCACTGAGAGTAGTCGAAGGAGGGTGCGGGTGATAGCGGCGCGTGGGGCAAGGAGGGGGCGTGGGGGTGAGGTGTGCGCGCCCTGCGTACGGCGACCGCGTCGTTGAGGGCGACTCGGCCGCCGAGAAGCGTTCAGCCGCCGGGAAACGTCCAGCCGCCGAGGACGGAGCTCGGCCCTTGGGAGGAACCCGGCCAACCGAAGGAGCCCGGCCCTCCGGAGCCACTCAGTCGTCGAGGGGAAGGGCCAGGTCGCGTACGTGGCCGGCGAGGAGGAGGACGGCGGCGTCGACGGCGGCCTGCGGGTCCTGGGCGCGAATGGCGTCGGCGAGCCGGGAGTGCGGGTCGGTGGGGGCCGCGGTGGCGGTGTCGAGGCAGGCGGCGCGGCGGAGTTCCGCGCGCAGGGCAGCGCTGAGGGAGCGGTAGATGTCCGCGAGGACGGGGTTGGCGCTGGCCTCCGCGACCAGGACGTGGAACTCCGCGTCGGCGGCGGTGAAGGTCTCGGCGTCACGGGCGGCGAGCGCAGCCTTGCGGCGCGCCAACGCGGCCTCGATACCGGCGAGTTGGGCGTCCGTACGGTTCTTGGCGGCCTGGCGGGCGGCGACCACGTCGAGGCCCTGGCGGACCTGGGTGACGTGGCTGAGCTCGGCGCGTTCGAGGCGGCGGCGGAGAGCCACCGCGCTGTCGTCGTCGGAGATCACGAAGGTCCCGTCGCCCTGCCGGGGTTCGAGCAGGCCGGAGTGGACGAGCGAGCGGACGGCCTCGCGGACCGAGGCGCGGCTGACTCCGAGGGACTCGGACAGGGCGTTCTCGGGCGGGATGCGGCTGCCCACCGGCCAGGTGCCGTTCACGATCTGGGAGCGGATCTCGTCGGTCGCGGTCTCCACGAGCGACACCCTGCCCTTGCGCACGGGCTGCATGAGATCACTTCCCTTCGGGTGGTGGACGGTGGTTGTCGGAGGGACGGTGGTTGTCGGAGGGACGGTGGTCGCCGGGGGGACGGTGGTCGCCGGGGGGCGGTCGGCCGAGTGGCGGTCGGCCCGGCGGGGAACGGTCGGGGGCGGTCGGGTGGTGGGCAGTCGGTCCGGGTTGGTGGGCGGGTCGGTCCGGGTCGGTGGGCGGGTCGGGGCCCGGCGGCGGCAGCCTCGTACGTGACCGCCTGGCTGTTCCGGTCCGATGTCTGGTGTTCCGGAGTCCGTGCTGGTCATGATGGTGCGCGGGCCCCGGCCGTCACTTTAGTGCGGGGGCGGCCCGCCGGGGTCGTGCGCCGGTCCGCCGCTGCCGCCGGCTCGTGGGACCGCTGTGCGCCGGTGGCGAGGGCGATCGGGGCAAGATCGAGCCAATCGCGGTGTGCGTGTCGGTGGCGGCGGACATACTGCTGCCCATGCACCGGTCCTTGTCGTGAGCGCGTACGGGCGCCGCGCAGGGCGGCCGGTGGCGTGTCAGCGACCCAGGGGGAGGATCTGTGTCGTCCGTGCCGACCAGCAGCGTGGCGCCGCCCGCTCCGGCGCGCCGTCCGGCCTGGGCCGAGGGGCTGGACGAGCTGCGCGCCGCGGCGACGACCGAGCCGGGGCGGCTGCGGGTGATCGGGGCGGTGCTGGCGCTGCTGGTGCTGGTCTTCGGGGCGGCCGCGGCGTGGCAGGTCACGGACCGGGCGGCGGCCGCGGACGACGTGGTGGAGCGCAGCCAGCCGCTGACCGCGGACGCGGCGAGCATCTACCGGTCGCTGGCGGACGCCGACACCACGGCCGCCGGCGGGTTCCTGGCGGGCGGGAAGGGTGATGCGGCGACCCGGCAGCGTTACGGCCAGGACGTCGCCACCGCGGCGGAGCTGCTGACGAAAGCGGCGCAGAGTGCCCGTGGTTCGGACGGTGCGGGCGAGCAGATCGCCCGGCTCAACCGCCGGTTGCCGCAGTACACCGGCCTGGTGGAGACGGCGCGGGCGAACAACCGGCAGGGGCTGCCGCTGGGCGGGGCGTATCTGCGGTATGCGAACGAGCAGATGCGGACGGAACTCCTCCCGGCCGCCCGGGCGTTGTACGAGGCGGAGTCGGACCGGCTGGCGGCGGATTACGCCGATGCGAAGGCCTGGCCGTGGGCGGCGCTGGCGGCGGGGGTGCTGGCGGTGGTCGCGCTGGGGTGGGCGCAGCGGCGGCATTACCGGCGGACGAACCGCGTGTTCAACCGCGGTCTGCTGGCCGCCACGGCGGCTTCCGTGGCGGTGTTGCTGTGGCTGGTGGTGGGGCAGGCGGTGGCGCGCGCGGGGCTGACGGAGTCGTACGAGCACGGCGCCCGGTCGTTGCGGGTGCTCAATGAGGCGCGGATCGATGCGCTGCAGGCGCGCGGGAACGAGAATCTGACCCTGGTGGCGCGCGGCGCGGTGCTCACGGATGATCAGCAGGACTTCTACGAGGCCGGTTTCCGCAGCCGGATGACGGATCTGGCGGGGGCGGGTGAGCGGGGTCCGGCGGCGGCGCGCAGCCGGTTGGGGGCGGCGCTCGCGCTGGCGGACGACGAGGCGGGGCGGACGCCGGTGCGCGCCGCGCTGGTGTCCGTACGCCAGTGGCAGGTGCGGCACGCCGAGGCGCGGACGGCGGACGAGAAGGGGGAGTACGAGCGGGCGCTGGCGAAGGTGGTCGGCGGGACGGGCTCGACGGGCGAGTCCTTCGACCGGGTGGCGGCGGGGCTCTCCCGGGCGCTGGTGCACGAGCAGGCGGAGTTCCGTACGGCGGCGGACGCCGGCCGGGGGGCGCTGGACGGGCTGGCGGTGGGTGCCGGGGTGCTGGCACTGGTGGGGGCGCTGGGCGCGATCCTGGGTATCGGACGCCGGCTGGCGGAGTACCGGTGAGCGGGGACGTGCCGGTGGGCGGGAAAGTACCGGTGGGCGGCGAACGACCGGTGGACGGCCGGGTACCGGTCAACGGCCGGGTACCGGTCAACGGCCGGGTACCGGTCAAGGGCCGGGTGCCGGTGGGCGATGACGGACCGGTGAGCGGGAAAGTGCCGGTGGGCGGCGGGGCAGCGGGGAGAAGGCGTGGTGAGGGGGGCATGAGCGTGCGGGGGCGGGTGCTGCGGAATCTGCGGGCCGTCCTGGCGCCGGTCGCGGCGGGCATGGGGGTGATGGCGGCCGCGGCGGCGGTGCTGGTGCCGACGCTGGCCGGCGGGGTCGGGAGCGGTGCCGCGGGCGGCGGCGCGGGCCGGGCCCCGTCGCCCGTGGTGACGCACCGGGCGTACGGGCCGGCACCGGCCCGGTCCGCCGCGGCGGGGTGCACGCCGCAGAACGCCGCGGAGAGCCTGCGGCCGTCGTCGGACGAGGGGCCGGCGGTGGCGCGGATCAAGGAGCGGGGCCAGCTGGTCGTCGGGGTGGACCAGAACACCTACCGGTGGGGCTACCGCGATCCGGCGACCGGGAAGCTGGCGGGCTTCGACATCGATCTGGCGCGGGCGATCGCCGCGGACATATTGGGGCCGCAGGCGAAGGTGGTGTTCAAGGCGGTGCCGACGAACCAGCGGATCCCGGCGCTGCGCAAGCGCCGGGTCGACATGGTGGTGCGGACGATGACGATCAACTGTGCGCGCAAGAAGCTGGTGGCGTTCTCGACGTCGTACTTCCAGGGTGGGCAGCAGGTGCTGGCGCCGAAGGCGTCGGGCGTGAAGGCGTTCGACGATTCGCTGCGCGGCAAGCGGGTGTGCACGGCGGCGGGTTCGACGGGTGAGGCGGAGCTGGCGGCGCGGCCGCACGGTGCGAAGGTGCTGAAGGTGCCGAACCAGCTCGACTGTCTGGTGCGGCTGCAGCTGGGCCAGGCGGACGCGGTGGTCACGGACAACGCGCTGGCCGCGGCGCAGGCGGCGCAGGATCCGAGGGTGGAGCTGAAGGGCCGGCCGTTCACGGACGAGCCGTACGGGGTGGCGATGAACGAGGCCGACACGGATCTGGTGCGCCGGGTCAACAAGGTCCTGGACGACTACCGGGCCGGCGGGGCGGCGGACGGTCCGTGGATGCGGGCGTACCGCAAGTGGCTGAAGGCCGATCTGCCGGACATATCGGGTCCGCCGTCGCCGGAGTACAGCGACTGACTTCCCCGCGCACTCCCCCGCGCACCGCCCGGCGCACTGCCCCGCGCACTGCCCGGCGCGGTGTCCTGAGCGCCGAAACCGGCCCGCGGCGTCAACGACAGTCTGCGTTGTCGCAGACGCCCCGGAACGTCAACAACGGCCCGGCGAAAGTCAAGAGGCCCCCGGGAGCGGTGTCACCCGCCTGATCGCCCCACGCGGTGCCCGTTGCCGTCACTATGGAAAGCGGACAGAACAGGAGGCGGAGGGAGCCGGACCGCAGCAGCCGCGCGGACTCGGTCGCAGCAATCGCCGTGCAGCGTACGCGTATTGGAGAGGTGATCGATGGGGGTCCCTGGACCTGGCCCCGGTTCCACGGGGAGTTCCGATGCCCCGGTGCTGGGCCTGGAGGAGGTGGACCGCGCCCTGGCACGGCTCGGCGCCGAGCACGAGGCGATCGAGACCTCGCTGCTGGCGCTGCAGGACCATGCGGGGCGACGGCTGCTGGAGGGCGCGGATCTGTCGGGCACCACGAAGGAGCGCTGGGCCGGCGCCGAGCGGTCCATCACCGTGCTGTGGGCGCTGTTCGACGCGTACACGGGGGCGTTGGCGGCGGCGCGTGAGCTGCGGGCGCGGCGGCGCTGGCCGTCCCCGGAGGACCTGGCGGCGCTGACGGAGCTGCTGCACGGCGCGGGCGTGGCGGTGCCGGGAGTGAGCGGGCCGGGTGAGCGGTACTCCCTGGAGGAGCTCGTTGCGCGGATGAACGGGCTGTACGCGCGCTCACTGGATGTGATCGTGGCGGCCGACGCGGTGTGGTCGGCGCTGCCGGCGCGGATAGACCTGCTGTCGGCCGAGTTGCAGCGGACCCGGTCGCTGGCGCATTCGGTGGGGGTGCGGCCCGGTGAGCATCCGGCCGGCGACGACCTGGAGCGGATCACGGGCGAGCTGGCGCGGCTGCGGGCGCAGGTGATCGCCGATCCGCTGGCTTTCTGGGTGTCGTCGTCGACGGGCAGTTCGGCGCCGGGCGGCGGGCGGCCGGACACCGCGCGCTACGACCGTGCGGCGCGGGCGCTGGAGGACATCCGGCGCGAGGTGGCGGCGGTGCTGGACGTCCGGCAGGACGCCGAGCGACGGCTGATGCGGCTGCGGGACGTGCTGTCGCGGGCGGACCGGACGCTGACCGAGGCGCGGCAGGCGCGCGGCGAGGTGCTGGCGAAGATCGCCGCGTCGGAGGTGCCGGCGGTCAGCGGCCCGTCGACGGCGCTGCACGAGCAGCTGGCGGCGGCCGCGGAGTACCGCCGGCGGGCGCAGTGGCACCGGCTGTCGCCGCTGCTGGACAGCCTGGAGGAGCGGGCCGAGGACGAACTGCAGCGGGCCCGTGAGTCGTTGACGGCGGTGACCGCGCCGCTGGCCGTACGGGCGGAGCTGCGCGGCCGGCTGGACTCCTGCCGGGCGCGGCTGGCGCGGCACGGCCTGGCGGAGGATCCGCTGCTGGTGGAGCGGTACGACCTCGCGCGGCGGATGCTGTGGAGCGCGCCGTGCGATCTGCGGGCGGCCGAGCAGGCGGTGTGGCGCTATCAGCAGGCGGCGGCGGAGGTGCTGGTTCCGCAAGTGCCGGAGAGCAAGGGGGATTCGTGACGGAGCGGGCCGGCGAGCGCTGCCAGCGGCGGGACTGCGCGGGCGGTTACGAGGACGTCGGCGGCGGTGAGCGGTACTGCGACGTGTGCGGGCTGCCGCCGGTGGTGTCGCCGGACGGGCTGCTGGCGGCGCCGCCGACGGGCGTGACCGGCCGGGCGTTCGCGGCCGGTCCACAGGCGCGGGAGGCGGCCGGGGCGCTGCTGACCGTGCCCTCCCCCGGCCCGGGTTCCGGTGCGGGGACGTCCGGGCAGGTCCCCGGGTCGCGCCGGCCGGTGTCGCGGCGTTCGGTGTCCGGGCGGCTGCCGCGCGAGGGGTCCGGCGGGGCGGCACCCGGGGTGGCGGCGGTGTCGGTGCGCGGTACCGGCGGCGGGGCGTCGTCCGGGTCGGCGCGGGGACGGCTGGGCGTGGGACTGGTGACGGTGCCGCAGGTGCCGCGGCCCGATCCGCGGACGGCGGTGCTGACGCACCCGGAGGTGCCGGAGCGCAAGCGGTTCTGCAGCCGGGCGGACTGCGGTGCGCCGGTGGGCCGGGCGCGCGCCGACCGGCCGGGCCGTACGGAGGGCTTCTGCGGCAAATGCGGCCATCCGTACAGCTTCGTACCGAAGTTGCGGCCCGGGGACATGGTGCACGGCCAGTACGAGGTCGTGGGCTGTCTGGCGCACGGCGGGCTGGGCTGGATCTATCTGGCGATCGACCGGGCGGTGTCGGACCGCTGGGTGGTGCTCAAGGGACTGCTGGACACCGGCGACGAGGAGGCGCTGGCGGTCGCGATGTCCGAGCGGCGGTTCCTGGCGGAGATCGAGCACGCCAACATCGTGCGGATCTACAACTTCGTGCAGCACCTCGACCGTGTGACGGGCAGTCTCGACGGCTACATCGTCATGGAGTACGTCGGCGGCAAGTCGCTCAAGGACATCGCCAACGACCGCCGCACCCCCGAGGGGAGGCGCGATCCGCTGCCGGTTGCGCAGGCCTGCGCGTACGGCATCGAGGCGCTGGAGGCGCTCGGGCATCTGCACAGCCGCGGCTACCTGTACTGCGACTTCAAGGTCGACAACGCCATCCAGCAGCACGACCAGCTCAAGCTGATCGACATGGGCGCGGTGCGCCGGATGGACGACCACGAGAGCCCGATCTACGGCACGATCGGCTACCAGGCGCCGGAGATAGCCGCTCTGGGCCCGTCGGTCGCCTCCGACCTGTACACCGTCGCGCGCACCCTCGCGGTCCTGACCTTCGACTTCCAGGGCTACACCAACGTCTTCGCCGACTCGCTGCCCGATCCGGACCACATCGAGGTGTTCCGCACCTACGAGTCGTTCTACCGGCTGCTGGTGCGGGCCACGGACCCGGACCGCGACCGCCGGTTCGGCTCGGCGCAGGAGATGGCCGAGCAGCTGACGGGGGTGCTGCGGGAGGTGGTGGCGGTCCGGTCGGGCGAGCCGCGGCCGGCGCTGTCGCAGCTGTTCGGGCCGGAACTGCGGGCGGCGGACACCGAGCTGCTGGCGCCGCAGGAAGGTGACAGTTCGCTGCTGGGGGCGCGCGGCGCGGCCCCGGACCGGACCGTGGCGGCGGCGGGTGCCGGGCCGCTGCTGCGGCCGCTGGACGTGGCCCGGGCGGCGCTCGCGCTGCCGGTGCCGCGGGTGGACCCGGGCGACCCCGGCGCGGGGCTGCTGGCCGGGCTGCTGACCGCCGCCCCGGCCGAACTCCTGCCCGCCCTGCGCGCCGCACCCGTCGCCTCCCTGGAGGTACGGCTGCGGGAGCTGCGCGCCCATCTGGAGAACGGCGACGCCGCAACCGCCCGGGCCGTGCTGGACGAGCTCGCACACCCGCCCGCCGGGCCGTGGGACACCGCCGTACGGTCCGCCGACGCGTACGGTGGCGGGCCCGGCGACGCGTACGGTGGCGGGCCCGGCGACGCGTCCGGTGACCGGGGCGCCGACTGGCGGGTGGTGTGGCACCGCGGTCTGGTGGGGCTGGCGACCGGCGACCGGGAGGGCGCGGCGCTGGCCTTCGACGCGGTCTACGACGCGTTCCCGGGCGAGCCGGCGCCCAAGTTGGCGCTGGGCCTGTGCGCCGAGCTGCTGGAGCAGTGGGACAACGCGGTGGAGTACTACCGCCTGGTGTGGGCGACCGACCGCAGTTACGTCAGTGCCGCGTTCGGGCTGGCGCGGGTGCGGCTGGCGGCAGGTGACCGGGCGGGCGCGGTCGAGGCCCTGGAGTCCGTCCCCGCCTCGTCCATCCACTACACCGCGGCGCGGATCGCGGCGGTCCGCGCCCGGCTGCGGCAGCGCCCGCCAAAGGACCCGCTGTGGCCGGACCTGCGGGCGGCCGCCCAGCAGGTCGAGGCGCTCGCGGACTTCGGCCTGGACGCCGGGCGGCGGGAGCAACTCGCCACGGAGGTACTCGGCGCGGCCCTGGACTGGGTACTCTCCGGGAGCCACGGTGCCCGGCCGGACGGTACGGCGGCCGGCGGCGGACCGCCGGTGCTGCTCGGCAGCCCGCTGGACGAGCGCGGGCTGCGGTTCGGCCTGGAACGGTCGTACCGTCTGCTGGCGCGGCTGGCGGAACGTGGTGAGAGAAGGATCGAACTGGTGGAACGGGCCAACCGCTTCCGCCCCAGGACATGGGTGTGACATGGGTGTGACTGGGCCGTTCCGGTGTGCGGGCTGCAACGAGCCGTACGAGGCGGCGGACAGGGTGTGCGGGCGGTGCGGTGCCGCCCTGCCGGCGGCCTCCAGGGCGTCGGCGGCACCGGCGGCACCGGCGACCGCGCAGCCGTCGGAGGCGCCGGATGCGCCGGGTGCGCCGGGTGCGCCGGGGACTGCGGAGCCTGCGGAGTCTGCGGAACCTGCGGAGTCTGCGGAGTCTGCGGAACCTGCGGAGTACGAACTGGCGCCGCCCGCGCCGCCGGTGCCGCCGGTGCCGCCGCGGCCCCCCGTACCGCCCGCGCCGCCTGTGCCGTCCGTGCCGCCCGCCGACGGCTCTCCGGCCGGTCCTCCGCCGCCCGACCCCGGCACCCGTCTTCCGGCGGTGGACGCGGCTCTCCCGGCCGGCCCGCCGGCCGATCCGCGGGTGGCCGGGTACGAGGCGGTCGCCGACGCCGCGGCCGGGGCGCACACCGAAGGGGCGGGCGCAGCCGGGGTGGACGGGGCCGGTGCGGCCGCCGCGGAGGAGACGCCCTTCGATCCCCCGTCGGAGCGGTCGCCGTTCGACCCACCGTCGGGCGGCTCGCCCTTCGATCCGCCGCCGGCTCCGGCACCGTCCGTCGCCGCACCCGCACCGGAGACCGCCCCGGAGACCGCCGTCACCGGACCGGAACGGGACCACATGGAGCGGGAACTGGCGGGCATCGCGGCGGTCAGCGACCGGGGCCACCGCCACCACCGCAACGAGGACTTCTTCGCGCTGCGGGCCGCCGCGCTGCCGGACGGTGCGCCCGCCGTGGTGGCCGTGGTCTGTGACGGGGTCTCCTCGGCGACCCGCCCGGACGACGCCTCCCGGGCGGCGTCCGAGGCGGCCGGCGAGGCGCTGGCGGCGTCGCTGCCCCACGGCACCCACCCCCAGCAGGCCATGCACGAGGCCGTCCTGACCGCCTCCGCCGCGGTGGACGCGCTGGCCGCCGACCCCTCGATCGTCCACGACGAGCACCGCCAGCAGAACGCCCCGGCCTGCACCATCGTCGGTGTGCTGGTCGGCGGGGAGCTGCTGACCGTCGGCTGGGTCGGCGACAGCCGCGCGTACTGGATCCCCAACGACCGTACGGCGCCGCCCGTCCGGCTCACCGAGGACGACTCCTGGGCCGCCCAGATGGTCGCCAACAACCTGATGTCCGAGGAAGAGGCCAACGCCGACCAGCGGGCGCACGCCATCACCGGCTGGCTGGGCGCCGACGCCTACGAGGTCGAGCCGCACACCGCGTCGTTCAAACCGGACGGCCCGGGCGTCGTGGTGGTGTGCACGGACGGGCTGTGGAACTACGCCGACTCCGCGGAGCAGATGGCCGCGGTGCTGCCGTACGACGCGCCGGCCCGGCCGCTGCCCGCCGCCCGGGCGCTGGTCGCCCACGCCCTCGCGGGCGGCGGCCACGACAACGTCACCGTGGCGGTGGTGCCGTTCCCCGCACCGACCACGCCCCAGCGGGACTGAACCACCACAAGTCGGCCATCGGGGAGGGACGACGGCTTATCGGAGGTTCGGCGCGAATCCGGCTGTGGAACGGTGACTTCGGGCGGTGTTGACCGACCGTCCGGCGTCGCACGGAAGAAGGAGGGTGCGAAACTCCTTGCGAAGGTGGTGGGCGTCGTCCGTGCGACGCCCGGTACTGTGCGACGGAAGGCGAAGGATGCCGGGGTAGGCGGGACGACTCCCGCCGCACGCGCCACGCGCACCGTTCGCGCGACGAAAAAAGCGACAGAGAACCACGATCAGTACCGAGCAGTACCAGCGAAGCAAAACGGTACGGAGGGGGAAGAACCGACATGCCGACCTGCCCGAACGGCCACCAGTCGGTGGCCGAAGACTGGTGCGAGGTGTGCGGCCAGCGGATGCCGGGTGCAGTCCCCCCGCCGCCCTCCCTGCCTGCCGGCTTCCTGAACACACCACCGCCCGCCCAGCCGACCGGCCAGCCCGGTCCCCCGCAGGGCCCCCCGGGCCCGCCGCCCGGCGCCCCCGGTCCCGGACCTGGCCCCGGCCCGGGCGGACCTGACCCGCAGGGCCCCCCGGGCGGTTACGGCTTCCCGCCACCCGGCCCCGGCGGCCCCGGCGGTCCCGGTGGGCCTGGTGGACCTGGCGGTCCCGGCACCCAGGGCGGCCAGGGCGGCTACGGCTTCCCGCCACCGGCGCCCGGCCCCGGCGGACCCGGCCAGCCGATGCCCGGCCCCGGCGCCCCCGGCCTCGGCCAGCCGATGCCCGGCCCCGGCGCCCCCGGCCTCGGCCAGCCGATGCCCGGTCCCGGACCCGACCAGTCCGCTCCCGGCGCACCGGGTGAGCCGTGCCCGCAGTGCCGTACGCCGCGTGACGGAGCGGCACCGTTCTGCTCCGAGTGCCGCTACAACTTCCTCACCAACTCCCCGATGTCCTACGCCCCGCCCGGCGCACCCGGTCCCGGTGGACCTGGTGGACCTGGTGGACCTGGTGGCCCCGGCACCCAGGGCGGCCAGGGCGGCTACGGCTTCCCGCCGCCCGCACCCGGCCCCGGTGGCCCCGGTGGCCCCGGCCAGCCGATGCCCGGCCCCGGCGGCCCGGACAGCCAGGGCGGTGGTTACGGCTTCCCGCCGCCGCAGCCCCAGCAGCCACAGGCCCCGCAGGGCATGCCGCCCGGCCCGGGCCAGCCCGGCCCCGGTGGCTTCCCCGGCCAGCCCGGTCCGCCGCCCGGTATGCCCGGCCCCGGCCCGGCCGGACA
Organism: Streptomyces sp. NPDC021749; assembly: GCF_040640655.1. Lineage (NCBI taxonomy): Bacteria > Bacillati > Actinomycetota > Actinomycetes > Kitasatosporales > Streptomycetaceae > Streptomyces > Streptomyces sp. NPDC021749. The sequence continues at coordinate 353,399 of NZ_JBFACE010000001.1, read as the reverse complement.
GCCCGGCCCGCCCCCGCCGCAGCAGGCCGACGACTGGCCCCTGAGCCCGCCCGCCGCCCAGGGCGCGCCGCCGCCGATGGCGCCCGCGCCCCCGGGCCCGGGCCCGCAGGCCCCGTTCGAGCAGCAGCCGCCCGCGCCGTTCCCGCCGCAGCAGCCGGGTCCGTACGACCAGCAGCCAGGTCCGTACGACCAGCAGCCCGGCCCGTACGACCAGCAGCCGCCGGCCCCGTTCGAGCAGCAGATGCCGCCGCAGCAGGGCCCCGGACCGGACCAGCAGTGGAACGGCGGCCCCGGCCCCGGCCAGGGTCCCGCCGCACCGCCGCAGGGTCCGCCGCCGGTCGTCGGTGACGGCTGGGTGGTGGCGATCGCCCCGGACCGCGAGTACTTCATGGCGATGATGAGCCGCAGCGGCCCGGAGGCGGCGGGGCTCAACCTGCCCTCGTACTCCCCCGAGCAGGTGCTGCCGCTCGCCAACGGCCAGCTCGCGGTGGGCCGCCGCCGCAACAGCACCGGCGAGTCCCCGGACATCGACCTGGGAAGCTCGCCGGAGGACCCGGGCGTCTCGCACCAGCACGCACTGCTGGTGCAGCAGCAGGACGGCAGCTGGGCGGTGGTGGACCAGAACTCCACCAACGGCACCACGATCAACCTCGCCGAGGACCCGATCCAGCCGTACGTACCGGTGCCGCTCCACGACGGCGACCGGGTACACGTGGGCGCTTGGACGACCCTCACGGTCCGCCGGGGCTAATCCCTCCCACGTACCCGTCTGTCCCGCCGCGGGTGTTTCTCGCCGTTGTGCGCTGTGCGGCGCCGCGTACGTTGTCGGCTGGCCCGCCGTGGTGGTTTCTCGCCGTGGCGCCTGCGGCGGGCGGGGTGTTGTCGGGTGCGGTGACGGTCCTCCGGGGCCTGGTGTGTGGACTGCTTCGCTTTACGTCCACGCACCAGGCCCCTCCGGCCCGTCCCCTCCCGTGTGTGGGGTGGGAATGCGGTGTGTGGGGGTGGGCGTTGGGGCATGCAAGGGGGCTTGCGGTCCCGTAGGGGACGCTCGAACAGATCCCGTAAGGGGTGCGAGGGCCCCTTGCGGGCCTCAACTCGACGGGCCGGGGCGGATATTCCCGATACTGCACGACGCGACGTACGGCATGAGGCGACACACGACACGAGGCGCCACACGAGGCCACGTACGGCACGGGGCGACGGTACGACGTGAGGCGCGACGTACGGCACCACACGAGCTACAGCTGAACGACAACGCTCGCCCCCATCCACCCCCACCCCCCCCTCACGGGAGGGGACAGACCGGAGGACGAAGTCTGTAGGGCTGTCACCGCACCCGAAAACATCACGCCCGCCGCAAGGCGCCACGGCGAACAAGCCCGACGCCGGGACGGAGGCGTACGTACGCGGCGCCGCACAGCGCGCAACGGCGACAACTCCCGCGGCGGGACAGTCAAGTACCTACGCGCCGCCGCACAGCGCGCACCGTCGAGCAACCCCCGCGGCGGGACAGCCCCAAGTACCTACGCCGCGCCGCAAAGCGCGCAACAGTGAGAGCCCCACGGCGGGAAAGCCAGCCACGTACGCCGCGCCGCAAAGACGTACGCCGCGCCGTAAAGCGCAACCGCGAGGCACCACCACGGCGCTGCAGCCGAGTACGTGGGGAGTGTGAGGCCAAGCGCAGCGCTACGCGTCGAGCCCGATGGCGAACGCGGCCTCAAGGTCGTGCTGCGAGTACGTGCGGAACGCGATGTGCGTCTCGGTGGAGGCGACGCCGGGGATCTTGCTGATGCGGCCGGGGATGACGTCCGCGAGGTCATCGTGCTTGGCGACGCGGACCATCGCGATCAGGTCGTGCGCGCCGGTGACGGAGTAGACCTCGCTGACCCCCTCCAGCGCGGCGATCTTCTCGGCGATCTCCGGGATCTGGTCCACGCTGGTCTTGATGAGCACGATCGACGTGATCACGGCTGGCTCTCTCCCTCATTCGCCCGGACGTTCCCGCTGGTGGACCCCACACTATCCCTCCGGTAGCGCAGCCATGCGTAGAGGAAGCCCAGGGCGAAGCCGATCACGTGGGCGAGGTAGGCGACGCCGGGGCCGTGGGGGTCGTCCTGGGCGGCCTGCCATTGGAGGAAGAACCAGAACAGCAGGACGGCCCAGGCGGGGAAGCGCAGCGGGAGGAAGAAGAGGAAGGGGAAGACGCTGGTGACCCGGGCCCGGGGGAAGAGGTACAGGAAGGCGCCGAGGACGCCGGCGATCGAGCCGGAGGCACCCACCAGCGTCTGGCCCGAGTCGGCGTGCGCGGCCGCGTAGCCGAGCAGCGCCAGGTAGCCGATGATGAGGTAGAAGGCGGCGAACGGCAGCCGGCCCATCCGCGCCTCGGCCATGCCGCCGAAGACGTAGAGAAACAGCATGTTGCCGAGCAGATGCAGCCAGCTGCCGTGCACGAACAGCGCGGAGAGCGGGGTGATCAGCGCCCGCAGGGAACCGCTCCACAGCTCCACGGGGACCACGCCCCACCGCTCGAAGTACGCGGTCTGGGCCCTGAGCAGCGCGTCGCCGGTGCCGTACGTCCGGTTCAGGCCCGATGCCGGGCCGATCACGAAGACCGCGCAGCACAGGGCGATCAGTACGTTCGTCAGCCGGGAGAACACCGCGGCCAGGTACCGGGCCGGATGCGGCGGGCGGCGGAGCGGGCCGGGGGAGCGCGGCGTGCGGAAGAAGAGCCAGGGAAGGGAAGGACGAGAAGGGCGGGGTGAACGGGGTGGGGGAGCCGGCGCCGTCATGAAGTGATCATGGCGTAATGCGGGCAATCGGGACAGAGTGCCTCGCCGGGTCCCGGCTCCCGGGCAGCGCCCCACCCGCCCGCCATCAGGCCGTAGGGTTGCAGGCAGTACTTTGCCTACTTCCGCAGTCCGACGGCGCACCGCGTGAACGGCGCAGCAGCACGAGACCGACGAGCACGAAAGAGGACGACACGATGGCTGTTCCCCTGCCGACGGCCGAAACCCGGTGGCGCTGCACGCTGTGCGGCAACCTCACCCGTTTCGATGTGACCCGCCAGGCCAAGGTCGTGGAGTACGTCCACCTGGACCTGGCCGGCGAGCCCAAGGTGGAGGAGCGCGAGGTCCTCAGTGAGAGCATCGAGTCCGTGCGCTGCCGCTGGTGCAACGCGGTCGACCAGATCGAATTGGTGGACCGGCCGGGCGCGAGCGCCTGAGATCGGAGCGATCAGCCGTGGTGGACCGTCCAGAAGGGGAGCCGGGGGCCGAGCGTCATGACGTACCCGAGGGTGCGGCGGACGAGGTGCTCGACCGACCGCTGCCCGAGGGCGTACGGCGCCGCGTCGTGGCGCTCACCGCGGAGTCGTTCGGCGCGCTGACCGTCGCCGAACTCCCGCCCCCGCTGCGGCAGTACGCCCGGTTCACCCCGTCTCGTCGGGCGAAGTTCGCCGGGAACGCGATGGCCGCGGCGCTGGAGAGCGACGCGGTCTTCCGGCAGCGGATCGCGGGGAAGCTGCGCGAGGCCCAGCCGGAGCTGGCCGAAGCGCTGGAGAGCGGCACCCCGCCGGCCGCCGCCGATCCGCTGGACGTCGCCGCGGCCGCCTACGTGCTGCGCCCGGACGGCTGGGTGAAGCTGGTCGCGGCGGCCGGCGAGGAGGCGCAGCGGGCGCGCGACGAGCGGGCCGGCGCGGAGGCCGAGCAGGAGCTGGCCCGGTTGCGCGAGGAGCTGGCGCAGGCGCGCGGTGAGGCCCGTACGGAGACCGAGCGGATCCGGGGCGATCTGGAGGCCGCCCGCCGGGAGAACGAGTCGCTGCGGCGCAAGCTGCGCAGTGCGCTCAGCGACGTCAAGCGCGGCGAGGCGGCGGTCCGCAAGGCAGAGGCCGCACTGGTCGAGGCGCGGGACCGGGCGGCGACGGAGAAGACCGCGGCGGACAGCGAGGTGCGCCGGCTCAAGGCCCGGATCGCGGAGGCCGAGGCGGCGCTGGAGACCAGCCGGCGGGCCGCCCGCGAGGGGCGCAGCGTCGAGGACATGCGGCTGCGGCTGCTGCTGGACACGGTGCTGGACGCCGCCCAGGGCCTGCGCCGCGAGCTGGCGCTGCCGCCCGCCAGCGTCCATCCGGCCGACACCGTCGAGGCGGTCGCGCCGGGCCGGATGACGCCGAAGGACATCGCGACGCGTGCGCTGTCCGAGATGGACCCGGCGCTGCTGGATCAGCTTCTGGCGCTGCCCCAGGCGCATTTGGTGGTGGACGGGTACAACGTCACCAAGACCGGCTATCCGACCATGCCGCTCGACAAGCAGCGGCTGCGGCTGCTGGGCGGGCTCGCGGTGCTGGCGGCGCAGACCGGCGCGGAGATGACCTGTGTCTTCGACGGCGCGGAGCTGGCGGCTCCGGTGCTGCTGGCGCCACCGAGGGGCGTACGGGTCCTTTTCAGCAAACCGGGCGTAACGGCCGATGAGTTGATTCGTCAGCTGGTACGGGCCGAACCGCCCGGCCGGCCGGTCGTGGTGGTCTCCACGGACCGCGAAGTCGCGGACGGCGTGGCGAAGGCCGGCGCCCGCCCGGTCGCATCGGCCTTGCTGCTCAAGCGACTTGCGCGTACCTGACGCCGGACCGGCAGTCCTTTCCGGCCGGAAGCCGTGCGCTTGACGTGCCTGACCGCTCCGTATCTGAGCGTCAATTGACGCTTACTGGCTGTGTGATGTTGGTAAAGAGTGGGGCTGGTGGCGCAGATTTTTCCCGTGAGGATTTGAAGCGATCACAGCTCGGTCATTAAGGTCAGGGCCCGAGCCTTCATTAAGGTGATCATCCAACCGGGATGAACAGTGAAGGTACCGCCGAGTCCGCAGCGTTCCCGCGGAGCCGGGGTTTCCCACCCCCCACCCGGTAGGCGGCTGGAGGAAGAAGGAGCTCGCCCCCGTGGCGTCCCACCGTCGACCCAAGCAGCCGAGCCGTACTCGCGTCACCGTGCTCACCGCCACCGCCGCGGCGGCCGTCGCCCTGTCGTCCCAGGTCGCCCAGGCCGACCCCCACCAGTCGAAGAAGGACGTCAAGTCCGAGGTCGACAAGCTCTACAACGAGGCGGAGCAGGCCACCGAGAAGTACGACGGCGTCAAGGAGCAGCAGGACAAGCTCCAGAAGGAGGTCGACGACCTCCAGGACAAGGTGGCCCGTGGGCAGGGCGAGCTGAACCAGCTCCGCAAGAGCGTGGGTGCGGTCGCCTCCGGCCAGTACCGCAGCGGGTCCATCGACCCCTCCGTCCAGCTGTTCCTCTCCGGCGACCCGGACAGCTACCTCGAAAAGGCCGCCACCCTCGACCAGTTGAGCGGCAAGCAGGCCGAGCAGCTCAAGGTCATCGCGGAGAAGCAGCGCCGGCTCGCCCAGGAGCGCGCCGAGGCCGCGGCCAAGATCAAGGACCTCGCCGACACCCGCAAGGCGCTCGGTGAGAAGAAGGACGAGATCAAGGGCAAGCTCGCCAAGGCGCAGGCGCTGCTCAACTCCATGACCGCCAAGGAGCGGGCGGCCATGCAGGCCAAGGAGGACCGCGCCAACCGCAGCAACGAGCGGGTCAACCTCGGTGACGACGTGCCGGCTTCGCAGCGCGGTGCGGCCGCCCTCGCCGCCGCCCAGTCCAAGATCGGTTCGCCCTACGTCTGGGGCGCCACCGGCCCGTCGTCCTTCGACTGCTCCGGTCTGACCTCCTGGGCCTACGCACAGGCCGGCCAGTCGCTGCCGCGCACCTCGCAGCAGCAGGCCAACGCCGGCACCCGGATCGCCTCGCAGAGCGCCCTCAAGCCCGGTGACCTGGTGCTCTTCTACAGCGACCTGCACCACATCGGCCTCTACGCCGGCAACGGCACGGTGCTGCACGCCCCCAAGCCCGGTGCCTCGGTGCGCTACGAGTCGATCAACAACATGCCGTTCGCCTTCGGCGTGCGGGTCTGAGAACGCGCGGGGCCACTGTTCACCGGTGTGATCAATGCGCCGGTGTACGGGTCTGAAAAGCCTCACAAACCTCTCAACCTGCCGCCCGAACGGGCGAATTGCGGCCTCCACCGCTGACCCGGCGCCCCGCCGGTGACCTGCACAGTCACCGGCGGGGCGGCTTTTTGCGTACGAAATGGGGTCTTTGGCCGGTGTGGACCGGCGCCGTTACTGTCTGCCCTCGCAGCATCCGGTCACCGACCGCCCTCCCGGGCGGCAGGGGCTGCACTTGGGAAGGAGTGCGGCTCCCGTGGCGTCCCACCGCCGTACCTCGCAGCACGGCCAGGCCACCCTCGCCGGGGTCACCGTTCTGTCCGCCGCCCTGGCGACCGCGGCCGCCGCGCTGTCGGCACCGCCGGCGTCCGCCGACCCCGCCGCCCACCCCGCCGCCGGCCGGGAAGCGGCCACCGCCCGGGTCGACGCCCTCTACGCGCAGGCGGAGCGGGCCACCGAGAAGTACAACGGCGCTGAGGCCCGGACCAAGGAGCTGCGTGCCGAGGCGGCCGACCTCCAGGACCGCACCGCCCGCGCCCAGGAGCGGGTCAACCGGATGCGCGGCCGGCTCGGTGCGCTGGCCGCCGCCCAGTACCGCGCCGGCGGCATGGACCCGGCCCTGAAGCTGATGCTCTCCGAGCGCCCCGACAGCTACCTGGAGAAGGCCTCCGCGCTGAACCGGCTCGGCCGCCACCAGGCCGGTCGGCTGCACGAACTGCGGGCCGCGCAGCGTTCCCTGGAGCAGCAGCGCCGGGAGACCGCCGCCAAGCTCGCCGAGCTGGAGGCGAGCCGCACGCAGGTCGCCCGCCACCGGAAGGACGTCCGGCGCAAGCTGGCCACCGCCCAGCGGCTGCTGAACGCGCTGCCCCGCGCCGACCGGGAGGCCTGGCAGCGCGCCGCCCGCAGCGAGGGCCGCACCGAGGCGGTGCCCGACCCGGCCGGGGCGGTCCCGGCCTCCGGGCCGGCCTCCGGGCGGGCCGCCGCGGCCGTCGCCGCGGTACGCGCCGCGGTCGGCTCCCCGTACGCCTGGGGGAGCGCCGGCCCCGGCGCCTTCGACTGCTCCGGACTCACCCAATGGGCCTACCGCCGGGCCGGCGTCTCGCTGCCCCGTACGTCACAGGCCCAGCGCGGCGCCGGGCGCCGGGTGCCGCTCGGCCGGATCCGGCCCGGGGACCTGGTCATCTACCGCTCGGACGCCAGCCACGTCGGGATGTACGTCGGCAACGGCCGGGTCGTGCACGCGCCCTATCCCGGCGCCCGGGTGCGCTACGACCCGGTCGGGATGATGCCGATCTCGGCCGTCACCCGGCCCTGAGCACCGCTTCCTGCGTTTTTGCCCCGGCCGGGCCGGCTCTACGATCGTCCGCATGTCAGACCAGCGGGCGAGACGGCCGGTACGGGCCGGTGCGGCGGCCTGCGCCGCCCTGAGCGGACTCGCGCTGCTCGCCCCGCTGGCCGGCTGCGCCCCCGGTCCCTCGTCGCCGGCCCGTTTCCCGGACGTCCAGCGGATGCTCGACAGCCGGGCGCACGCCGTCGAGCAGCGCGACGAGGCCGGCTTCCTGGCCGCCGTGGACCCGCACGCCACCGCCTTCCGCGCCCGCCAGCGCGCCGTCTTCGGCAACCTCTCCGGCGTCCCGGTGACCGACTGGCACTACGAGCTCGACGCCACCGACGCCTTCCCGCTGCCGCCCGGCGAGGACGACGAGCGGCTGGCCGCCAAGGTCCGGCTGCGCTACCGCCTCAAGGGCTACGACACCGCGCCGGTCAACGCCGTCCAGTACCTCACCCTCACCGAGCGGGACGGCCACTGGCTGATCTCCTCGGACCGCGACGGCGCACCGGCCGGCCGCAGCGGCACCCGCCAGCTGTGGGACCAGGGCCCGGTGCGGCTGGTGCGCGGCCGGCACAGCCTGGTGCTGGGCGGTGCCTCGCATCCGAGGCGGCTGCGGGACCTCGCGCGCCGGGTGGACGCCGCGGTGCCCGCGGTCTCCGCGGCCTGGAAGGGGAAGTGGTCGGAGAAGGTCGTGGTGGAGGCGCCGGACTCGGTCGAGCGGATGGCGCAGCTGATGGGCAGCGACGATGCGTCCGGCTACACCGGCATCGCGGCGGTCACCACCGGCGAGGCGGGCGTCACCACCAACGCCCCGGCGGACCGGGTGATCGTCAACCCGGACGCCTACGAGGAGCTCAACGACCTGGGCCGCAAGGTCGTCCTCACCCACGAGACCACCCATGTCGCCACCCGCACGGTCACCACGGCCGCCACCCCGCTGTGGTTGTCCGAGGGCTTCGCCGACTGGGTCGCCTACCGCGGGGTGCACCGCAAGCCCGCCACCGCCGCGCCCGAGCTGGCCCGTGCGGTGCGGGCCGGCAAGCCGCCGGGCCGGCTGCCGACCGACGCCGACTTCGGCTTCCGGGCCGGCGCGGACCGGCTGGCGACGGCGTACGAAGGCAGCTGGCTGGCCTGCCGCATGATCGCCGAGAAGTGGGGCGAGGCCAGGCTGCTGGCGTTCTACAAGGCGGCGGGCCGGAGCGCGCTGCGCACCTCGGCGGCGACCGGGGAACCACCGATCGAGGCGGCCTCCGCCGGACCCGCCCCCGCCCGCCCGGCGCCCCCGGCCGCTGGTGCCGGCCACCGCCCGGCGGCCGGCCGAACCGAGCTCACCGACCGGGCCCTGCGCACCCAACTGGGCATCGGGCTGGGCGAGTTCACCCGGCAGTGGCGGGCCTATGTGAAGCGGCTGCTGGGGCGGTGACGGTGCGCGGCGCGGGCGCCCGGCGCAGCCCGTGGCCGCCGCTTTCGGTGCCGCGACGGCCGGCGCCGGTGGCGGCCCACAGCCGGCGGCAGGCCAGCAGCGACGCGGCGACCAGCAGCCCGTTGCGCACCGCCAGCAGCGCGATGCCCCACGGGGCGCTCGCCACGACGTCGGCGAAGTGGACCGGGAACTCCAGCAGCGTGACACCGGTGGCGAGCAGCACCAGCACCGCCGACGGGGTCTGCCGGCTGCCGCGGACGGCCAGGCACACCGCGGCCAGCCCCACCAGCCACAGCAGGTACTGCGGGCTGATCACCCGGCTGGTGGTGGTGAACAGCAGGGTGGCGGTGAAGGCCGCGTCGGCGGGCGTCGCCCGGGTGAACCGGCGCGCCCGCGTCCGCCACAGCACCAGCCAGCCCAGCGCCGCCCCGCTCAGCATGACCGCGGCGGTGCTGACGAGCGGGACGCCGGGCCCGAGGAACTCCACCGAGCCGTAGTTCAGCAGCACCCGGCCGTCCCAGCCGTAGTGGCGGGCGACGTGGAACACCAGCCCGCCGAGCGACTCGACCTCCGTCCCGCGGTCCCGCTGGAAGGTCAGGAACGCCAGCGCGCCCGGCGCCGCGGCCACGAAGAGCAGGGTGAGCCCGGCCCCGGTGCCGGCCGCGCTCCGCCACAGGGCCCGCGCGTGCCGGCCGCGCAGCGCGGCCCCGGTCAGCAGCAGCGCCGGCCACACCTTCAGCAGCGTCCCGAAGGCGATCAGCGCGCCCGCCATCCGGGGCCGGCGGGCGGCCGCGAGCAGCGCCGCGACGGCGACCGCGGTGACCATCAGGTCGTAGCGGGCGTACCCGGTCGGGCCCAGCAGGGCGACGCCCACGATCCACGCCCAGGCCCCGGCCGCCCGGTGGCCGGGCCTCGACCCGGCCCGCAGGAACAGCGCCAGCGTCGCCGCGTCCACGAGCAGGACCAGCACGAAGAACGCCGGGGCGTAACCGAGGAACGGCAGCAGGCCGGGGGAGAGCACCGCCAGCGCGGCGGCCGGCGGGTACTGCCAGGTCACGTCGTCCAGCGGGAAGGTGCCGGTGCTCAGCACCCCGGCCCAGCCGTGGTAGATCACCGAGACGTCGGTGGTGACGTCCGGCCCCGGCAGCACCAGCACCTTCAGCACGCAGAGCAGCAGCACGGCCCGGGTCACCGCCCAGGCCGCGACCGCGAGCCACCTCCCGCGCGCCCCGCCGGCGCCGTCCATCGCCACCTCCGCCTGTCGGCCGTCGTCTGCATCATGCCGTCGGCGGCCGGTCACAGGGCGTCGCCGTGGTACGGCGTGGCGGACCGCCCTGGGCACCGTGCGCCCGGCGGCGGGTAGCCTCGGGCCTCGTGCACAAGACCCTGATCGTCACGAACGACTTCCCGCCCCGGCCCGGCGGCATCCAGGCCTTCCTGCACAGCATGGCGCTGCGGCTGGACCCCTCCCAGGTGGTCGTCTACGCCTCGACCTGGAAGCGGAGCGCGGAGGGCATCGCGGCCACCGCCGCGTTCGACGCCGACCAGCCCTTCCCGGTGGTCCGGGACCGTACGACGATGCTGCTGCCCACCCCGAGGGTGACCCGGCGGGCCGTCGGCCTGCTGCGCGAACACGGCTGTTCCTCCGTCTGGTTCGGCGCCGCGGCACCGCTGGGCCTGATGGCGCCGGCGCTCCGCGAGGCCGGCGCGCGGCGGATCGTGGCGACCACGCACGGCCACGAGGCGGGCTGGGCGCAGCTGCCGGCTGCCCGGCAGCTGCTGCGGCGGATCGGCGAGGGCACCGACACCCTCACCTACCTCGGCGAGTACACCCGCTCCCGGATCGCCGCCGCGCTGACCCCGGCGGCCGCGTCCCGGATGGTCCAGCTCCCGCCCGGCGTCGACGAGAAGACGTTCCACTCGGGCTCGGGCGGCGACGTGGTGCGGGCCCGGCTCGGCCTGGCCGACCGCCCGGTGGTGGTGTGCGTCTCCCGCCTGGTGCCGCGCAAGGGCCAGGACACGCTCATCGAAGCGATGCCGGCGGTCCTCGCCGCCGTCCCGGAGGCCGTCCTGCTGATCGTCGGCGGCGGCCCGTACGAGAAGGACCTGCGCGCGCTGGCCCGGGAGAAGGGCGTGGCGGAGTCCGTGCGCTTCACCGGCGCGGTCCCGTGGGAGGAGCTGCCGGCCCATTTCGGCGCCGGTGACGTCTTCGCGATGCCCTGCCGCACCCGCCGCGGCGGCCTCGACGTCGAGGGACTGGGCATCGTCTACCTGGAGGCCTCGGCCACCGGACTGCCCGTGGTGGCGGGGGACTCCGGCGGTGCGCCGGACGCGGTGCTGGACGGCGAGACCGGCTGGGTGGTCCCCGGCGGCTCCCCGACGCCCACCGCGGAGCGCCTGGTCACCCTCCTGAAGGACCCCGCCCTGCGCCGCAGGATGGGCGAGCGCGGGCGCGCCTGGGTCGAGGAGAGGTGGCGCTGGGACCTGCTGGCGGAACGGCTCAAGGAACTGCTGTAGCCGGGGCCTTACGGGCGCCGCTACGCGCACCGCCGCCGCGGCACACGGCCACGGCGGCGGATTCCGGCCCTGCTCACCGGGGAGGTCGTCATCCCCGGTAGATCGCCTCGATCTCCTCCGCGAAGTCCTTGGCGACCACGTTCCGCTTCAGCTTCAGCGACGGCGTGACGTGGCCCGACTCCTCGGTGAACTGGGTCGGCAGGATGCGGAACTTGCGCACCGACTCGGCCTGCGAGACGGCCGCGTTGCCGTCGTCGACGGCCCGCTGGACGGCCGCGAGCAGCTCCGGGTCCGTGGCCAGTTCGGCCGGGGTGCTGCCGGCCGGGCGGCCGTGCTCCTCGGCCCAGCGCGGCAGGAACTCCTCGTCGAGGGTGATCAGCGCGCCGATGAACGGCCGGCCGTCGCCGACGACCATGCACTCGGCGATCAGGGCGTGCGCCCGGATGCGGTCCTCGATGACCGCCGGGGCGACGTTCTTGCCGCCCGCGGTGACCAGGATCTCCTTCTTGCGGCCGGTGATGGCCAGATAGCCGTCCTCGTCGAGGGTGCCGAGGTCGCCGGTGTGGAACCAGCCGTCGGAGAGCGCCTCTTCGGTGGCCGTGGGGTTGTTCCAGTACTCGGTGAAGAGGTGTTCGCCGTGCAGCAGGACCTCGCCGTCGTCGGCGATCCGGACCACCGAGCCGGGCAGCGGCTGGCCGACGGTACCGATCTTCTGGCGGTCCCACGGGTTGAAGGCGGTGGCCGCGCACGACTCCGTCAGGCCGTAGCCCTCCAGGGCGGTGAAGCCGATGCCGCGGTAGAAGTGGCCCAGCCGGTCGCCGAGCGGCGCGCCGCCGGAGATCGCGTGGGTGGCCCGGCCGCCGAGCACGGCCCGGAGCTTGCCGTAGACCAGCCGGTCGAAGACCTTGTACTTGAGCTTCAGGCCGAGCGGCGGGCCGTCGGGGGTGTCCAGCGCCCGGCTGTACGCGATCGCGGTGTCCGCCGCCTTGTCGAAGATCTTGCCCTTGCCGTCGGCCTGCGCCTTGGCCCGCGCCGCGTTGTAGACCTTCTCGAAGACCCGGGGCACGCCCAGCACCAGCGTCGGCCGGAAGGACGCGAGGTCGTCGGTGAGGTTCTTGATGTCGGGGGCGTGGCCCAGTTTGATCGGGGCCATCACGGAGGCGACCTGCACCAGGCGGCCGAAGACGTGCGCGATGGGCAGGAAGAGCAGGACCGAGGAGTCACCGGTGCGGAAGAGCGGGCGCAGCCGCTCGACGACGTTGCCGCACTCGGCGAAGAAGCTGCGGTGGCTGAGCACACAGCCCTTGGGGCGGCCGGTGGTCCCCGAGGTGTAGACGATCGTGGCGGGCGCGTCCGCGTCGGCGAGAGCGCTGCGGGCGTCCACCTCCTCGTCGGTGAGCCCGGAACCGGCGGCCCGCAGCCGGGCGATGGCGTCCCGCTCGATCTGCCAGATGTTCGCCAGCTCGGGCAGCCGGTCGCGGACCGATTCGACGGTCGCCTCGTGGTCGGGCGTCTCCACCAGACACGCCACCGCACCCGAATCACCGAGGATCCACTGGATCTGCTCGGCCGAACTGGTCTCGTACACGGGCACGGTGATCGCGCCGGCGCTCCAGATGGCGAAGTCCAGCAGCGTCCACTCGTAACGGGTGCGCGACATCAGCCCCACCCGGTCGCCGGGCTGGATGCCGGAGGCCATCAGGCCCTTGGCGGCGGCACGGACCTCGGCGAGGAAGGCGGCGGCGGTGACGTCCTGCCACCCACCGTTCACCTTGCGCCCCATGACGGCAACATCCGGGTGCTGCGCGGCATTTCGGCGGATGAGATCCGTCAGGTTGCCGTCCGCGGGGACCTCGTACAGGGCCGGAAGGCTGAACTCGCGCAAGACTGCTGCTCCTCAAAAGCGCCGGCGCCACGACGCTGTGTGTACACCGGCGGCGGTCCATGATCATGCTGGGGGATTGGACTGCCCGGACGTTACCCACCGGTATTGCTTTTGGGATAGGGGGTCGCGACCAGATGTTTGATGCGTCACACGCTTGCGGACACGCCATGGGGACTGTTCCGCGCAGACTAGACCAGCGGGTCGGTGACCCGAAAGTAACCGTGCTCCGGTGAACCGGTGGGGGGCCCTCCCCGCCGGTCCGAGGGCGATCTAGGGTGACGCCATGCGCGTGCATGTGGTCAGTGACGTACACGGCAACAGCCGGGACCTGGCGGCCGCCGGGGACGGCGCCGATGCCCTGGTCTGCCTCGGTGACCTGGTGCTCTTCCTCGATTACGCCGACCACTCGCGCGGCATCTTCCCGGACCTCTTCGGCGTCGCGCACGCCGACACCCTGGTCGAACTGCGCACCGCCCGCCGCTTCGACGAGGCCCGCGCACTGGGCCGCCGCCTCTGGGCCGAACTCGACGCCGCCGGCCACAGCCGCGAGACGGTCATCGAGAGCGCGGTCCGCAAGCAGTACGCCGAACTCTTCGCGGCCTTCCCGACCCCCACGTACGCCACCTACGGCAACGTCGACATGCCGCGCCTGTGGCCCGAATACGCCGGACCTGGCACCACCGTCCTCGACGGACAGCGGGTGGAGATAGGCGGCCGGGTCTTCGGGTTCGTCGGCGGCGGACTGGCCACCCCCATGCGGACGCCGTACGAGATCAGCGACGAGGAGTACGCCGCCAAGATCGAGGCGCTGGGCGAGGTGGACGTGCTGTGCACCCACATCCCGCCGGACGTCCCCGAGCTCTGCTACGACACCGTCGCCCGCCGCTTCGAACGCGGCAGCACCGCGCTGCTGGACGCCATCCGCACCACCCGCCCCCGCTACTCCCTCTTCGGCCACGTCCATCAGCCGCTCGCCCGCCGGATGCGCATCGGCGGCACCGAATGCGTCAATGTCGGCCATTTCAATGCGACCGGTACGCCCTACGTCCTGACGTGGTGAGCCCGGGCGGGCGCGTACGGCTGCGCCCGGCTGCGTCCGGCCGCGTCCGCCGCGGTTCTCCCGCGCGGTAGCCTTCAGCAGCACAGACAGCACCTTGCGGACACCGCGTGAGCGTCGGCGGACCGGCACGAATCGGCATGGAGGAGTCACGGCGATGGCCGAACACACCAGCTCTAGCATCACGATCGAGGCGGCACCCGCCGAAGTGATGGGAGTGATCGCCGACTTTGACCGCTACCCGGAGTGGACCGGAGAGGTCAAGGAGGCGGAGGTGCTCGCCACGGACGACCAGGGCCGCGCGGTACAGGTCCGGCTGCTGCTCGACGCCGGTGCGATCAAGGACGACCACACCCTCGCCTACACCTGGACCGGCGCCGACGAGGTCAGCTGGTCCCTGGTCAAGTCCCAGATGCTGCGCGCCCTCGACGGCTCCTACCGCCTCGCCGCGCTCAAGGGCGGCACCGCCACCGAGGTCACGTACCAGCTCACCGTCGACGTCAAGATCCCGATGCTCGGCATGATCAAGCGCAAGGCCGAGAAGGTCATCATCGAGCGGGCCCTGGAAGGGCTGAAGCGGCGCGTCGAGAGCCACCCCGACGCCGACCCGGCGCCCGCCGACGAGGCCGCGCCCGCCGACGAGGCCAAGAAGATCTGAGCGTGCGCACCGTCCTCGTCACCGGCCCCGGCGGCGCGGGCCGCACCACGCTCGCCGCAGCGACCGCCCTGGCCGGCGCCCGGCAAGGCGCCCGGGCCCTGCTGCTCACCACCGAGAGCAACGCCTGCGAAACGGTGCTGGGCACCCCCCTCGGCGCCGAGCGGCCCACCCCGATAGCGCCCGGCCTGCACGCCCGGCGCATCGACCCCGGCGACCGCTTCCGCCGGGAGTTCCTCGCCTTCCAGGAGCGCGCCGGCGCCGCCCTCGACCTGCTGGGCGCCACGCCCCTCGACGAGGACGAACTGACCGAACTCCCCGGCGCCGAGGACTTCGCCCTGCTCCAGGCGCTGCGCGCCGAACACGCCTCGGACGACTGGGACCTCATCGTCGTCGACATGCCCTCGGCCGCCGAAACGATCCGGCTGCTGGCGCTCCCCGCCCAGGTCCGCCGCTACCTCCGCCGGCTGCTGCCACCCGAGCGCCAGGCCGCCCGCGCGCTGCGCCCGGTCCTCGCCCAGCTCGCCGGCGTCCCGATGCCGGCCCAGAAGCTGTACGACGCCGCCGGCCGCTGGGAGAGCGAACTCGCCGCCGTCCAGCAGGCGATCGACGACCCCGGCACCTCCGTCCGCCTGGTCACCGAGGCCGGCCCGGTCGCCGCCGCCAACCTGCGCACCATCCGCGCCGGCCTGGCCCTGCACGGCCGCCGGACCGACGGCGTGGTCGTCAACCGGCTGCTGCCCACCGGCTCCGCCGACCCCTTCCTCGCCGCGCTCTCCGGCAGCCAGCAGACCGCCCTCAAGGCGCTGCGCCAGGAGTTCCCCGACGTCCCCGTCCACGAGGTGCCGCACCTGGGCCACGACCCGCAGGGCGTCGCGGAACTCGACGAGTTGATCGGCGGGCCGGACGGCGGGATCGGCGTGCCGGCCCCCGCCGCGGCGGACCGCCGGGACCCCTGGACCGTCGAGGACCGGCTCGCCACCGACGGCATCCTGGTCTGGCGGGTGCCGCTGCCCGGCGCCGAGCGCCGGGGCCTCGGCCTGGTACGCCGCGGCGACGAGATCGTGGTGACGGTCGGCCGCTTCCGCCGGATCCGCACCCTGCCCTCCGCGCTCCGCCGCTGCTCCGTCTCCGGCGCCGGCCTCCGCGACGGTGTCCTGGAGATCCGCTTCACCCCGGATCCCGGCCTGTGGCCCAAGAGCGACTGAACGCGGTACCACCGTTCGGGTAACGTCGGGGGTGGGCCAGGTGCCCGCCCCGGCGCGCGCCCGTCCCGGACCAGACTCGCCGTACCGCCCCGCCGCAGCAGTCCACGGAGTTCACCATGAGCGATGCCACCGAGCGCCCCGCCGACCGCGCGGCCGGCCCCGACGCCGACGCCTGGGAGAGGGCCTGCGCCGAGGACCTCGCCGCGGAGAAGGCCCGCCGCCGGTCCGACTACGGCCCCCAGCCGGGCAGCGCCGCCGAGGAACTGCGCAAGCTCGCCGAGGCGGTCACCGACAAGCTCGCCGGCATCCAGCTGCCCGGCGCGCTCGGCGGGACGGCCGCGCAGAGCGCCGTGAGCCAGCTGTTCAAGCAGGCCCGGGCCGCCGTCGAACCGGTCATCGAGCGCAACCCCGACGTCTTCGACCACCTCGCCGCGGCCGGCTCCGAACTCGTCGCCGCCTACCGCTCCGCCGTCGAGCGCAGCGAGCGCCGCTGGACCCGCGAGGACCCCACCGACCGGCCCGGCACCGGCCGCGCCGACGACCCGCGGGACGACGACGGTCCCACCGGCACCGAGCGAATCGATCTCGACTGACCCGGGCTCCGGTACGGTGGGTCCCGGCGGGGTTCGAGCGAAAAACTGAGGGACACATGGGACTCACCATCGGCGTCGACATCGGCGGCACGAAGATCGCGGCCGGCGTGGTCGACGAAGAGGGTTCGATCCTTGAGACGTGCAAGGTACCGACCCCGCAGGCCACCGATGCCCTGACCGAGGCCATCGCGGACGCGGTCCGCACGGTAGGTGCCGGCCACCGCATCGAGGCAGTGGGCATCGGTGCCGCCGGCTACGTCGACGAGAAGCGCGCCACGGTCCTGTTCGCACCGAACATCGACTGGCGCCACGAACCACTGAAGGACAAGGTCGAACAGCGCGTCGGCCTCCCCGTCGTCGTCGAGAACGACGCCAACGCCGCCGCCTGGGGCGAGTACCGCTTCGGTGCCGGCCAGGGCCACAGCGACGTCATCTGCATCACCCTCGGCACGGGCCTCGGCGGCGGCATCATCATCGGCAACAAGCTGCGCCGCGGCCGCTTCGGCGTCGCGGCGGAGTTCGGGCACATCCGGGTCGTGCCGGACGGCCTGCTGTGCGGCTGCGGCAGCCAGGGCTGCTGGGAGCAGTACGCCTCCGGCCGCGCCCTGCTGCGCTACGCCAAGCAGCGTGCCTTCGCCACCCCCGAGAACGCCCAGATCCTGCTCTCGCTCGGCGACGGCACCTCCGAGGGCATCGAGGGCCGGCACGTCAGCGAGGCCGCCCGCCAGGGCGACCCGGTGGCCATCGACTCGTTCCGGGAGCTGGCCCGCTGGGCCGGTGCCGGTCTCGCCGACCTGGCCTCGCTGTTCGACCCGTCGGCCTTCATCGTCGGCGGCGGCGTCTCGGACGAGGGCGAGCTGGTCCTCGAACCGATCCGCAAGTCGTTCCGCCGCTGGCTGGTCGGCAACCAGTACCGGCCGCACGCCCAGGTCCTCGCCGCCCAGCTCGGCGGCAAGGCCGGACTGGTGGGTGCGGCCGACCTGGCGCGCCAGGGCTGACCGCGGTGGTGGCCGAGCACCCCGGACTCCCGGCGTCCGGCACCGAGGAGGACGCCGTACGGGTCCGCGTGCTCAGCTACAACATCCGCTCGATGCGCGACGACCGGGCGGCGCTGGCCAGGGTCATCCGGGCCTGCGCCCCCGATCTCGTGCTGATCCAGGAGGCGCCGCGGTTCTTCCGCTGGCGCAAGGCCGCCGAACGACTGGCCCGGTCGGCCGGCCTGGTCTATGTCACCGGCGGCGGGACGACCGCGGGCCCGATGATCCTGTCCACGCTCCGCGCGCACGTCGAGCGCACCGAGGACGTCCTGCTGCCCCGCACGCCGGGCCTGCACCAGCGCGGTCTGGCCACCGCCGTGGTCCGGATCGGCGGGGCCCGGCTCGGCGTCGTCAGCTGCCACCTCAGCCTCGCCGACCGGGAGCGGTACGAGCAGGCCGGGCTGCTGCTGGAGCGGCTGGCCGCCCTGGGGACGCGGCACGCGGTCGTCGGCGGCGACCTCAACGACCGGCCGGAGGGCCGCAGCTTCCGGCGGCTGGCGGACCGGCTCACGGACGCCTGGGCGGCCGAACCGTGGGGCGGGGAGCACACCTCCACGCCCCACGCACCGGTGCAGCGCATCGACGCCGTCCTGACCACGGACGGCGTCGAGGTGCTGGGCTGCGGGGTGCCGCACGGGCTCCCCGGCGTACGGGAGGCCGACCTGCTGGCCGCCTCGGATCACCTGCCGGTGCTGGCCGCCCTGCGGGTGCCGGCCGGGGACTGACTCACACCACCGCGCCGCCGCCCGGCAGCTGGTCGTCGTCCTCGTCGTCGTTCTTCATCCGGGCCACGAGCGTGGCGAAGCCGCCCAGGAAACCGCCGATGCCCAGGACCGTGCTCCACCACGTCACCGGCTGCTCGAAGACCACCAGGGCGATCAGCAGCAGCGGACCGCCGAGCACCGCGATCCAGGCGAACTTCGTGGTGGTGTCGGCCTTCGGCAGCGGAGGCGGCTCGGGCGGGGTGAAGTGGCCCTCGTCGGTCTCGTCGAAGTCGTCGTCGGACGGCTCGGCGGCGCTCCAGTCCCGGGGCCCGACGCCCGGTGCGTAGACCACGAAGCTGCCCGGGCGGTCGGCGCCGGCCTTCCCGGGATCCCCGGGCCCGCCCGTGCGGTCCTTGGCCTGGCCGCCGTTCTCGTCCGTCCCCTTGGCGGGCGCGTCGTCGTCCGCCGGGAACGACGGCTGCTCGCCGTAGCCCGCGACGATCTCCGCCCAGGCGGCTTCCTCGTCCAGCGGGTCCCGGGGGTCGCGGGGGCTACGCTCCGCCACTGGCCGCTGTCCCCTTCCGGGCCGCCTCCACGGCGTTGGCCCCCGCCTCCGGCGCGAGCCGGGAGATGAAGGCGAAGGTGTCCTCGAAGATCTTCTCCGCGTCGTGGTCGAGCGGGGCGACGTGGTAGCTGCGCTCCAGCAGGGTCTGCCGGACGTCCGTCGAGGAGACCCGGGCGAGGATCCGCTCGGAGTCCACCGGCGGGACGATGTGGTCCTGCGGGCTGGTCATCACCAGCAACGGCTGGGTGACGGCCGGGAGTTCGGAGTCCACCTGCTGGAAGAACCGGCGCAGCGAGTACGCCGCGTGCAGCGGCACCCGGGCGTAGGCCAGCTCCTCGGCACCGGGCTTGGCGATGTCGTTGGACACCCCCTTGGTCGTCCGGACCAGATGGCGCAGCACCACAAGCAGCGGCGCCGCGGCATCATGGACCTTGTTGGCCGGGTTGACCACGACCACCCCGCTGACCGCGGCGCCGTGCTTGGCGGCGAGCCGGAGCGCCAGCGCGCCGCCCATCGACAGGCCGCAGACGAAGACCTTCGAGCAGCGCTCGGTCAGCGCCCGCAGTTCGCGGTCGACCTCGGCGTACCAGTCCTGCCAGGTCGTGATCTGCAGGTCCTGCCAGCGGGTGCCGTGACCGGGCAGCAGCGGAAGGGAGACGGTCAGCCCCCGGTCGGCCAGATGTTCGGCCCAGGGGCGCAGGGACTGGGGGGAGCCGGTGAAGCCGTGGCACACAAGGACGCCGACCTCTCCGCCGTCGCGGCGGAACGGCTCGGCTCCGGGAAGGAGCGGCACCGGGGGACTCCGATCGATGAGGGGACCTGGCGGGTTACCCCAGGGTACGCAAAGTGACGGCGGGCGGATAGGTCCGACGGCGCGTGCGGCCCGGCCGGACCGGCCGGTGCTCCCTCATCTCCGCCCGACGGCGCCCGCGGGCCCACAGGCGGTCCGCAAGCGGGCGTGCACCAGCTGCCGGAGCCCTTGAACGCCCGGTCGGGGCGAGCGTGCCACCCGGGCAGGTTAAGGTCTTTGCGTCACACACAGGAGGCAGTCGGTTGATCTACGGCGCAATGAAGTTTTCCATCGGCGGGTCGCTGAAGCTTGCCTTCAGGCCCTGGGTGGAAGGCATCGAGAACGTTCCCGCCGAGGGTCCGGCGATCCTCGCGAGCAACCACCTGTCCTTCTCGGACTCGTTCTTCCTGCCCGCGGTGCTCGACCGCAAGGTGACCTTCATCGCGAAGTCGGAGTACTTCACCTCCCCGGGCGTCAAGGGCAAGCTGACCGCCGCGTTCTTCAAGGGCGTCGGCCAGCTGCCGGTGGACCGCTCGGGCGCCCGCGGCGCGGGCGAGGCGGCGATCAAGAGCGGCATAGAGGTCCTCAAGCGCGGTGAGCTGTTCGGCATCTACCCGGAGGGCACCCGCTCCCCGGACGGCCGGCTCTACCGCGGCAAGCCGGGCGGTCTGGCCCGGGTGGCGCTCGCCACCGGCGCGCCGGTCATCCCCGTGGCGATGATCGACACCGAGAAGGTGCAGCCGCCGGGCAAGGTCGTGCCGAAGATGATCCGGCCGGGGATCCGCATCGGCAAGCCGCTGGACTTCACCCGCTACCAGGGCATGGAGGGCGACCGCTTCATCCTGCGGTCGGTCACCGACCAGGTGATGTACGAGATCATGAAGCTCTCCGGCCAGGAGTACGTGGACATCTACGCGACCGCCGCCAAGCGGCAGATCGCGGAGGCGGCGAAGGCCGCGGAGGCGAAGAAGAAGGCCGAGGCGGAGCAGGCCACGAAGGCCGCCGCCGAATAGGCCGACAAAGACGGGCAGGGCCGAGGCCGGGCGCGGGCGCGTCCGGTGAGGGGTGGGGGCCGGCAATGACGGATGCGGACATACGGACGGTGACCGGCGGCATGGCCGCCGCCCGGCGCCACGGCAAGCGCCCGCCGAAGGTGCTGCGGATGTCCGTCGAGCTGCCGCTGTGGCGTGCGCTCACCGGCTACCGGATCCTCACCCTCGTCTACGTCCTGGCCCTGGACGCGATGTCGTACCGCAAGTACGAACACCCGCTGGGCGCCGCCGCCTACCTGGGCGCGCTCACCGTCTGGATGGCGCTGACCTGGCGGCGGACGACCTCGCCGGAGCGCTGCACCCGCCGGTTCCTCATCGCCGACCTGGGCTTCGCGGTGGGCGGGATCCTGCTGACGACGCTGGTCGACAGCCATGCGCGCATCATGGGCGGCTCGCCCACGCTGCCCTCCATCTGGGCGGCCGGCGCCGTCCTCGGCTTCGCGATCAAGGGCGGCTGGCGCTGGGCCGCGGTGGCCTCCAGCGCGGTCGCGGCCGCCAACCTCGTCGAACGCGAGGTGCTGGCCCGCGACACCCTCCACAACGTGATCCTCGTGTGGGTGGCCAGCGTCGGCCTCGGTTACGTCGTCGAGGTCGCCCGGGCCAGTGAGCGCACCCTCGCCCGGGCCCTGCAGGTCGAGGCCGCCACCCGTGAACGGGAGCGGCTGGCCCGCGACATCCACGACAGCGTGCTGCAGGTCCTGGCGATGGTGCAGCGGCGCGGTGCCGCGATCGGCGGCGAGGCGGCGGAACTGGGCCGGATGGCGGGCGAGCAGGAGGTGGCGCTGCGCACCCTGGTCTCCGGCGGCCCGGTCTTGCGGCCGGCCGTCCCGGCGCCGGCGCCGCAGCCGGCCGCGGTGCCCGTGCCGCCCCCGCCGCCGGCCGGCGCCGGGCCCTGCGACGTCCGGGCGCTGCTCGCGCCGTACGCCGGGGCCGGGGTGACCTTCTCCGAGCCGGGCGCGCCGGTCGAGCTGCCGGCCGCCGCGGCGGCGGAGCTCGCGGCCGCTGTCAGTGCCGCGTTGGACAATGTCCGGGTCCATGCGGGGGACGGAGCCCAGGCATGGATCCTGGTGGAGGACGAACCGCACGCGGTGATCGTGACGGTCCGCGACGACGGCCCGGGCATCCCCGAGGGCCGGCTCGCGGACGCCGAGCGCGAGGGCCGCCTGGGGGTGGCCCTGTCGATCCGCGGCCGGCTGCGCGACCTCGGCGGCACCGCGGAGTGGGTCTCGGTCCCCGGCCAGGGCACGGAAGTGGAGTTGACGGTCCCCAAGGGCACGGCGCCCGAGGGCGGAAGGCGGGGGAAGACCCGGGCATGACGGAGCAGACGGGCCTGAAGGTGATGGTGGTCGACGACCACCCGATGTGGCGCGACGCGGTCGCGCGGGATCTGGCCGAGGCCGGGTTCGAGGTGGTGGCGACGGCCGGGGACGGCCTCCAGGCGGTCCGCCGGGCGCAGGCCGCCTCGCCCGACGTGCTGGTCCTGGACCTCAATCTGCCGGGCCTGCCCGGCGTACAGGTCTGCAAGGAACTGGTCGGCGCCAATCCGGCGCTGCGGGTGCTGGTGCTGTCGGCGAGCGGGGAGCACGCCGATGTGCTGGAGGCGGTCAAGTCCGGTGCGACCGGCTATCTGCTGAAGTCGGCGAGCACCGAGGAGCTGCTCGACGCGGTGCGGCGCACGGCCGCCGGGGACGCGGTGTTCACCCCGGGCCTGGCCGGGCTGGTGCTCGGCGAGTACCGCAGGCTGGCCACGGATCCGGCCCCGGCCACCGCGGACGAGCCGGGCGCCCCGCGGCTGACCGAGCGGGAGACCGAGGTGCTGCGCCTGGTCGCCAAGGGCCTCTCGTACAAGCAGATCGCCGAGCGGCTGGTCATCTCGCACCGCACGGTGCAGAACCACGTCCAGAACACCCTCGGCAAGCTGCAGTTGCACAACCGCGTCGAGCTGGTGCGGTACGCGATAGAGCGCGGCCTCGACGAGGGCTGAGCCGCACCCGGGCCGGCTCCCCGGAGCGGGGGACCGCGGGCGGCCATGATCGATCCGCTCGTACGGGTGAAGACGGGGCGCCAACTCCCGCACAATTCACCGGAATCGCTGCTTCCGGCATCTCGGAGTGACCCAGATCACCATTAGCGTGACCGGCGTCAGCTCAACCACGGCCGTGCGCGGCCACTGACGGGATGTAGGTGATTGCAGCGATGCGGGTCGGAGTACTGACCGGCGGCGGCGACTGCCCCGGACTGAACGCGGTGATCAGGGCGATCGTCCGCAAGGGCACCCAGGAATACGGCTACGACTTCCTCGGCTTCCGGGACGGCTGGCGCGGGCCGCTGGAGAACGACACGGTGCCGCTGGACATCCCTGCGGTGCGCGGCACCCTGCCCCGCGGCGGCACGATCCTCGGCTCCTCGCGGACCAACCCCTTCAAGGCACAGGACGGCGTCCGCCGGATCAAGGAGACCCTCGCCAAGCAGGAGGTCGAGGCGCTGATCGCGATCGGCGGCGAGGACACCCTGGGCGTGGCGACCCGGCTGTCCGGCGAGTACGGCGTCCCCTGCGTCGGCGTCCCGAAGACCATCGACAACGACCTCTCCGCCACGGACTACACCTTCGGCTTCGACACCGCCGTGGGCGTCGCCACCGAGGCCATCGACCGGCTGCACACCACCGCCGAATCGCACATGCGGGTCCTGGTCGTCGAGGTCATGGGCCGGCACGCGGGCTGGATCGCGCTGCACTCCGGCCTGGCCGGCGGCGCCAACGTCATCCTCATCCCCGAGCAGCGCTTCGACGTCGAGCAGGTCTGCGGATGGATCGAGTCCCGCTTCACGGTGCGCTACGCCCCGATCGTGGTGGTCGCCGAGGGCGCGATGCCCAAGGACGGCCAGATGGTGCTGAAGGACGACTCCAAGGACTCCTTCGGCCACGTCCGGCTCTCCGGCGTGGGGGAGTGGCTGGCCAAGGAGATCGAGGCGCGCACCGGCAAGGAGGCCCGGACCACCGTCCTCGGCCACACCCAGCGCGGCGGTACGCCCAGCGCCTTCGACCGCTGGCTGGCCACCCGCTTCGGACTGCACGCCATCGAGGCGGTGCACGACGGCGACTTCGGCACCATGGTCGCACTGCGCGGCACCGACATCGTCCGGGTGCCGATCTCCGAGGCGACCGCCAAGCTGAAGACCGTCGACCCGGCGCTCTACGCCGAGGCCGGCGTGTTCTTCGGCTGACCGAAGGGCGCCGCTCCGGGCGACACCGCCGGGCGAGGGGCCGTATATTCGGCGTACGCGACATATCCGGCCCATCGCTCCCGGTGAGCACATACCGGTGGGAGGGAACGTGGAGATCATCGCCTTCGGCGTGCAGACGGACGAGCGGCCGTTCCTGGAACGGGCCTTCGCCGGCCGCCACCAGGTCCGCACCCTGGACGTGGTCCTCAACCGCGACACCGCCCCGATCGCCCACGGCTACGAGGTCGTCAGCTCCGACGTCAACGCCGACCTGGGCGCGGACGTCCTGCAGACCCTCGCGGCCGGCGGGACGAAGATGGTCGCCCAGCGCTCCACGGGCTTCAACAACATCGATCTGGAGGCCGCGGCCGATCTCGGGATGAGCATCGGCCGGGTCTCCCGCTACTCCCCCTACGCGGTGGCGGAGTTCGCCTGGGCGCTCGCGCTGGCCGTCAACCGCAAGATCGTGCGGGCCGCCCAGCGCACCCGCAACTTCGACTTCCGGCTGGACGGTCTGATGGGCCGCGACCTGCGCGGCCGCACCGCCGGTGTGCTCGGCACCGGCCGGATCGGTGAGGCCTTCACCCGGATCGCCCACGGTTTCGGCATGAACCTGCTGGGCTGGGACATCGCCGAGAACCCCCGCTGCGCCGCGCTGGGCATGAAGTACGTCCCCCGCGAGCGGCTGTTCGCCGAGGCCGACCTGGTCACGCTGCACCTGCCGCTGACCGACGACACCCGGCACATCCTCGACGCCGCCGCGCTGGCCGCCATGAAGGACGACGCCCTCCTGGTCAACACCAGCCGCGGCGGCCTGGTCGACACCGCGGCCCTGGTCCGCACCCTCAAGGCCGGCCGGCTCACCGGCGTCGCGCTGGACGTCTACGAGGAGGAGTCCGGGCTCTTCTACTACGACCGGTCTCTGGACGTCATCGACGACGACACCCTCGCCCGCCTGATGACCTTCGCGAACGTGCTGGTCACCTCGCACCAGGCGTACTTCACCGCGGATGCGGTGGGCCAGATCACCGAGGCCACCGTGGCCAACGTCGAGGACTACCTCGCCCACCGCACCAACGAGAACATGCTGGTCACACGAGGACAGCTGCCAGCAGCCGCGCGGTGACCGCGGCCCCGTCCAGGGTCAGTACCGACTCCGGGTGGAACTGCACCCCCGCGAAGCCCGGACCGCGCAGCGCATGCACCTCGCCGGACTCCGCGTCCCGGCTCAACTCCACGCGGTGCATGGCGAGTTCGGCCTCCGTACGGTCGTCGCAGCGGGCCGTGAAGGTGTTGTAGAAGCCGACCGTCTCGGGGCGCCCGAAGAAGTCGATCCGCTCCTGCGCGCCCTGGAAGGGCACCTCCTTGCGGACGATCTCCAACCCCAGCTCCGCGGCGAGCAGTTCGTGCCCGAGGCAGACCCCCAACAGGCCGTGCCGGTGTCGGGCGACCAGCTCCGCGGTGAGCGACCGCAGGAAACGCATCTTCGGGTCGGCCGGGTCCGACGGATCGCCCGGCCCCGGGCCCAGCACCACCGGGCCCTGGTGCGCCAGGGCGGCCGCGCGCAGCCCCGGCTCGTCGAACCGGCGCACCGTCACGGTCAGCCCGGACGTCCGCAGCAGATGCGCCAGCATCGCCGTGAAGGTGTCCTCCGCGTCGATCACCAGCGCGTGCCCGCTCAGCTCGGCGGTCGGCGCGGTGGTCTGCATCCGCAGCCAGAACGGCGCCAGGTCCGCCCGGCGGGCGTCCAGGGCGGCCCGCACCCGCGGATCGTCGGCCAGCCGCGGCGGCCGCCCGCCGTCCGCCGGGCCCGCCGCCGCCTCCCGTACGCCCAGCGCGGTCAGCACGCCCGCCGCCTTCGCATGGGTCTCGGCGACCTCGCCGTGCGGGTCGGAGGCGCGCACCAGCGTGGCGCCGACCGGCACCCGCAGCCGGCCGTCGGCCGCGATGTCCGCGGTCCGGATCAGGATCGGCGAGTCCAGGGTCTGCGCACCGCCCGCGTCCCGGCCGATCAGCGCCAGCGCGCCCGCGTAGTAGCCGCGCCCCCGGCCGTCCGGGCCGACCGGCTCGTGCCGCTCGATGACCCGACAGGCGTTCTGCACCGGCGACCCGGTGACCGTCGCCGCGAACATCGTCTCCTTCAGCACCTCGCGCACATCGAGGGTGGACCGGCCGCGCAGCTCGTACTCGGTGTGCGCGAGATGCGCCATCTCCCTCAGCCGGGGCCCGACCACCACCCCGCCCTGGTCGCCGACCGTGCACATCATCTTGAGCTCCTCGTCCACCACCATGGACAGCTCCTCGACCTCCTTGCGGTCGCCGAGGAACGCCAGCAGGCTCTCCGGGGTGGGGCCGCCGGCCGGGTACCGGTAGGTGCCGCTGATCGGATTCATCACGACCGTCCCGCCGGTCATCCGGACGTGCACCTCCGGGCTGGCGCCGACCAGCGTGCGCACCCCGGGGCGGTGCACGACGTACGTCCAGTACGCGCCGCGCTCGCCGGCCAGCAGCCGCCGGAACAGCGCCAGCGCGTCGGCCGCCGAGAAGTCCGCGATCGAGCCCTCGAAGGTCCGGCGGATGACGAAGTTCGCGCCCTCGCCGGTGCCGATCTCCTCCCGCACCACCCGCTCGACGATCTGTGCGTACCGCTCGTCGGACACGTCGAACGCCCCGTCGGTGACCCGGACGTCGTGCGCCGGCAGCGCCGCCAGCACCTCCGCCAGCGGCAGCTCGCAGCTCTCGCTGGGGCGCAGCACGGCCAGCGGGGTGCCGTCGTCATGGGCCCGGAAGCCGCGCTCGCGGATCTGCCGGAACGGGACCAGCGCGAGCGCGTCGGTCACCGGCGCGCCGGGTGCCGTCTCACCCAGTGGGATGTCCGCCAGCCGCTCGACCTCGGTGACCTCGCCGATCAGCACCTCGACGGTGTCGCCCGCCTCCCGGCCGGGGGAGCGGCGGCGCAGCAGGGCGAACGGGGGGCCGGCGGGGTCGAGCAGCCGCCGGACGAGCGCGGCGGCATCGGGGTGGACGTCGGGTCGTACGCGGTGCATGGCGGTTCCTTCCGGGTGGCCGGAGGGCCGGGCACGAGGGGGGACGACCGCCGCAAACGCCGAAGGCCGCCCCTCGGGCGGCCTTCGCGGAGTGTGGGATGTGCGCGCGAATCAGTGGGCCGCCGGATGAGCGGTCCACCACCAGTTCATGGTCGGCATCGGTCGCGTGCACATGGGGCGCACCCTACCGGACCCTCCGGGTGCCGGCGTCTCACAGTCCGGATGCCGGACGGACACCCCGACCGGACCCCGTAATGTGGGGCATGTGACCGTGAACGCTGAAACCCACGCCGGTGGCAACACCTGGCGACACCTTCCCGCGGCGCAGCAGCCTGACTGGCCGGACCAAGAGGCTCTGCGCGATGTGATCGCGGAGCTTGAGTCCTATCCGCCGCTCGTCTTCGCGGGCGAGTGCGACCAGCTGCGTGAGCGCCTGGGAGCCGTCGCCCGTGGTGAGGCGTTCCTCCTCCAGGGCGGCGACTGCGCGGAGGCCTTCGACGCCGTCTCCGCCGAGCACATCCGCAACAAGCTCAAGACCCTCCTGCAGATGGGCGCCGTCCTGACCTACGCCGGCTCGGTGCCGGTGGTCAAGGTCGGCCGGATCGCCGGCCAGTACAGCAAGCCGCGCTCCAAGCCCACCGAGACCCGTGACGGCGTGACCCTGCCGAC
The DNA here is from genome assembly GCF_040640655.1 of Streptomyces sp. NPDC021749. Taxonomy (NCBI): domain Bacteria; kingdom Bacillati; phylum Actinomycetota; class Actinomycetes; order Kitasatosporales; family Streptomycetaceae; genus Streptomyces; species Streptomyces sp. NPDC021749. The sequence goes on along the minus strand of NZ_JBFACE010000001.1, from coordinate 325,653 downwards.
GTACCGCGGCGACTCCGTCAACGGCTTCGAGTTCACCGAGGCGGCCCGGATCCCGGACCCGCAGCGGCTGAAGCGGATGTACCACGCCTCCGCGGCGACCCTGAACCTCGTGCGCGCCTTCACCACCGGCGGTTACGCCGACCTGCGGCAGGTGCACGCCTGGAACCAGGACTTCGTGAAGTCCTCGCCCTCGGGGCAGCGCTACGAGGCGCTGGCCCGCGAGATCGACCGGGCGATGAACTTCATGAACGCCTGCGGGGTGGACCCCGAGGAGTTCCGCACCGTGGAGTTCTACTCCTCCCACGAGGCGCTGGTGCTCGACTACGAGTCGGCGCTGACCCGGGTGGACTCCCGCACCGGCAAGCTCTACGACGTCTCCGGGCACATGCTCTGGATCGGCGAGCGCACCCGGCAGCTGGACCACGCCCACATCGAGTTCGCCTCGCGGATCCGCAACCCGATCGGCGTCAAGCTGGGCCCGACGACCACCGCGGAGGACGCGCTCACCCTCATCGAGCGCCTCGACCCGGAGCGCGAGCCGGGCCGGCTGACCTTCATCACCCGCATGGGCGCGGACAAGATCCGCGACAAGCTCCCCGAGCTGGTGGACAAGGTCACCGCCTCCGGCGCGCAGGTCGCCTGGATCTGCGACCCGATGCACGGCAACACCTTCGAGGCGGCCTCCGGGCACAAGACCCGGCGCTTCGACGACGTGCTGGACGAGGTCAAGGGCTTCTTCGAGGTCCACAAGGGCCTCGGCACGCACCCGGGCGGCATCCACGTCGAGCTGACCGGTGACGACGTCACCGAGTGCGTGGGCGGCGGCGACGAGATCTTCGTCGACGACCTGCACCAGCGCTACGAGACCGCCTGCGACCCGCGGCTCAACCGCAGCCAGTCGCTGGACCTGGCCTTCCTGGTGGCGGAGATGTACCGCGATCAGTGATCGCCGGTGAACGTGAAGGGGGCGCGGATCTGTGATCCGCGCCCCACTCACGTTGTCAGGGCCCGCCGGGCGTTGTGGAGCCGGGACGCGCCAGGTAAGGTAAGGATAACCTCACTCAAGATCGGCTGGACCGGTCGACGAGGCCCTTCCGCCGACGAGTCGCCGGAACCGCCCCAAGCCGCCCCTCACGGAGGAGACACCGCGTGTACGTCTGCTCTTGCTTCGGGGTCACCGAGCAGCAGGTCCGCGAGCACGCGGCCACGGGCGCCTGCACGCCCCGCCAGATCGCCTCCGCCTGCAAGGCCGGCACCGACTGCGGCAACTGCGTGCGCCGCATCCAGGCGCTGCTCGGCCGGGGCGCCTGCCCGCGCCGGGACCTCATCGGGAACGGCGCCGACCCGCTGGCGGCCGGGCGGACGCCGTCCGGGCTGTCGCCGGCGGACGCGGAGGAGGACGCCGCGGGGCCCGCGGCGCTCCCGGAGGCCGCGTAGCCGTCAGCTCGGCTGCTCGATCACCTGGGCGAGGTAGAGCGCCTCCCCGAGCTTCTCCACCAGCTCCAGCTGGGTGTCGAGGTAGTCGATGTGGTGCTCCTCGTCCGCGAGGATGTCCTCGAAGATGTTCGCCGAGGTGATGTCGCCCTTGTTGCGCATCAGCTCGATACCGCGCTTGAGCCGGTCGATGGCCTCGACCTCGATCTGCCGGTCCGCCTGGAACATCTCGGTGACGGTCTGGCCGACCCGTACGTGGAACAGCCGCTGGTAATTCGGCAGCCCTTCGAGGAAGAGAATCCGGTCGGTCAGCACCTCCGCGTGCTTCATCTCGTCGAACGATTCGGCGCGGGTGTACTTCGCGAGCTTGGTCCAGCCGAAGTTCTCCTGCATCTTGGCGTGCAGGAAGTACTGGTTGATGGCGGTCAGCTCGGCGGTCAGCTGCTCGTTGAGGAATTCGATGACCTCGGGGTCGCCCTGCATGGCTGCGGGCTCCTTCCACGCGAGAACTGGGCAGGTGCCGCGCATCCTCGCACCGCCCTCCGCGGACCGTCCAGTAAGTACACGCTTAGTCCGAGTTGCCCGATTCTCTCCCTTCCCTGGTCATCGGCACCCCTTCGGGTCTGACAACATGGAGGGCATGGGTCAGCCGGAAAGCCGCGAAGAGGAGCATCCTCAGCTGCCTCCGGGACAGCGGCTCCAGCGGGGCTGGCCGGTGACGCATTACGGCCCGGTCCCGAAGTTCCGCCCCGAACGCTGGGAGTTCCGCGCGTTCGGCGCCACCGCCGACGGCGCGAAACGCTGCTGGTCGCACGAGGAATTCACGGCACTGCCGTACGCCACGGTCGTCGCCGACATGCACTGCGTGACGAAATTCAGCATGCTGGGCGCCGAATGGGGCGGGGTACTCACCAGGACCATTCTGGATCTCGCACCGCCCGCGCCCGACGTCACCCATGTGATGGTGTGGGCCGAATACGGCTTCAGCTCGAATCTCCGGCTGGCGGATTTTGCCGCCGAGAACTGCATCTTCGCCACGCACCGCTCGGGTGAACTGCTCACCGCCGAGCACGGTTTCCCGGTCCGGCTGATCGTGCCGCACCTCTACGCCTGGAAGGGCCCCAAATGGGTCCGCGGCATCGAATACATGCGGGCCGACCGCCGCGGCTTCTGGGAGGAGCGCGGCTACCACAACCTGGGCGACCCGTGGCGGGAGCAGCGCTACTCCTACCAGGAGGAGCCCGGGGACGGCCCCGAGCTCTGACCCCGGGCCGGCCCGCTCCGGCCCGGCCCGGTCAGCGGTGGTACCGGTGCACCACCGCATGCCCCCTGCCGCGGCCGATCATCCACCGGTTGACCGGTGTGGTCACCGCGAACGCGAGCGCCAGCGAGGCCGCCAGCGCGCCCCAGAAGAGCCGGTCCGACAGCTGGGCGTCCATGGCGCTCGGCCAGAGCGCGATGACCCCGTTGTCGATCAGCTCCATCACGGCGATGGAGAGCGTGTCCGCGGCCAGCGCCACCCGGAACGCCGTACCGAAGTCGACGCCCGCCTTCCGTACGCCGCGCAGGGTGAGCGCATAGCCGAACGCGAAGGCCAGTGCGATCGCCAGCACCATCGTCGGCACGTTGGGCCAGGCCAGCGCGGTGCCGATCACCATGCCGAGGATCTCGCCGAGCGCACAGCCGGTCAGGCAGTGCAGGGTGGCCCGGGCGGCCGTGGCCCAGCTGACCCCGCCCGGGCCGTGGTCGTGCGCCTCGTGGCGGACGTGCCCGGCCTGCGCGCCGTGTTCGGTGTCGTGCCGCATGAGAAGCCCCCAACGTCGGGTAACGGTCCCTGCGTCCACGGGAACCGTATACCCCACGGGGGTATTCCCAAGGGTGTGGGCCGTCGTGCCGTCAGCCGTCCCGGAGCTTCTTCAACCGCTCGACGTCCCCCGCGTGCCCCTCCTTGCCGCCCGGCGTCTCGATGATCAACGGGACGCCCTCGGTGGCCGGGTGCGTCATCAGCGCCCGGAACGCGTCCTCGCCGATGTGGCCGGCGCCGATGTTCGCGTGCCGGTCCTTGTGGGCGCCCACCACGTCCTTGGAGTCATTGGCGTGGATCAGCTTCAGCCGCCCCTCACCGACCGTGCCGACCAGCAGGTCGAGCGTCTGGTGCATCCCGCTCGGCCCGGTCAGGTCGTGCCCGGCCGCGAAGATGTGGCAGGTGTCGAGGCAGACCCCCAGCTTCGGATGGGCGTCCAGCGCCTCGAAGTACGGCCCGAAGTCCCAGGTCCGGGAGCAGAGCGAGGCGCCTTGCCCGGCCGTCGACTCCAGGAGCAGATACGGGTCGTCGTCGTGGGTGAGTTCGTCGAGCAGCGGAAGCATGTGCTCACGCACCTGCTTCAGGGCCACGGCCCGCTCCCGGCCGCCGGTCGCACTGCCGGTGTGCACGACCACCCCGAGCGCCCCGATCGCCCGCCCGCGCCGCAGCGAGTGCCGCAGCGACTCCACCGACTTCTCCACGGTGGCCTCGGTGTGCGAACCGAAGTTGATCAGGTACGGCGCATGGACGTACGCCGGCAGGCCCTGCAGCGCACAGGCCGCCCGGAACGCCTCGTCCTGCTCGGGGTTGCCGGGCGGTGTCGCCCAGCCGCGCGGATTGGCCACGAAGACCTGCACGGCCTCGGCGCCCATCTCGCGGGCGTAGCTGATACCGGTCTTCGCCAGCCCGCCGGCCACCGGCACATGGCCGCCGACCGGATGACGGGCCCGGGCGGACCGTCCGGCGTCCTGGGGGGAGGGGGTTTCGCTCACCCTCCAAGGGTGCCAGGCGCCGGACGGCCCACCGCCTTGAGGGGCAGCCCGCTACAGGGCGCCCTTCAGCTTGATCGTGATCGTGCTGCCCTTCGGCGCCTTCTCGCCCGGGTCGACGGACTGGGTGTCCACCTCGTCCTGCGGGAACAGGAACGGCTTCTTCACCTCGACCCGGAAGCCGAGTCCGGTCAGCTCCTTCTTGGCGTCCTCGACGTTCTTGCCGGTGACGTCCGGCACCGGGACCATCTCCGGGCCCTTGGAGAGCGTGAGGGTGACCGTGTCGCCGGTACCGAGCGGCTTGCCCGCCGCCGGGGACTGCTGGGCCACCGTCCCCTTGTCCTGCGGCGAGTTCACCGGCTCCTCGGCGAACTTCACGTGCAGCCCCTTGGCCTGCAGCGCGGCCTCGGCGTCCGCGCGGTCGCTGCCGATGACGCTGGGCACGTCGATCTGGGCGCCCCGGCTGACGGTCAGCGCCACCGCCGTGTCGGGCTGCCGCTGGCTGCCCGCGGCCGGGTCGGTACGGATCACCGAGCCCTTGGCGACCTCCTCGTCGAACGCCTTGGTCACCGCCCCCGGCCTCAGCCCGCGGTCGCGCAGCTTGCGCTTGGCGTCCGCGAGCGGGGTGCCGGACAGGTCCGGTACGGCGACGTGGTCCGGACCGCGGGAGACCGTGATCGTGACCGTCCCCGTACCGCGGATCCGCCCACCGGTCGCCGGGGCGGTCTTCATCACGTGCCCGCGCTCCACGTTGGAGCTGAAGCCGCGCACGATCTTGACCCCCAGCCCCGCGTCCCGGAGCGTCTTGACGGCCTTGGCCTGCGGCATGTCCAGCACCGCGGGGACGGTGGTGAACTGGCCGGAGGTGATGTACCAGACGCCGGTGCCGACGCCGAGGACCAGCAGCACGGCCGCGATGATCGTGGCGAGCCGGCGCCGCTGCAGCAGCCCGCCGGCCGCAGGGGGCGCCGCGGCCGGACGCAGCCGGGTCGTCTGCTCCTCCGGCACCGGGGGGACCTCCAGGCGGCTGGTGCGGTTCAGCGCCGCCTCGTCCGCCCCCGGCGGCTGGACGCCACCGGGCCGCGGTATCACGTCCGTGGCCTCGGGGTCCGAGTCCGCCGGCACCTCCTTGGCGCCGGGCGGGACGACGTCCAGCTCCTCGTCGGTCAGCGCCGCCCGGACCGCCCGGGTCTGCGACAGCAGCGCCACCGCGTCCTGCGGACGGGCCTGCGGATCGCGGGCGGTGGCCAGCGCGACCAGCTCGTCCAGCTGCCCGGCCAGCCCCGGCACCTGCTCGGACGGCGGCAGCACGTCCTCGTGCAGGTGCTGGTAGAGCACCTGCGCCACGGAACCGCCGGTGTGCGGCTTGGTGCCGGTCAGCATCTCGTAGAGCACGACGCCGCACGCGTAGACGTCGACCCGGGCGTCCGCGGTGCCGTGCTCCAGCTGCTCGGGCGCCAGGTAGGAGACCGTGCCCAGTACCGAGCCCGTCGAGGCGGTGGTGTTCGTGTCGACCGTCCGCACCAGTCCGAAGTCGGCGACCTTGACCCGGCCGTCGTCGCCGATGAGGACGTTCTCCGGCTTCATGTCGCGGTGCACCAGCCCGGCCCGGTGCGCGGCCCCCAGCGCGGCCAGGATCGGCTCCAGAATGTCCAGCGTGGCCCGCGGCTGCAGGGCACCGCGCTCGCGCAGCACGTCCCGCAGGGTGCAGCCGGCGACGTACTCCATCGCCAGATAGACGTACGTACCGTCCGTGCCCTGGTCGAAGACGCCCACCACATTCGGGTGCGACAGCCGCGCGACGGACTTCGCCTCCCGGATGAAGCGCTCGACGAACGCACCGTCCTCGGCGAGGCCCGGGTGCATCACCTTCAGCGCGAGCACCCGGTCCAGGCGGGTGTCCACGGCCCGGTAGACCGTGGCCATCCCCCCTGCGGCGATGCGCGCCTGGATGCGGTAGCGGCCGTCGAGCAGCTGACCCACGAGCGGGTCTTGGAGCGTCGTATCCACGGCAGCCGAGTGTATTCGTCCCACGTAGCCGTCTGGCCCGCCGTTCCGCTTCGCGGCGCCCCACGTACCTGGCTGCTGCGCCGTGGCCCTTCGCGGGACAGACAGGTGCGTGCGGGGGCGGCTAGAACGCCGGCCGTTCCGGGTCGAGTGCGGCCACCCCGTCCGTAGGGGAGGACGCCACCGCGAAATGGCGCTGAGGGATCCGCCCGGCGCGGTGCGCCAGGCGGCCCGCCGCGACCGCATGGCGCATCGCATGGGCCATCAGAACAGGCTCTTGCGCGCGGGTCACCGCCGAGGCCAGCATGACCGCCGCGCAGCCCAGTTCCATCGCGAGGGCCGCGTCGGAGGCCGTGCCGGCGCCGGCGTCCAGGATGACCGGGACGCCGGCCCGCTCGGTGATCAGCTGGAAGTTGTGGGGATTGCGGATGCCGAGGCCGGAGCCGATCGGCGAGCCCAGCGGCATGATCGCGGCGCAGCCCACGTCCTCCAGCTTGCGGGCCAGCACCGGATCGTCGTTCGTGTAGGGCAGCACCGTGAAGCCGTCGTCCACCAGGGTCTCCGCGGCGTCCAGCAGTTCGATCGGGTCGGGCAGCAGGGTGCGCTCGTCAGCGACGACCTCCAGCTTGACCCAGTCCGTGCCGAGCGCCTCCCGGGCGAGCCGGGCGGTGAGCACCGCCTCGCCCGCGGTGAAGCAGCCCGCCGTATTGGGCAGCACCCGGATCCCGTGCCGGTTCAGGACGGAGAGCACCGAGCCCTGCACGGTGGGGTCCAGCCGCCGCATCGCGACCGTGGTCAGCTCCGTACCGGAGGCGAGCAGCGCCCGTTCCAGAACGTCGAGGCTGGGCGCGCCGCCGGTGCCCATGATCAGGCGGGAGGTGAAGGTGGTGCCGGCGATGGTCAGGGGGTCGGAGAGGCGGGGGGAGGCGTCGGCGCGCGTGTCGGGGGAGAGGTCGGTTTCGGTCATGCCGGGTCAGCCTCCCTGCACCGCGGTGAGGACCTCGACGCGGTCGCCGTCGCCGAGCGGGGTGGCGGGCCACTGCGTACGCGGCACCACGACCTCGTTGACCGCGGCGGCCACCCCGGACGGTGCCGAGGACAGGGTCGCGACGAGCCGGTCGAGGGTGAGTCCGCCGGGGATCTCGCGGGGTTCGCCGTTGACGGACACCGAGACGGTGGGGTTGGGGGCGCTCATACGGGCTGCTCCTGGAGGAGACGGGGGCGCGCGGCCTCAGAGGTGGCGGTGAAACGCGCGGGGCTGAAGGGGCGGGCCTCGTCGGGGAGGCTCCCGGTGGTCAGCAGGTCGGCCATCACGTCACCGGTGACCGGGGTCAGCAGCACACCGTTGCGGAAGTGGCCGGTGGCCAGGTGGAGGCCCGGCAGCTCGGTCGGGCCGAGCAGCGGGGCGTTGTCGGGGGAGCCGGGGCGCAGCCCGGCGCAGCTCTCCACGAGCGGCAGTTCGGTGATGCCGGGGACCAGCTCGTGCGCGTCCCGCAGCAGCTCGTAGACGCCGCCCGCGGTGACCGTGGTGTCCCAGCCCAGTTCCTCGCTGGTGGCGCCGACGACCAGTTCGCCGTTCTCCCGCGGCACCAGATAGAGCGGGTTGCCGCGGACGACGGCCCGTACGGTGCGCGACAGGAAGGCGGGCGAACCGGCCGGCATGTCCGGCAGCCGCAGCCGCAGCACCTGGCCCTTGACCGGCCGCACCGGCGGCCGTACCTCCTCGGGCACCCCGGCCAGCCGGCCGCTGTGGCTGCCCGCCGCCAGTACGGTCCGCCCGGCCGACAGCCGTGTGCCGTCGGCGAGTTGGGCACCCGTGGCCCGCCCGGCGTCGACCGTCAGCCGCTGCGCACGGGTGCGGTGGAAGACCACCCCGGCGCGCTCACAGGCCACCAGCAGTGCGTGGGCCAGCCGGCGCGGATCGACCTGGTGGTCGCCGTCGACCCGCAGCCCGCCGCGTACGCCGGGGGCCAGCATCGGCTCCAGACGGCGGCACTCCCGGCCCGCGAGCCACTGGGAGTCCAGTCCGGAGCGGGTCTGCAGGGCGTGCAGTTCGCGCAGATGGGCCCGGTCGTCGGCGTCCAGGGCGACGGCCAGGGTGCCGCACCGCCGGTAGCCGGTCGGCTGCCCGGCGGCCTCCTCCAGCTCCTCGACGAACCGCGGATAGCGGCGTGCCGACGCGAGGTTGAGGCCCAGCAGGGTCTGCTCGCCGTAGTGGAGCTCGGTGACCGCGGCCAGCATCCCGGCCGCGACGTACGCCGCTCCGCCGCCCGGTGCCGGATCGGCCACCGCGACGGTCAGTCCGCGGCCGGCCGCCCGCCAGGCGGTGACCAGCCCGATGATGCCGCCCCCGATGACGAGCACATCGGGGTGGCCTGTGGTTGCTGTGGCTGGTGGATGCATGGGCGTCCAGCCCCTCCCTTCGCCGGCATGACCCGGATCAGGTTCGTACGGTCGGAGGCCGGCCAGCCTCCCTCTCAGCCCGGTACGCCCGGGCTCCCGCGAGTGCGTGTACCCGTCACCCTAGTACGGGGCCGCGACGGGCCGTAAGGGACCGCGGGTCCGGCGCGGTGCCCCGCCGGACCCGGACGGCGGTCCATGACGGTGTGTCAGAGATCTCCTTGCGCGCTGCTGCGAGCCGCGTCGCCGACCGTCCTAGAGTGATCGGGTGAGCGAGCAGAGCAAGTCCCCCCAGGCCCCGGACCACACGCCGCGTGTGGTGATCGTCGGCGCCGGAATCGCGGGCGTGCAGACCGCGGTCGCCCTGCGCGAACAGGGCTGGCCCGGCACGATCACGCTGATCGGCGACGAGCCGCACCAGCCCTACGACCGCCCGCCGCTGTCCAAGGCGGTCCTGCTGGGCAAGGCCGACGGCTCCGCCTTCGACGTCGACTTCGCCGGACTGGGCATCGACCTCCACCTCGGCCGCCGGGTCACCGCCCTGGTCCCGGAGGAGCGCGTGGTCGAGACCGATGAGGGCCGGGTGCCGTACGACCACGCGGTGATCGCCACCGGCGCCGACCCGATCACGCTGCCCGGCAGCGAGGGGCTGCCCGGCGTCCACCTGCTGCGCACCCTCGACGACGCCGAACGGCTGCGGCCGGTGCTCGCCGCCCAGCACGAGATCGTGGTCGTCGGGGCCGGCTGGATCGGCGCGGAGTTCGCGACCGCGGCCCGGGAGGCGGGCTGCTCGGTCACCGTCGTCGAGGCCGCCGACCGGCCGCTGGCCGGCGCGCTGCCCGCCGAGGTCGCCGCCCACATGACCGGCTGGTACGCGGACGCCGGCGCCGAGCTGCGGCTCGGGGCCCGGGTCGCGTCCGTCACCTCCGGAGCGGTCACCCTGGCCGACGGCACAATGCTGCCCGCCGACGCGGTGGTCGTCGGGATCGGCGCCCGCCCCGCCACCGCCTGGCTGGCCGGCTCGGGCGTCGAGGTCTCCGTCGAGGACGGCTCCGTCCTCACCGACGAACAGCTGCGCACCTCCGTCCCCGATGTGTACGCGGTCGGCGACTGCGCCTCCTTCCCCTCCACCCGTTACGGCACCCGCCTGCTGGTCCACCACTGGGACAACGCCCTCCAGGGTCCCCGCACGGTCGCCGAGAACATCGCCCGCGCCGGATCGGAGGGGCTGGTCTACGACCCCGTCCCGTACTTCTGGTCCGAGCAGTTCGGCCGGTTCGTGCAGTACGTGGGCCACCACGTGGACACCGACGAGCTGGTGTGGCGCGGCGACCCGTCGGGGGCGGCCTGGTCGGTGCTCTGGCTGCGCGGCGCCGGAGGTCCGGGCGGGACACCGGCCGGCGGGAGCCCGGCGGGCCGGCTGGTCGCGCTGCTCGCCGTCGGGCGGCCGCGGGACCTCGCCCAGGGACGCAAGCTCATCGAGCGGGGCGTGGCACTGGACCGGGAGCGGGCGTCGAACGCGGCGGTGCCGCTGAAGGCCGCGGCGCAGTAACCGGCGGGAGCCTGGGGCATCGGGGCATCGGGGCATCGGGGCGGCGGGGCACGGCAGGCGCACCGGCGGGCGTGCCCCGGGCGCGTCGTCACTCTCCGGTGTGCCGGAAACCCCTGATGGGGATGCCCGGCTACCGGCTGTCAGTGCGAGGTGGCAGGCTTGTCCTGTGACCGAGATTGACGCAAAGATCGATGGACTCGTTCCCGCCTGGCTCACCCTCCCCGACATCGCCGAACGGCTCGGCGTCGAGGTGACCCGTATCCGGCAGCTGGTCAAGGAGGGCCAGCTGATCGCGGTGCGCCGCGGCGAGAACCGGGTGCTCCAGGTGCCCGCCGATTTCATCAAGGACGACAAGGTGGTCAAGGGCCTCGTCGGCACGCTCACCCTCCTCAAGGACGACGGCTTCACCGACGAGGAGATGCTGGAGTGGCTGTTCACCGAGGATGAGAGCCTGCCCGGCACCCCGGTCCAGGCGCTGCGCGAGAACCGCGGCACGGAAGTCAAGCGCCGGGCCCAGGCGCTCGCCGTCTGACGTCCCCGCCGCCGCGGCCGCCCCGGCAGCCGCGGCGGCCTCCGCAGCCACCTCGATCCATCACCGCCTTCGGGGCGTACGGACCGGAAGACCCGGTCCGTACGCCCCTGACCTGGGGGGAAGCCGCCCATGAACACCACACGACAGGCCCTGTCCGACGCCCGGCTCTATCTCTGCACGGACGCCCGCAAGAAGCAGGGCGACCTCCCGCAGTTCCTGGACGCGGTGCTCGCCTCGGGGGTCGACATCGTCCAGCTCCGCGACAAGGGCATGGAGGCCGGCGAGGAGCTGCGGCACCTGGAGGTCTTCGCGGACGCCTGTCGGCGGCACGGCAAGCTGCTGGCCGTGAACGACCGGGCGGACGTGGCGCACGCCGCCGCCGGCGACGTGCTGCACCTCGGCCAGGGCGACCTGCCGGTCCCGGCCGCCCGCGCGCTGCTCGGCCCGGACGTCCTGATAGGCCGCTCCACGCACGCCGAGGCCGAGGTGGACGCCGCGATCGCCGAAGCGGGCGTGGACTACTTCTGTACCGGCCCCTGCTGGCCGACGCCCACCAAGCCCGGCCGGCACGCCCCCGGCCTGGACCTGGTCCGGTACGCCGCGGCGCGCGCCCCCGAGCGCCCCTGGTTCGCGATCGGCGGGATCGACGCCGGCAACCTCGACGAGGTGCTGGCGGCCGGCGCCCGCCGGGTCGTGGTGGTCCGCGCGATCACGGAGGCGGACGACCCGGGCGCGGCGACCGCCGCACTCGCCAAGCGCATCCGCAGCTGGGACGCCTGACCGGGACGGACCTGCTCCCGGCGCGGATTTCCGGGCCCGTCGGGCCGCAAAATGTCCACCCACTGGACATGAAGCGGACCAACCAGGCATAACGCCGATGACGGTTGGTGTGTGACCGGCTGCTGGTTAACCTGCCCGTATGGCCCTAGGTACAGCTTCCACCAGGACTGATCGCGCACGGACCGTGCGTGAACTGCTCGCCTCCGGCAAGCAGTCCTACTCTTTCGAGTTCGCCGCCCCGAAGACCGAGAAGGGTGAGCGGACCCTGTGGAACGCCATTCGTCGGATCGAGGCCGTCTCCCCGACCTTCGTCTCCGTGACGTACGGCGCCGGCGGCACCTCCCGTGACGGCACGGTGCGCGCCACGGAGCGCATCGCCACGGACACCACCCTCACCCCGGTGGCCCATCTGACCGCGGTCAACCACTCCACCGCGGACCTGCGCAACATCATCGGCCAGTACGCCGACGCCGGGATCCGCAACATGCTCGCCCTGCGCGGCGACCCGCCGGGCGACCCCATGGGCGAGTGGGTCAAGCATCCGGACGGCGTCTCCTACGCCGCCGACCTGGTCCGGCTGATCAAGGAGTCCGGCGACTTCTGCGTCGGCGTCGCCGCCTTCCCCGAGATGCACCCGCGCTCGACGGACTGGGACACCGACGTGACCCATTTCGTCGCCAAGTGCCGGGCCGGCGCGGACTTCGCCATCACCCAGATGTTCTTCTACCCGGAGGACTACTTCCGGCTCCGCGACCGGGTCGCGGCGGCGGGTTGCCAGACACCCATCATTCCGGAGATCATGCCGGTCACGAACGTCCGTCAGATCGAGCGGTTCGCGCAGCTCAGCAATGCCGCGTTCCCGCCCGAACTGGCCGAGCGCATCCTGGCCGTCAAGGATGACCCGGCGGCGGTACGCTCCATTGGCATCGAGTACGCGACCGAGCTGTGTTCGCGCTTGATGGCCGAGGACGTGCCCGGGTTGCACTTCATTACCCTCAACCACTCCACGGCGACTCTGGAAATCTACGAGAATCTAGGGCTGCATCAGCGGCCCTGATCACGGTGGCCGGCGAGCGGCGGAAGAGGGGCGTATATGGGCTGGACGATCCTCTACATCGCGTTCGGCCTGGTCGCCCTGTGGCTGCTGGGCGAGGTGCTGCTCCAGTACAAGGCCCGGCTGCGCTGGCGACTGCTCGCCTTCGCCGGCTTCCTCGGCGTGGTCGTCGGCGTCGTCATCCCCTCGGTGATCGTGATCGGGGCCGGTCTGATCGCGTTCGCCGTCGGCCAGACCAATGTGACGCTCTCCTTCAAGCGCGGCTTCACCGAGGGCTGGACGCTGGGCGGCAGGAAACCCGGTGAGAGCCGGCGGCGCCGCGGCCGCCGGTCCGGTCCGCCCGCCGCCGAACCGTCCCTGGAGGTCTCCGGCATCGAGGCGGTGCCGCCCGCCGACGGCCCCGGCGCCGGTCCCGCCGACGTCCCCCAGGCCCGTCCCGGCCGGGGTCTGGACGGCGGTCCGGACGGTGGCCCGGACACCTTCGAGAGCACCGGCGGCTTCCAGAGCCCCGGCTTCCCCGGCCAGGACGGCTACGGCGGCCAGGACACCTACGCCGGTCAGGACACCTACGCAGGCCAGGACACCTACGCCGGTCAGGACACCTACGCCGGTCAGGACACCTACGCCGGTCAGGACACCTACGCCGGTCAGGCTTCCTACGACTACGCGGCCGACGGGTACGGCACGGGTGGCTACGGCGGCCCGGACCCGTACCAGGACCCGCAGGACCGCAGCGTGTTCGCCACCCAGTCCTTCGACACCCAGCCCTTCGACACCACCACCGTCTACGCGCCGCAGCCGATGCCCGAGGAAACCGGTCAATACGGCGTTTACAGCCCGGATGCCCGTGCCCCGCAGAACAGCGGCTACTCCGGCTACGACGCGTACGGTGCCACCGCGGACACCACCGCGGACACCACGGCGGGCAGCGGCGCCGCGGACGCCAACGGCTATGGCTACGACGGCAGTTACGGCTCGCCCGCGGCCGGTCAGGACACCTACGGCGACCCGTACGCGGCCTACGGCGACGGCTCCGGCCAGGCCGGCTACTCCGACTCCTACAGCGGCCAGCAGTACGCCGCGCCCTACGACCCCTACGCCCAGCCCGATCCCTACGCCCAGCCCGACCCCTACGGCCAGGCGTCCTACGGCGGGCAGTCGTACGACGGCCAGGACCAGCCGGCGGGACCGAACCCCGGCCAGGGCTACGGCGAGACCCCGCCCGGCGGGCTCTGGGTCCCCCAGCAGCGCGGCGACGACCTGCCGCCCGAGCAGCAGCCCTACCCGCCGTACCAGCAGCAGGGCTACGACGGCCAGCCGTACCGCTACTGAGCCGACCGTCCCCGGCTCCCCCGGACCGGCCCTACGTGGAGCCGTGCCAGTCGTCGCCGTGCACGATCAGGCCCGCGACGAGCGCCCCGGACATTCCCGCGTGCGCCAGGCCGCCGCCCGGATGGGACCAGCCGCCGGCCACGTACAGCCCCGGTATCCGGGTGCGGTTGCCGGGCCGCAGGAAACGGCCCTCCTGGCCCGGAAGCGCGGGGGCCGGTACCAGCTCCTCGTCCGCCGGCGGCAGCACCTCGCGCCACAGCACCCGCTCGCGCAGCCCCGGCACCGCGGCCTCGGCCACCGCCACCAGCCGGTCGGCCTCCTCCTCGACGGCCGGACCGTCGGGCCGGTCCACCGGGCCGTGCGGCGCGACCGTCGCGGACAGCGTCACCGCCTCGTGCTCCCCGTCGGGCCGCGTCGTGGGGTCGTCCGGGCGCAGCACCGTCACCGTCGGCCGCGCACAGGGCGTCCCGAGCCCCCCGCTGCCGTCCCCGAACACCCCGGCCAGCTCCGCCGCGCGGTCGGCCGCATGCACCACCGTGCGGTGCGCCGCGCCCGCCTCGCGGGCCCCGCGCAGGGCCAGACAGACCGTCAGACGCCCTGGGGCGCGGTCCGCCGGGCCGGTCCGCGGCCGCACCGCGTCCGCGCCGTAGGGCTCACGTCCGCCGAGCAGCCCGGGCAGCCGGGCCGGATCGACGCCCGCGACCACGAAGGCGGCCTCCTCCAGCCGGCCGTCGGCCAGCTCGACGCCCGCCACCCGGCCGTCCTTCTCGGCGATCCCGGTCACCTCCGCACCGAAGGTGAACTCCACCTTGCGGGCCAGACAGCGCTCGTACAGCGCGTCGGCCAGCGCCCGCACACCCCCGCGCGGATACCAGCTGCCGAAGGTCTGCTCCATGTACGGCAGCACCGCGGCGCTCGCCGGTGCGCTCCGCGGGTCCAGGCCGTACGCCAGCGCATGGCTCTCCAGCAGGGCGACCAGCCGGGGGTCGGCCAGCTCGCGGCGGGCGATCTCGGCGAGGGTGGCCGTCGTCGGCCCCTTGTCGCGCCGGCCGAACAGCCCGCGCCGGCGCACCGCCGGATACGGATCGCGGCCCAGCACCTGCCAGTCCTGCCACAGCGGCTCCTCCAGGAGCGGCCGGCGGGCGGCGTCCCAGGCGTCCCGGGCGCGGCCCACCAGCTCGCTCCAGCGCTCGCCGGCCCCCGCGCCCAGCGCCTCGTCCAGCGCCGCGAGCACGCCGGCCCGCGAGGCGTTGGGCAGCGAGACCGCCGTACCGTCGG
The DNA here is from genome assembly GCF_040640655.1 of Streptomyces sp. NPDC021749. Lineage (NCBI taxonomy): Bacteria > Bacillati > Actinomycetota > Actinomycetes > Kitasatosporales > Streptomycetaceae > Streptomyces > Streptomyces sp. NPDC021749. Next base: position 310,491 of record NZ_JBFACE010000001.1, on the reverse strand, counting down.
CGAAGACATGGCGGCTTGCGGGATCGACCTGGGACAGCTCCAGGCAGCTCTCCAGCGGCTCGCGGCCGGTCTTGAGGAACAGGTCGCGGTAGACCGCGGGCAGATGCAGCAGGCCCGGTCCCGTGTCGAAGGTGAAACCGTCCCGTGCCAGCTGCCGCACCGCGCCGCCATGCGTCGCGGCACGCTCGAACACCGCCACCCGGTGGCCCGCGACGGCCAGCCGGGCGGCGGCCGCCATCGCGCCCATCCCGGCGCCGATCACCGCAATCCGTGCCATGCCTGCGACTTTATCCGCCGCCACTGACAACGCCGGCACGGGCGGGTGCGCCCGCGGCCGACGGCCCGCTCAGGCCGCAGGCCATACCCCGCTCAGCCCGCCGGCGGCACCCCGGCGCCCGCCGCGGCCAGCCGCTTCTCCGCCCGCCGGGCCCGACGACGGCGCAGGTAGCGGCGGATCCGCGACCACAGCACGGCCACCAGCACCATGCCCGTGAGCAGCAGCAGCGCCGCGATGGACGCCGCGATCACCGGGTGGAACACCGCGACGACCACGATGCCGGCCACGCCCAGGTCCTCCAGCAGGCTCAGCACGATGTTGCTGGCCGGCTCCGGCGAGGTGTTCACCGCGATCCGGGTGCCCGCCTTGACCAGATGGCTCAGCAGCGCCGTGGAGCCGCCCACCGCGCCCGCCGCCAACTGGGGCAGCGACCCGTCGTGCCCGGCCAGCAGCGCCGCCACCACGCCGCCCGCGACCGGCCGGACGACCGTGTGCACCGCGTCCCAGACCGAGTCGACGTACGGGACCTTGTCGGCGATCGCCTCGATGAGGAAGAGCACCCCGGCCACGATCAGCACGTCGGGGCGCTGCAGCGCGGCGGGCACGTCGTCGGTGACACCGGCCGTGCCGAGCAGTCCGAGGAGCAGGACGACGGCGTAGGCGTTGATCCCGCTCGCCCAGCCACTGGTGAAAACCAAGGGAAGTACGGACACGCCGCAGATGGTAGGCCGCCCCTGGGGCGCCGTGCTCAGTTTTGAGTATCCGTACTCAGACGGCCAGATGAGTAGGTACGCGGATGGGCCGGCGGCCGCCCGGACGGAAGAGTAAGGGCCACGGAAGGGAAGCGGCGCCGCACCGCCGACACGGGGCGGCGGAACGGCGCGGCTCCCCACCGTGACGGGGGAAGACGGGGGAGTACGGGGGAGTACGGGGGCTCCACGGGGGAGCACGGGGGAAACGCCGCCCTGGTCGGATCGATGGGGGAACGATCCGCGCCAGGGTGGCGCACTCTCCGGTGCGGGCCCGCGGGGGAACACAAATGGGGTGCGCGCCGTACCTGACCAATACGGCGCGCACTCGTCATTTTCTGCCGCGTTCGTCCGCGGTGCCGGTACCGAATGTGTGGCCGGTCGTCACCGGTCTTCCGCGGGGCGGCCGGTCACCCGCCCCTGGAGCAGCCGCGACAGCGCGGCGTGCACATCGTCGAGCGACCGGTCCGGCTGGTACGACTGCCAGTCCAGGGCCGCCACCAGGACCATCCCGAACAGTGCCGAAGCGGTCAGCGGAATGTCGATCTCCTCGCTCAGCTCCTCATTGGCGACCGCCTCGCGCAGCACGTTCTCCACGACCGTGATGGCCCGCTCGCGCACCACCATCAGCGTCGACTGCCAGGCGCGGTTGGTGCGCCACAGTTCGGCGACGTAGAGCTGGGTGAGCGCGGGGTAACGGGAGATGAAGTCCAGCCCGGCCCGGATCATCGCGTCCAGTGCGTCGATCCGGCTGCCGCCCCGGTCGGCGACCTCGTCGGCGGCCGCCTGCAAGGAGGTCGCCAGCAGCTCTATGCCGTGCCGCAGCAGCTCCTCGAAGAGGACGTTCTTGCTCGCGAAGTTGTAGTAGACCGTGCCCTTCGCGACCCCCGCCCGCTCGGCGATCTCGTCCACCGTGGTGGAGGAGAAGCCCTGTTCGGCGATGAGTGTGACCGCGGCTTCGAAGAGCTTGCGCCGGGTGGCGTCGCGGCGTGTGTTGGAGCTGTCCATGGGGGCGATTGTGCCGGTCGCGGCAGTCTTTGTGTTCACAGGCTCAGCTCCGGGTGGAGGTCCTTCATCCGAATCACCTGGCGGCCGCGGGCGGTCAGCGAGGTCAGTATCAGCGCGCCGACGGTGAAGGCCACCAGCACCGCACCCCCCTGCCACACGGGCGCGAGGTCGCCGCCGGTGATGAGCCGGCGCAGCCCCTCCACGATGTAACTCATCGGCAGATACGGGTGGATGGCGCCGAAGAAGCCGGGGCTGGTCTGCACCGGGTAGGTACCGCCCGCCGAGGTCAGCTGGAGCATCAGCAGCGCCAGCACCAGGATCCGGCCGGCCGGCCCGAACTGTGCGTTCAGCCACTGCACGATCGCCGAGAAACACGCCGTGACCAGCACCAGGAAGCCGAGCGTGCCGGCCGCCCTGGCCATCTGGAGGCCGAGCCCGAAGTGCAGTACGGCCATCAGGGCCGCGGTCTGCAGCACGCCCACGCCGACCACCGGCAGCCAGCCGGAGACCGCCACCCGCCAGGAGGAGGCGCCCATCGCCAGCGCCCGCCTGTTGAGCGGCTGGATCAGCATGTACGCCACCATGGCGCCGACCCACAGCGACAGCGGGATGAAGTACGGCGCGAAACCGGTGCCGTAGTTGGGCGCCTTGTGGGCGGCTCCGGAGGCCAGCTGCACCGGGTCGGACATCACCAGGGTGCGGGCGTCGCGCTCCTTCTTGCCGTAGTCGGGGATCCGCTTCGCCCCGTCGTGCAGCCCGCCGGCCAGCTTCTGCGAGCCGTCGGAGAGCTTGAACATGCCGCCGTCCAGGGTTTGCGCGCCGTCCTTGAGCTTGCCCACCCCGGAGTCGAGGTCGTGCATACCGGCCGCGGCCCGGCCCGTGCCGTCGTGCAGTCGGTGCGCGCCGTCGTTGAGCCGGTCCGCGCCGGCGGCCAGCTTCGCATTGCCCGCGGCCAGCTTGCGGGCGCCCGCGGACACCTTGTGCGCACCGTCGTTGAGGTCGTTGATCTTCTTGACCGCGGCGTCCATGTCGGCGCCCAGGGTGGGACCGCGCCGCGCCAGCTCGCTCGCCAGCGAGTGCAGGGTGTCCAGGTCCCGGCCGAGCCGGTCGAGGTTCTTCTGGTCATGGACGTAGCCGCTGACCTCCTCGGCCTTGTCCGCCGCGGTGGCCGCCTGGTCCTTGATGCGCTTCAGCTCGGCGCAGGAGGTGTCGAGGCTGACCCCGTTCTCGCAGCGCAGCCGGTAGTAGGTGGCGAGGTGGTCGGAGATGCCCCGGGAGAGCTTGGCCCCCGTGGCGGCCGCCGCGGGCAGCTTGTCCAGGTGGTCGCGGACCGCCTGTGAGCCGTCCGCGACGAGCTGGGCGGCCTCGCCGATCTCCTTGCCGTGCGCCCGGACGAACGGCCCCACCTTGCCGACGACGCCGTTGACGGTGTCGGCCAGTTGCTGCGTCCCGTCGGCCACCTGCCCGGCGCCGTCGGCCAGTTGGCGCGAGCCGTCGGCGGCCGTACCGGCGCCGCGGGCGAGGTCGCCGCTCCCTCGGGAGAGCCGCCCGGCGCCCGCGTTCAGGTCACCGAGACCGGTGACGAGCTTGCCGCTGCCGTTCTTGGCGCTGCCCAGACCGTCGGCCAGTTTGCCGGCGCCGTCCTTGGCCTGCCCGATGCCGTCCTTGAGCCGGTCGGCGCCGTCCGCGGCCTGCTCGGTCTTCCCGTGCAGCGTCGAGAACGAGACGAAGATCTTGTCGAGGAAGGCACGCGACGACTTCGCCGAGGCCGCCGCGCGCACCTCGGAGAACACCGTCCGGGAGATCTGCCCGACGATGTAGTTGTTCGCGTCGTTCGTGCGCACCTTGAGGGCGCCGGTCTCCGGGTGGTCACCCGAACTGGAGGCGATCCGCCGGCTGAAGTCCTTCGGGATGGACAGCGACAGGTAGTACGTGCCGTCCTCGACGCCCCGGGCGGCCTCCGCGGCGTCCACCGGGTGCCAGTCGAAGGTGTGGCTGTCCGCGAGGCCGTCGACGATGCTGTCGCCCGCCGAGAGGTGCTTCCCGCCGGCCTCGGCGCCCTTGTCCTCGTTGACCAGCGCGACCGGTATCTTGTCCAGCCGCCCGTACGGGTCCCAGAAGGACCACAGGTACAGCGCGCCGTACAACAGCGGCAGGAGCAGCAGCGCGGCCAGCGCGGCGCGCGGCAGCTTCCCCCTCCCGAACCGCTTCAGCTCAAGCGCGGCCAGCTTCGGCGAGCGCATCGGCCGCCCCCTCCTCGTCGTCCTTCGCCCCGTCGTTGCCGTCCCCGGCGTCCGTGCCGTCCCCGGGGTTCGTGCTGTCCCCAGCGCCCCGTGCGGCCCCCGGGTCCGTGTCGTCCCCGGGGTCCGTGCCGTCCCCGGCGGCCGGACCCTGCGTGGGTTCCTGCGTGCCCGTGTCCTGCGTGTCCTCGGGGCCCTGCTCGCCAATGTCCTGAGCACCCGTGGACCCCTGCCCACCGGCCGCCTCCGGGCGGTTGCCGGTCCGGACGAGCACCACGTCCTCGCCGTCCCCGGGCGGCTCGCTGCACACCGCGAGGACCGTCGTGCCGGCCGCCGCGAGGCCGCGCAGCATCGCCCAGGCGGCAGTTCGCTCCTCGTCGGAGAGCTTCAGATCGGTGTCGTCGACGGCCAGCAGTCGTGGCCGGCCGATCAGCGCGAGCGCCACGGAGAGCCGCAGCGCCTCCAGCCGCTCCAGGTCACGCACCGAGGTACGGATCCCCTTGGGCAGCGCCGCGAGGTCGAGTCCGGCCGCCGCCAGCGCGTCGTCCACCAGGGCGCGGGCCTCGGCCCGGCGCTCCCGGCGCGGCCGCAGCAGGGCGCGCAGCGAACCGCCGAACCGGCCCTGCAACAGGGCGCGTTCCCGCAGATGCTCACCTACGGTCAGAGAAGGTTCGAGGTCGGCGATCCCGGGCACATGCGCGAGTGCGGTGACCGACCGGACCGCGGCCTTCTTCTTGGGCAGCGCCAGCCCGCCGATCTCGGCGGTGCCCTCGGCGGACTTCATCCGGCCGGTGAGCGCGAGCAGCAGACACGTACGGCCCGAGCCCGACGGGCCCTGTACGGCGATCAGCGAGCCGGGTCCGGCCGAGATGCCGACGTTCCGGAACGCCCAGCCGCGGGGGCCCTTGACCCCGAAACGCTCGGCCGTGACCGCCGCCCCGCGCGGGGTGCTGTCCACGATCCCTCCCTTGCACTGACTGGTCAGTACAAAAAGTATGCCGCATCCCACCCCGCGTTACGCAAGGGGGTACGGCGAATCGGTTCGCGGCCCGTGCATCGCCCGCCCATGGCGGGGAGGTGGCGCGGCGTGAACCGGCATGCCGGGGAGGCGCGAACCGCCCACGCCGGGGAGGCGTGCACCGGCCACGCAGGGGAGGCATGAACCGCCCACGCCGGGGAGGCGTGAACCGGCCACGCCGGGGGGCGGGAGCCGCCCGGTCCGAGACGCCTGGAATCGCCGCCCTGCCCCTCCGCGCGAAATCCGCCGGCTGTCCGGTGAAAGTGCAGGTCAGAGCCGATTGTCAGTGGTGTGCCGCACGATGGGGTCAGACGGGCCGAATCAGCGTTCGGTCCCGAACCGGCATGTGACGACAGGAGGTTCGTCATGGCAGCTCGTCCCAGCGGGGGCAGCTCCGCTGCGTACGGTCCCCCGAGTGATGTCCACCCCGTCCTGCGCCGGGCGGCCGCACCACCCGCCGCCCTGGCCCTGCTCGCCCAGGCCCGGCAGGGCCTCGAAGAAGCGCGCACCCTGGAAGCCCCCAACGAGCGCTTCGCCACCGCCCATCTGGCCGCGCTGCGCACCGCCGCCGCGGTCCTCGCCGTGCGCGCCCGTCCGGAGGCCACCCTACGCCGCAGGCCGGGCGCCGCTCCGCGGCGCAGCCGCCGGGAGAGCATACGCAGTGCCTGGGACCTCCTCCCCGAGGTCGCGCCCGAACTCGCCGAGTGGAGCGCCCTGTTCGCCTCCGGCGCCGCCCGCCGGGCCCGGGCCGAGGCCGGCATAGCCGGCGCGGCCAGCACCCGGGACGCCGACGACCTCCTGCGGGACGTCGCCATGTTCCTGCGCCTGGTCGAGCGGATGCTCCTCCTCCAGCCCCCGCTGCCGCCCCAGCGGGCAGGCTGAGCGGGCAGCCGCAGGGGAAGCGCCGGGCCCGCGGGTGAGTGACCGTGGCGTCACGCTCCGCGGGGTGGGGGCCGGTCGTCACCCGCTCCGAACGGCTCCGCGACCAGGTCGTCGAGCAGGTCGGCGCATGCTCCGCGAGGCAGGGTGAGCAGGTCGGCACATGCTCCGCGGGGCAGGGTGAGCAGGGTCGGCGCACGCTCCGCGAGGCAGGGTGAGCAGGCCGTCACCCGCTCCGCGGGACTCCGTGGGCGGCGGACGGCGCGGGACGGAATAGGGTGGTGGACGACTGGATGTTCATGCCCCCGCCGAGGAGCCACCCGCCGTGTCTGACCCGCTGCGCCCGCGCGCATCCCTTCGTACCGCCGTGGTCTGGGACGTCCTGAAGGACGCCCTGGAGCGCCGGGTCAAGGCGGCCGGGCGCGACGCCCTGGACGTCCTCGACACCGGCGGCGGCACCGGCAACTTCGCCGTGCCGGTCGCCCGCCTCGGCCACCACGTCACGGTTGTCGACCCCAGCCCCAACGCCCTCTTCGCCCTGGAGCGGCGGGCCGCGGAGGCCGGCGTCGCCGACCGGATCCGAGGCGTTCAGGGCGACGCCCACGGCCTGTTCGACGTGGTCGAGCGCGGCGGCTACGACGCCGTGCTCTGCCACGGCGTGCTGGAGTACGTCGACGACCCCGCCGAGGGCATCCGCAACGCCGTCGACGCGCTGCGCCCGGCCGGCACCCTCAGCCTGCTCGCCGCCGGCCTCGGCGGTGCCGTGCTCGCCCGTGCCCTGGCCGGCCACTTCACCGAGGCCCACCAGGCCCTCACCGACCCGGCCGGCCGCTGGGGCGAGGGCGACCCGGTGCCCCGCCGGTTCACCGCCGAACAGCTCACCGACCTGGTCTCCGCCACCGGCCTGGAGGTCGGCGCGGTGCACGGCGTCCGGGTCTTCGCCGACCTGGTCCCGGGCGTACTCGTCGACACCGAGCCGGGCGCCATGGACGCCCTGCTGAAGCTGGAGGCGGCCGCCGCCGAACAGCCCGCCTTCCACTCGGTCGCCACCCAGCTCCACGTCCTCGCCGAGCGCGACTGACCCGCGGAGCAGGTCCGGCCGGCCGCGTGCAGTCGGCCACAGGCCACCCGATCAGCCCCTTCGCCCCGTATGATCGGTGTACGACGTTCCGGCATGACGGACAGGCCGGTGGGGAATGCAGGCAGCATCACCACCGGCCGCCACGGCGGCCCGGACAGTGAACTGGCGTCGAGGGGCGGGTTTCACGGGGGCGATTCCCTGCCTATCCTGAAAGGGTCGCACCCCGGTCGCCCCCCGCGACCGACGAGTAGGAGGACTCCGTGCCGCTCTCGGAGCACGAGCAGCGCATGCTCGAGCAAATGGAGCGAGCGCTGTACGCCGAAGATCCCAAGTTCGCGACAGCGCTTGAGGGAAGCGGGCTGCGTACGTACACCCGGCGACGGGTCTACCAAGCGGTCGCGGGCTTCCTGGTGGGTATCGCCCTGCTCATGGCCGGCATGGTCGCGCAGCAGATCTGGATCAGCGTGGTCGGATTCCTCGTGATGCTCGGGTGTGCCGTGCTCGCGGTCACCGGGTGGCGCAAGGCGCCCAAGCCCGGGGAACAGCGCGTCGGTGCCGAAGGCCCGGCGCGGCGTCAAGCCCGGCAGCGGCGCTCGATGATGAACCGCATCGAGGACCGCTGGCAGCGCCGCCGCGACGAACAGCAGGGCCACTGACCCCGCCCCGAACGTCCGCCCCGTGACGCGCCGTCGCCGCGTCCCGGTCTTCGTCTTCGTGCTGTGGCCGCCCGATACCCTCGGGCGGCCACAGCACGTTTTTCTGCCCCGGCAGGTTCTGCTGCTTTCTGCCCCGGCAGGTTCTGCTGCCAGCAGGTTCTGCCACCAGAACGTTCCGCCACCAGACGTTCTGCCGCCAGCACGTTCTTCGTTCTTCCGCCGGCGTTCTTCCCCCTACGTTCTTCCACCGGCTGCGCCGTCGTGCCGGCCGCTACGGCCCTGCCGGACGGCACGACGGCCTTGCAGGGCCTCACGACGGCAATTGCAGGGCAGGACCTCACCACGGTCTTGCAAGGCAGGGCCTCACGGCGTTCTTGCCGGGCGTCGCGGGTTGCCGGATGCCAAATGCCGGCTACCGGGTGCCGCGGGCCTTGCCGGGGCGTCGCGGCCGGTCGGACGAGGCGGGCCTGCCGGGCACACCCAGGGGCCCCACCCCCTGCCCCCCAACCCCCTGCCTCTTGGGCCCTACGCCCTACGCCGCCCTACGCCCGCTGCCGCCCCCGGCGCAGCGCGGCCGTCGTACGCCGCAGTGCGGTCGCCGGGCGGCTCGTGCGGCAGCGGAGGCGTAGGGATGCCCAGCGGGCCGCGGCGGCCCGGCGGAGGCGGGCGGCGGAGCGGGGGGCGAACAGGGCCCGCAGCCGCAGCCCGCGGGTCGCACCGGCCCGCAACCCGGCCAGCACCCGCTGGACGTCGTCGGTCAGTCCGGCCACCGGGCGCGGGTGCGGGGCGTACAGGATCTGCTCGACCGCCTCGGCGATCCGGCGTGCAGCGGCGGCCGGCTCCGGTTGCAATTCCCCGACGCGAATGATCCGGGCGGCCGCCCGGCGCGGGGTCAGCGACTCGTCCGGGACGATCCCCAAGTCCCAGGCGGTGTCCAGCAGCTCCTGCCAGGCGGCGAGTGCGGCCGCCGCGCCACCCCCGCCCGCGTGCGTCGTGCCGCCCCCGCCCGCGTCCGGCCCGCCGTGCCCGCCCGGGACGCCGAGGGCCAGCCGCCGGGCGCGCAGGCGTATCCGCCACAGCAACGGGACCAGGGGCAGCAGCAGGACGAGCAGTGCGACCAGCCCGAGCGCGGCCACCGCCCAGGGGGACGGGCCGCCGTTGGACGGGCGGGCGCCGGACTGCGCGGGCAACGTCAGACATACCGTTCCGCTGCCGGCCGGGTGCTCGCCCGGTTCGCACGAGGGGGTCGCCGACGGGCCCTTCCTGGGCGGCGCGGGCCGGGCCGGCGCCGGGTCCGGGCGGCCCGGCTCGGTGGTGTCCGAGGTGTCGGGATAGGCGTAGTCCGGGATGCTGCCGCGGCTCGGCGTGGGCTCGAAACGGGTCCAGCCGATGCCCTGGAAGTAGAGCTCGGGCCAGGCGTGCGCGTCCTTGAGGCTGACCGACGTCGTGCCGTCGGGCTGCTTCGTCCCCGGGGTGAAGCCGACCGCGACCCGGGCCGGGATGCCCAGCGTGCGGGCCATCGCCGCCATCGAGAACGAGAAGTGGACGCAGAAGCCCTCCTTCTGCCGCAGGAACCGGGCTATCGCCTCCGTGCCGCTGCCCGCCCGGACCTCGGTGTTGTACGTGAAGCCGCCGTAGAGCGCGAACCAGTCCTGGAGCTTGACGGCCTTGGCGTAGGCGGTCGAGGCGCCCCGGGTGACATCGCGGGCGGTGGACCGGACGACCGGGGGCAGGGAGGCGGGGACCTTGGTGTACTCGCGCAGCAGCTCACCGGGCGGTGCGGGGGCGCCGGCCAGCTGCTGTGAGGTGGGCCGCACCTGGAGGCTCTCGACCTGGTACTGCAGATCGCGGGTGTTCTGGCCGCGGTCGCCGACCAGCGTGCGGCCCTTCGGCTCGAAGCGCCAGCGGCCGGAGATGTCCACGCGGGACGCGGGGTAGGGGAGCGGCAGCCAGTTCTGCGCGTACCACCCGGCGGTCGAGATGGAGGTGTTGATCCGCTCGCGGCCGACCGCAGTACTGAGGCCGGGCGGTTCCGGCAGCCGTTCGGGCACGTCCGTGACGGTGCGCTCGGAAGGCTTCCACGTCGTGCCGTCGAACTGGTCCAGGGCGACGATCCGCAGATACAGATCGCGCGTATCGGCAGCGGTGGTGCGGTAGTTGAGGACCTCCCGGTCCTCGGGCTGGTTGAGGCTGTCCTGGAGCGACACCAGCGGGTTGACCGCGGAGATCGTGCCGCCCCCGCCGCCGCGGCCCGGGCCGCCGCCGGTGGGGACGAGCAGCCCGTCACCGAGGGAGGGCAGCGCGGCGGGCACCACGACGGCGATGCCCAGGACCAGGGCGCCGATCCGGCGGCCCGTACGGACCGGTGCGGTGGCCGGGCCGCCGGCGCCGGAGGCCGGTCCGCCGCCCGGCCGGCCCGGATCCGCGGCGCCGAAGACCCGGCCCCACTGGGAGAGCCGGTCGCGGCCCTCGGCCAGCAGGAGCAGCAGATAGCCCGCCGCGGCGATCAGGAACCACAGCCAGCCCGCCCCGCCCCGGGCCAGTCCCGCCGCGACGGAGTAGAGCGCGAGCAGCGGCAGGCCGGCGGGCGCGGCACTGCGGTACGTCACCGCCAGGGCGTCCACGATCAGGCCGATCAGCAGCACCCCGGCCACCAGCAGCAGCCGGATGCCCGGGGTGACCGGGGCGGGGATGGCGTACCGGCCGACGTCCTGGACACCGTGGCGCAGCAGCCGACCGAACTCCGCGGCCGCGTCCGGGCCCGGCAGCAGCCCGAGCACCGCGTCGGCCGGCACGAAGAGCACGGTCAGCAGCAGGACCAGGGTCAGCAGCTGGGCGGCGATGGTCAGCGGTCCGGCGAGCGGGACCCGGCGGGCCAGCGCGCCCACCCCGGTCATGATCGCCAGCAGGATCGCCGCCTGGAAGATCCAGCCGATCGGATCCACCAGCGGCAGCAGTGCGCAGGCGGCACACAGAGTGGCCACCGCGGCACACAGCGCGAGTCGCGTCCGGCCGCTCATCCGTCCGCCTCCCCTCGCCCGCTGCCGTCCCCGTACGCGTCGTGGTCCCGCACCGGCCGCACGCTCCCGTTCATGGCCGTCCCCCCGTCACCGTCTCCGCGGCGCCGTCGCCCGGCCCCGGCTCCAGGTAGTCCGGCGCCGTCCCGGCCTGGTCGGCGGCCGCCCGCCACAGATCGGCGAGCGCGTCCCCCGGCGTCACCGGCAGCGCCGTCCAGCCCGCCCGCCGCAGCAGCCGCAGCCGCTCGGCGAGCGGCACCTGGCCGGTGCTGAACCGGATGCCGCCCGGACCACGGGTCCAGGCGTCGCCGTCCAGGACGAACGCGATCGCCGTACCGCAGCGCCGGCGCATCTGCCCGGCGATCGCCGCCTGTTCGGCGTCCAGGTCGCCGAGGAAGGCGATCAGCAGTCCTTCGCCGCCGCCGCGCAGCACCTCGTACGCCGCCGACAGCCCCTCCTCCTCGGAGTGCTCCACCACGGCGAGGGTGTCCAGCATCAGGCCGGCGGTGTCGGCGGAGCCGGCGCCCCCCGGGAAGCCGCCGGTGCCGTCCGGGCCCGGTACCGAGCTGCCGGTGTCGGTCAGCAGGCGGACCGCGAAACCGCGCTCCAGCAGGTGCACCGCCGTCGAGGCGGCGGCCGACACCGCCCATTCGAAGGCCGAGTCCGGTCCGCCTCCGGGGTGGGCGAGGTCGCGGGTGTCCAGCAGGACCGTGCAGTGCGCCTTCTGCGGCTGCTCCTCCCTGCGGACCATCAGCTCGCCGTGGCGCGCCGTGGACCGCCAGTGGATCCGGCGCAGGTCGTCGCCGTGGCGGTAGCCGCGCGGGATGACGTCGTCCTCGCCGGCCAGGGCCGGCGAGCGCTGGTGACCGTCGCCGTACCCGGCGGCCTCGCCGGCCAGCCGGACGGCCGGCAGCGGCTCGACCCGCGGCACCACCGTCAGGGTGTCGAAGGTCTGGAAGGAGCGGGTCAGCTCGCACATCCCGAACGGGTCGGACAGCCGCAGCTGCAGCGGCCCGAGCGGATAGCGGCCGCGCAGGTCCGAGCGGACCCGGTAGGTGACCTCCCGGCGGCCGCCGGCCTCGACCCGGTCCAGGACGAAGCGCGGCCGCGGCCCCAGCACATACGGCACCCGGTCCTGCAGCATCAGCACACCGGTCGGCAGCCGGGAGACGTTCTCCATCAGCAGCCGGACCCGGGACTCGACGCCGGCCGGTACCCGGGCGGGCGAGAGCGCACGGCTGCCCGCGACGCGGTAGCGCGTGCGGTGCAGGACCAGGACGCACACCAGCGGCAGCGCGGCGAGCAGCAACCCGACCCGCAGCAGGTCCGGCTGCCCCAGCAGGTACGAGCACGCCGCGGCGGCCACCCCGGCGGCCAGGAACGACCGGCCGCGCGTCGTCATCCCCCCGAGGGCCGCCCGCAGCCCGCCCCGCTCCGGCGTCCGCTCGCTCCCCCCTCCGCTCATCACAACCCCCGGACCCCGGGCGGCTGCCGGCCGTGCGTCCGCCACGGCTGGGCGGACGGCTCGGGAACCGGGACGCGCTGGAGGATCTCCGCCACGATCTGCTCGGCCGATCTGCGGCTCAACTGCGCCTGGGCGGTGGGCAGCAGACGGTGCGCCAGCACCGCCCCCGCCAGCGCCTGGACGTCGTCCGGCAGGGCGTACTCCCGCCCCGCGAGGGCCGCGGCGGCCTTGGCGGCGCGCACCAGGTGCAGCGTCGCCCGCGGCGAGGCGCCGAGCCGCAGCTCGGGGTGGTGGCGGGTGGCGGACACCAGGTCGACGGCGTACCGCCGGACGGCCTCGGCGACGTGGACCTCGCGGACCGTGTCGATCAGCTTGACGATCTCGTGGGCGTGCGCCACCGGCTGGAGGTCGTCGAGCGGGGAGGCACCGCCGTGCACGTCGAGCATCTGCAGCTCGGCGGCCGGGCTGGGGTAGCCGATCGACACCCGGGCCATGAAGCGGTCGCGCTGGGCCTCGGGCAGCGGGTAGGTGCCCTCCATCTCGACCGGGTTCTGGGTGGCGACGACCATGAAGGGGCTGGGGAGTTCGTAGGTCTGCCCGTCCATCGTGACCTGGCGCTCCTCCATGGACTCCAGGAGCGCGGACTGGGTCTTGGGGGAGGCGCGGTTGATCTCGTCGCCGATGACGATCTGCGAGAAGATCGCGCCGGGCTTGAACTCGAAGTCGCGCTGCTGCTGGTCGAAGATGCTGACGCCGGTGATGTCGGAGGGCAGCAGATCGGGCGTGAACTGGATGCGCCGCACCGAGCAGTCGATGGAGCGGGCGAGCGCCTTGGCCAGCATCGTCTTGCCGACGCCGGGCACGTCCTCGATGAGCAGATGGCCCTCGGCCAGGAGCACGGTCAGCGCGAGCCGTACGACCTCCGGCTTGCCTTCGATCACGCCTTCCACCGACCGGTGAACCCGCTCCGCGGTGGTGGTCAGATCGGTGAGGCTCGCTCGTTCGTCATACGTCGTCACTCGGCCCTCCTCGGCCCTGTGCCACGGGCCGACACCCCCTCGTGCGGAACCGGCCCACCCCAAAAATGCGCGCCGGGTCCGGCCTGTGCCGGCACGACGTCACCTACGCATTCTTGCTGCCCGCGCGCTCCGGCGTCATGACCTGTGGACAACTCACACACCCGCGCCCCGGCGTTCCGGGCGAACCCGTCGTTTTCGGCACGGGCCGGCCCGGAAAACCGGGCCGGCCCGCACTCGGGAGGGTCAGTCCTCGGGGTCGATCTCCCGCAGCAGACCCGTCTTGACGTCGAAGACGAAGCCGCGGACGTCGTCGGTGTGCGGCAGGAAGGGCGAGGTGCGCACCCGCTGCATGGACTGCCGGACGTCCTCGTCGAGGTCCTTGAACGCCTCGACGGCCCACGTCGGGCGCTGGCCGACCTCGGCCGCGAGCTCGTGGCGGAAGTCCTCGGTCAGATTGAGCAGACCGCATCCGGTGTGGTGGATGAGGACGACGGAGCGGGTGCCGAGCGCCCGCTGGCTGATGGTCAGGGAGCGGATGATGTCGTCCGTGACCACACCGCCGGCGTTGCGGATGGTGTGGCAGTCGCCGAGCTCCAGGCCGAGCGCGGCGTGCAGGTCGAGACGGGCGTCCATGCAGGCCACCACGGCGACCTTGAGGACGGGCCGGGCGTCCATGCCCGGATCGGTGAAGGCGGCGGCGTAGCGCTGGTTGGCCGCGACCAGGCGGTCGGTGACCGTGCCGCCGGAACGCGCGGAGGAACTGTCGAGGGACGGGGACGACGGCTGCGAGGCAGGTATGGGCATGCATTCACGGTAATAGTTACCGGCCGTTCCGGCTCCGTAGGAGGCCGGGCATAGGGGGCAACATCACCCCTTGTGAGGTAATCCACAGCTCCCTTCGGGCTGCCGCCACACGGGTGACAAGCCCGTCGGAACGGCCCCGGCGAAGCCGTCGCAGGACGCGCGGAACCAGTTGATTGACCGGGGCAGCCGGTGGACTAAAGTGGCGCGAAGTGGGAGGCGTGACGCTCTCCTTGGATACCGAATTCCTCGCGTGCGCGCATCGTACGTACGGCTCGGCCTCCTCCCGCTCCCATGGACTTCCGACGGCACTTCCCCGTCGCCGGAGGGCCACTTCCCCTTCAGAGCGGGCGGGGACCAAGCGGTACGTGCGGCATCCCCCAGCCAGCGGCCGGGGACCCACCTGCCGCCCACCCCATCGGAAGGCGCATGAGTAATACCCGCCACGTACCCGTCATGCTCCAGCGGTGTCTGGACATGCTCGCCCCTGCGCTCGCCGAGCCCGGTGCGGTCGTCGTCGACTGCACCCTCGGCCTCGGAGGGCACAGCGAGGCGCTGCTCACGGCCTTCCCGGCGGTCCGGCTGATCGCCCTCGACCGCGACCCGGCCGCCCTGAAGCTCGCCGGCGAACGGCTCGCCCCCTACGGCGACCGCGCCACCCTGGTGCACGCCGTCTACGACGAGCTCCCCGAGGTGCTCGACCGGCTCGGCGTCCCCCGGGTCCAGGGCGTGCTCTTCGACCTCGGCGTCTCCTCCATGCAGCTCGACGAGGCCGACCGCGGCTTCGCGTACGCCCAGGACGCTCCGCTGGACATGCGGATGGACCAGACGACCGGCATCAGCGCGGCGGAGGTCCTCAACACCTACGCGCCCGGGGAGCTGGTGCGGATCCTGCGCACCTACGGCGAGGAGAAGCAGGCCAAGCGGATCGTTTCGGCCATCGTCCGCGAGCGCGCCAAGGAGCCCTTCACGAACAGCGCGCGGCTGGTCGAGCTGATCCGGGACGCGCTTCCGCAGGCCGCCAAGCGCACCGGCGGCAACCCCGCCAAGCGCACGTTCCAGGCCCTGCGCATCGAGGTCAACGGCGAACTCGCCTGCGTGGAGCGGGCCATTCCGGCGGCCGTGGACGCGCTCGCGGTCGGCGGACGGATCGCCGTGCTCTCGTACCACTCCCTGGAGGACCGGCTGGTCAAGCAGGTCTTCGCGGCCGGCGCCACCAGCACCGCACCGCCCGGCCTGCCGGTCGTGCCGGAGCAGTACCAGCCCCGGCTGAAACTGCTCACCCGCGGTGCCGAACTCCCCACGGAGGAGGAGATCGCGGAGAACCGCCGGGCCGCCCCGGCCCGGCTGCGCGGCGCCGAGCGCATCCGCGAGAACGCCGGGACCGGCAGGAACGGCACGAGCGCCCACCACTCTGTGGGCACCCCGTGAGAGGCCAGGGGCGGCCGCGCGGCCCGCAGAAACGGCTCTCCGCGCTGTTCCCGGCCACCGCGACCGCCCCCGGCACCGCAGCGCGCACCCCTTTCGTCCTCCTCATCGTGGTCCTCCTCGGGTCCGGGCTGATCACCCTGCTGCTGCTCAACTCCGCGCTCAACCAAGGCTCGTTCGAGCTGAGCAGGCTGGAGAAGAAGACCGACGAGCTGACCGACGAACAGCAGGCGCTGCAGCAGGAGGTGGACGGCTACTCCGCGCCGGGCGCCCTGGAGCGGCGCGCCCGGCAGCTCGGGATGGTGCCCGGCGGCGCCCCGGCGTTCCTGTTGCCGGACGGCACGGTCCGCGGCAAGCCCGGCGTGGCCGGCGCCGACGGCGCGCCGCTGAGCACCTCGGCCGAGCCGTCCGCGTCCGCCCTCCTGGGCGCCACCACGGAGAAGGGGCGCGCCACCGGGTCCGCACCCCGGACCACGCCGGTCGTCGCGCCGTCCGTCCAGCCGCCGGTCCCGGCCGGCTCCGGCACGCTCGGCCCGCAGAGCACACCGGGCGCGGGCGCCACCCCGGGCCACCCGGCCCCGGCCCGAGCCGCCGCCCCTGCCGCCCGCCCCGCCGGCTCCGCGCCCGCCCCCGCCCCGACGACCACCGGCAGGTGACCGCGGTATGACCGAGCCCAGGGACCCCCGCCGGGTTCCGCGCCCTGCCCGGCGCGGCGGTCAGCCCCAGGACCGCACCGCCCGCCCGCCCGCCGCCCGGCGGCCCGGGGCGCCCCGCCCGGCCGCCCGCCGCCCCGGACCGGCCCGGCCCCGCTCCGGCCCCCCGGTGCTCCGCCTCGGCAGCCCCCGCCCCCGGCTCCGCCTGGTCTCCCTCGGGCTGACGCTGGTCATGCTGGTCTTCGTCGTACGGCTCTTCCAGGTGCAGGCCGTGGACGCCGGGGCGTTCGCCGCCCGGGCCAACGAGAACCGCTACGTACCGGTCAAGCTGGCCGCCGAGCGCGGCGCCCTCACCGATCGCAACGGCGTGGCGCTGGCCACCTCCGTGGACGCCTACGACATCACCGCCGACCCCAGCCTGCTGGCGCCCGCCAAGACCAAGATCCACGACGCCCCGCAGCGGGCTGCCGCGCTGCTCGCGCCGATCCTCCACATGGACAAGGCCGCGCTCACCGAGAAGCTCGACCGGCCCGGTTCCCGTTACGTGCTGCTCGCCCGCCAGCAGACCCCCCAGGTGTGGAAGCGGATCAAGGACCTCCGCAAGACCCTCGACGCCCGGGCGGCCGCCGCCCCCAAGAGCGCGCCCCGCCCCGACGTCCTGGTCGGGATCTTCGCCGACAAACACAGCAAGCGGGTCTACCCCAACAAGGAGCTCGCCTCCGGCGTCCTCGGCTTCGTCAACAGCGCCGGCAAGGGCGGCGGCGGACTGGAGGCCCGGCTCGACCCGCAGCTCGCCGGCAAGGACGGCAAGCTCGTCTACGCCCAGTCCGGCGGCCGCCGGGTGCCCACCGCCGACACCCAGGAACACCCCGCCGTCCCCGGCGCCGACATGGAGCTCACCCTCGACCGCGACATCCAGTGGGCGGCCCAGCAGGCCATCACCCAACAGGTGGCGAAGTCCGGGGCCGACCGCGGCTACGTCGTCGTCCAGGACACCCGCACCGGCGAGATCCTGGCCCTGGCCAACGCCCCCGCCTTCGACCCCAACGACATCGCCGAGGCGGAGCCGGAGGCGCTCGGCAACGCCGCGCTGTCCGACGCCTTCGAACCGGGGTCCACCAGCAAGCTGATGTCGATGGCCGCCGTACTGGAGGAGGGGGTCGCCACCCCGGCCACCCGGGTCACCGTCCCCAACCGGCTGCACCGCGGCGACCGGCTCTTCGCCGACGACGTCGACCACGAGACCTGGCACCTCACGCTCAACGGCGTCCTCGCCAAGTCCAGCAACATCGGCACCATCCTCGCGGCCGGCCAGCTCGGCCGGAGCCAGCCCGAGGCCAACCGCGTCCTCTACTCCTACCTGCGCAAATTCGGCATCGGCCGGCCGACCGGGCTGAACTTCCCGGGCGAGACCGACGGCATCCTGGCCAAGCCGCAGGACTGGAACACCTCGCAGCAGTACACGATCCCCTTCGGCCAGGGGCTGTCCCTCAACGCCGTACAGGCCGCCTCCGTCTACTCCACCATCGCCAACGGCGGCGAGCGGATCGCCCCCACCCTCGTCCGCGGCAGCACCGGGCCGGACGGCCGCTTCGTCCCGGCGCCCAAGCCCGCGAAGACCCGCGTGGTCAGCCGGAAGACGGCCCGCACCCTCGCCACCATGCTGGAGTCGGTGGTCGACGACGAGGAGGGCACCGGCGCGAAGGCGAAGATCGACGGCTACCGGGTCGGCGGCAAGACCGGCACCTCCAACCGGGTGGACCCCAAGACCGGCCGCTACCACGGCTACACCGCGTCCTTCGCCGGTTTCGCCCCCGCGGACAAACCGCGCATCACGGTCTATTGCGCGGTGCAGAATCCCACCAAGGGCAGCTACTTCGGCGGCCAGGTCTGCGGCCCGATCTACCAGCAGGTCATGGCCTTCGCGCTGAAGACCCTCCAGGTACCACCGACCGGCGCAAATCCCCCACGCCTGCCGGTCACCTTCAGGCCAGGCCAATGAAATCGAGGCAATCCCGCCGTGACGACCATCACCCCCGACGGTCTCCCCGAGCCCGCCGACCGCGCCCCCACACGGCCCTCACTTCGCCCCGAGCCCGATCGGCCCGGTACGCTCACCGCCGTGTCACATGCTGATCAGTCCCCGAACGCCCCGCACGCTCAGAAGGGTGGCCCCGGTACCTACCCGGGAGCGCCGCGCCCTGACCACGTCCGCCCCACCCCCCTGGCGGATCTCGCCGAGCAGCTGGGCACCCCGGCCCTCGCCCCCGAGTACGCAGAGGCCCACGTCACCGGCATCACGCACGACTCCCGGGCGGTCCGCCCCGGCGACGTCTACGCCGCGCTGCCCGGCGCCCGGCTGCACGGTGCCGACTTCGTCGCCCAGGCCGCCGACCTCGGCGCCACGGCGATCCTGACCGACCCGTCCGGCGCCGACCGCGCCGCCGCCACCGGCCTGCCGGTCCTCGTCGTCGACAACCCGCGCGGACGGATGGGCGCCCTGGCCGTCTCGATCTACGGCGCGCCGGGCGAGGACCTGCTCCAGATCGGCATCACCGGCACCTCGGGCAAGACCACCACCGCCTACCTCATCGAGGGCGGACTGCGGGCCGCCGCCGCGAAGCGCCCCGACGGCGGACTGACCGGCCTGATCGGCACCGTGGAGACCCGGATCGGCGACGAGCGGATCAAGTCCGAGCGCACCACCCCCGAGGCCACCGACCTGCAGGCGCTGTTCGCCGTGATGCGCGAGCGCGGCGTCCGCGCCCTCGCCATGGAGGTCTCCAGCCACGCCCTGGTCCTCGGCCGGGTCGACGGCTGCGTCTTCGACGTCGCGATCTTCAACAACCTCAGCCCGGAGCACATGGAGTTCCACTCCGGGATGGAGGACTACTTCCAGGCCAAGGCGCAGCTGTTCACCAAGGCCCGCAGCCGGGCCGGCGTGGTCAACCTCGACGACGAGTACGGCCGCCGGCTGGCCGACGGCGAGTCCGAGGTCCCGGTCACCACCTTCTCCGCCGAGGGCCACCCGGACGCCGACTGGCGCGCCTCCGACGTCGAGGTCGGCGCGCTCGGCTCCACCTTCACCGTGCACGGCCCCGACGGACAGACGCTGCGCGCCGCCTCCCCGATCGCCGGCCCGTTCAACGTCGCCAACGCGCTCGCCGCGATCACCGCGCTGGTCGTCGCCGGCATCGACCCGCAGACCGCCGCCGACGGCGTCGCCGCGGTGCCCGGCGTCCCCGGCCGCCTGGAGCGCGTCGACGCCGGCCAGCCGTACCTGGCGGTCGTCGACTACGCCCACAAGACCGACGCCGTCGAGTCGGTGCTGCGCGCGCTGCGCAAGGTCACCGACGGCAAGCTGCACGCCGTCCTCGGCTGCGGCGGCGACCGCGACCCGCACAAGCGCGCCCCCATGGGCGCCGCGGTCGCCCGCCTCGCCGACACGGCCGTTCTGACCTCCGACAACCCGCGGGGCGAGGACCCGCTCGCGATCCTCGCCACCATGCTGGCGGGCGCCGCGGAGGTGCCGATCCACGAACGCGGCACGGTCCTGGTGGAAGAAGAGCGGGCCGCCGCCATCGCCGCCGCCGTCGCCCGCGCCGAGCCCGGCGACACCGTGATCGTCGCGGGCAAGGGCCATGAGCAGGGCCAGGACATCGCCGGAGTGGTACGCCCCTTCGACGACCGCCAGGTGCTGCGCGAGGCCATCGAGGCTTCCTTGACGTCACCGCACCCGAAACACCAGGGATGACACTCCGCCATGCGCGCACAACCGATTCCCCGTCACCGACCGCCGCTCGCCGGGGGTGACCTGTGATCTCCCTGTCCCTCGCCGAGATCGCGAGCATCGTCGGCGGGCAGCAGTACGACATACCGGACGCCGACCGCCAGGTCACCGGACCGGTCGTCGCCGACTCCCGGGCGGTCCGCCCCGGCAGCCTGTTCGTGGCCTTCGCCGGGGAACGCGCCGACGGCCATGACTTCGCCCCCGGCGCCGTCGAGGCCGGCGCGGTGGCCGTACTCGCCGCCCGTCCCGTCGGCGTTCCCGCCATCGTCGTGCACGACGTCACCGCCGCGCTCGGCGCGCTCGCCCGCGCCGTCGTCGAGCGGCTGGGCACCACCGTCGTCGGCCTGACCGGCTCGGCCGGCAAGACCAGCACCAAGGACCTGATCGCCCAGCTGCTGCAGCGGCACGGCCCGACCGTCTGGCCCGAGGGCAACCTCAACAACGAGATCGGGCTGCCGCTGACCGCGCTGCGCGCCGATGAGACGACCCGTCACCTCGTGCTGGAGATGGGCGCTCGCGGCGTCGGCCACATCCGCTACCTCGCCGCGCTGACCCCGCCCCGGATCGGCGTGGTGCTCAACGTCGGCTCCGCGCACATCGGGGAGTTCGGCGGCCGCGCGCAGATCGCGGAGGCGAAGGGCGAACTCGTCGAGGCGCTGCCCGCCGCCGAGGACGGCGGTGTCGCGGTCCTCAACGCCGACGACCCGTACGTCCGCGCCATGGCGGCCCGCACCAAGGCCCGCACGGTGCTGTTCGGCGAGGCCGAGGACGCCGCCGTACGCGCCGAGAATGTCCGGCTCACGGAGCTCGGACAGCCCGCCTTCACGCTTCACACACCCTCCGGGTGCAGCGATGTGACCATGCGGCTGTACGGTGAGCACCACGTGTCGAACGCGCTCGCCGCGGCCGCCGTCGCCCATGAGTTGGGCATGCCCGTAGACGAGATCGCCACCGCGCTCTCCGAAGCCGGCACGCTCTCCCGCTGGCGCATGGAGGTCACCGAGCGCGCGGACGGCGTGACGGTCGTCAACGACGCCTACAACGCGAACCCCGAGTCCATGCGAGCGGCGCTGCGCGCGCTGGTCGCGATGGGCGCCGCCGCCAAGGCGAAGGGGGCGCGGACGTGGGCGGTGCTCGGTGAGATGGCCGAGCTCGGCGAGGAGTCACTCGCCGAACACGACGCGGTCGGGCGGCTGGTCGTCCGGCTCAACGTCAGCAAGCTCGTGGCGGTCGGCGGCAGGGAAGCGGCCTGGCTCGACATGGGCGCCAAGAACGAGGGTTCGTGGGGTGAGGAGTCGGTGCACGTGTCCGACACGCGGGCGGCGGTCGACCTGTTGCGCAGCGAGCTGCGGCCGGGAGACGTCGTGCTGGTGAAGGCGTCCAGGTCGGTGGGGCTGGAGCGGGTCGCCGCAGCGCTGCTGGATGACGCAGGGCTGTCGGGCGCCGCGGGCGCCGAGGGTGGAGCCGCAGCCCGATGAACTCGATGAAGCAGATCCTCTTCTCCGGAATGATCGGGCTCTTCCTGACGCTGATCGGCACCCCGCTGCTGATCAAACTGCTGGCCAAGAAGGGGTACGGGCAGTTCATCCGCGATGACGGCCCGCGCACCCACGGCAGCAAGAAGGGGACGCCCACCATGGGTGGCATCTCCTTCATCCTGGCGACGATCATCGCCTACGTCATCACGAAGGTGATCACCTCCAGCGACCCGACGTTCTCGGGCGTGCTGGTGCTCTTCCTCTTCGCGGGGATGGGCCTGGTCGGCTTCCTGGACGACTACATCAAGATCGTCAAGCAGCGTTCGCTGGGCCTGCGGGCCAAGGCGAAGATGGCCGGCCAGCTGATCGTCGGCATCGCCTTCGCCGTGCTCTCGCTGCAGTTCGCGGACCTGCGCGGACAGACCCCGGCCTCGGACCGGCTGTCGTTCACCCAGGACTTCGGCTGGCAGATCGGCCCGGTGCTCTTCGTCATCTGGGCGCTGTTCATGATCCTGGCGATGTCCAACGGCGTGAACCTCACCGACGGCCTCGACGGCCTGGCCACCGGCGCCTCGGTGATGGTCTTCGGCGCGTACACGTTCATCGGCATCTGGCAGCACCAGGAGTCCTGCGCCAACCAGATCACCGCCGGACCGGGCTGTTACGAGGTCCGCGACCCCCTCGACCTGGCGGTCGTGGCCTCCGCCTTGATGGGTGCCTGCTTCGGCTTCCTGTGGTGGAACACCTCACCCGCCAAGATCTTCATGGGTGACACCGGCTCGCTGGCCCTGGGCGGCGCGCTCGCCGGTCTGGCCATCTGCTCCCGCACGGAGCTGCTGCTGGCGATCCTCGGCGGTCTGTTCGTCCTGATCACCATGTCCGTGGTCATCCAGGTCGGATCCTTCCGGATGACCGGTAAGCGGGTCTTCCGGATGGCGCCACTACAGCACCACTTCGAACTCAAGGGGTGGTCCGAAGTCCTTGTGGTGGTCAGGTTCTGGATCATCCAGGGCATGTGCGTCATCGTGGGACTCGGCATCTTCTACGGCGGCTGGCAGGCAGCGAAGTGACCACGCCCGACCCGGACCGGACCCCCGAGGGGTTCGCCGGCATGCAGATCACCGTCGCCGGCCTCGGCGTGAGCGGCATCAGTGCCGCCCGCGCCCTGGCCGGCCTCGGCGCCCGCGTCACCGTCGTGGACGGCGGCGCGGGAGCCAAGCAGCAGGACACCGCGCGCGAGCTTCAGGCGGCCGGGATCGCCGTCCGCCTCGGCGACGGCGAGACCCTGCCCGAGGGCACCGAGCTGGTCGTCACCTCGCCCGGCTGGAAGCCCGACAGCCCGCTGTTCGCGGCGGCCGCGGCAGCCGGCGTGGACGTCGTCGGCGACGTGGAGATCGCCTGGCGGCTGCGCGGTCCGGACTCCGCGGACTGGCTGGCGGTCACCGGTACGAACGGCAAGACCACCACCGTCCGGATGCTCGCCGCCATCCTGGAGGCCGAGGGCCTGCACACCATGGCCGTCGGCAACATCGGCACCCCGATCGTCGACGTGGTCCTGAACCAGGGCAAGGACGGCGCCCGCCCCTACGACGTGCTCGCCGTCGAGCTCTCCAGCTACCAGCTGCACTGGGCTCCGTCGTTGCGGGCGCACTCCGCCGCGGTCCTCAACATCGCGCCCGACCACCTCGACTGGCACGGCTCGATGGAGGCGTACGCCGCCGACAAGGGCCGGATCTACGAAGGCAACCGCGTCGCCTGCGTCTACAACGTGGCCGACAAGGCGACCGAGGACCTGGTGCGCGAGGCCGACGTCGAGGAGGGCTGCCGCGCCATCGGCTTCACCCTCGGCACTCCCGGCCCCTCCGAACTCGGCGTCGTCGACGGCATCCTGGTCGACCGCGCCTTCGTCGAGAACCGGCAGAAGCAGGCCCAGGAGCTCGCCGAGATCTCCGACATCGCCCCCGGCTCCGGCCCCGCCGCCCCGCACAACGTCGCCAACGCCCTCGCCGCCGCCGCGCTGGCCCGGGCCTACGGCGTCCGCCCGGCCGCGGTCCGTGAGGGACTGCGCGCCTTCCACCCGGAGGCGCACCGCATCCAGCACATCGCGGAGATCGACGGCGTCCGCTACATCGACGACTCCAAGGCCACCAACACCCACGCCGCCGAGGCGTCCCTGGCGGCGTACGAGCACATCGTGTGGATCGCCGGCGGGCTCGCCAAGGGCGCGACCTTCGACGAGCTGGTGAAGACGGCGGCGGCCCGGCTGCGCGGGGTGGTGCTGATCGGCGCCGATCGGGCGCTGATTCGCGAAGCCCTGGCGCGACACGCCCCCGAGGTCCCGGTCGTCGACCTCGACCGGACCGACACTGGGGCGATGCCCGAGGCCGTCCGGGAAGCGACCCGTCTGGCCGAGCCCGGCGACACCGTCCTGCTGGCCCCGGCCTGTGCCTCGATGGACATGTTCGTCAATTACAACAAGCGGGGCGACGCCTTCGCCGACGCGGTCCGCGAGCTGACCGCGAGGGACCAGTAGACCGTTTCTCCCCGTGGCCGCCGGCAGCCGGCGGCGAGCTCACCTGGAGGGGACGAGGATGACGGCCCGATCGGCAGACGCAGGGCGGGCGGGCAAGAACTCCTCCGCGAGATCGGGCGGGAACTCCTCCGCGAGATCGCGCGGGAAATCCTCCGCGGGATCGGGCGGGGGAGCGTCCGCGAGATCGGGCGGAGGGCCGTCCGCGAGACCGCGCGGGGGATCATCCGTCCCGGCGCGTCCGCCTCGCCGGCCCGCCACGGCGCGTCCGGCGCGCGGCGGCCGTCCGGTGGCCGGTGGCCCCCGGCGGCTGCTGAACCGGCTGCAGCGCGCCTGGGACCGTCCGCTGACCGCGTACTACCTGATCCTGGGCGGCAGTCTGCTGATCACCGTCCTGGGCCTGGTGATGGTCTACTCGGCGTCCCAGATCAAGGCGCTGCAGTCCGGCCTCGCCCCGTCGTTCTTCTTCCGCAAACAGCTGCTCGCGGCCGTCCTCGGCGGCGGACTGCTGCTGATCGCCACCCGGATGCCGGTCCGGCTGCACCGTACGCTGGCCTATCCGCTGCTCGCGGTCTCGGTCTTCCTGATGTGCCTGGTGCAGATTCCGGGCATAGGGGTCGCGGTCAACGGCAACCAGAACTGGATCAACCTCGGCGGCCCTTTCCAGATGCAACCGAGCGAGTTCGCCAAGCTCGCACTGGTCCTGTGGGGCGCCGACCTGCTGGCCCGCAAGCACGACAAGAAGCTGCTGGTGCAGTGGAAGCACCTGCTGGTGCCGCTGATCCCGGTGGCGTTCCTGCTGCTCGGCCTGATCATGCTCGGCGGCGACATGGGCACCGCGATCATTCTCACGGCGATCCTCTTCGGGCTGCTGTGGCTGGCCGGTGCGCCGACCCGGCTGTTCGTCGGCGTGCTGGGCACCGCGATGGTGATCGGCGCGCTGCTGATCAAGACCAGCGCCAACCGGATGTCCCGGCTGGCCTGCATCGGCGCGACCGATCCTGGCCCCGGTGATCAGTGCTGGCAGGCCGTGCACGGGATCTACGCCCTGGCCTCCGGCGGATTCTTCGGTTCCGGCCTCGGCGCAAGTATGGAAAAATGGGGTGAACTCCCTGAACCGCACACCGACTTCATCTTCGCCATCACCGGGGAGGAACTGGGTCTGGCGGGGACGCTGTCGGTCCTCGCCCTCTTCGCGGCTCTAGGCTATGCGGGTATCCGCGTGGCCGGACGCACGGAGGACCCCTTCGTACGGTACGCCGCGGGAGGCGTGACCACCTGGATCACGGCCCAGGCCGTGGTCAACATCGGTGCGGTGCTCGGCCTGCTGCCGATCGCCGGTGTCCCGCTCCCGCTGTTCTCCTACGGAGGCTCCGCCCTGCTGCCGACGATGTTCGCCGTCGGGCTGCTGATCGCCTTCGCGCGTGACGAGCCCGCCGCACGGGCGGCGCTGGCCGCGCTGGCTACGCGGAAGCCGGTTTTCGGCAGGAAACCGGCTGGGGTGAGATGGAAGACGATGAGACGGCGCGTCAAGAAGCGGCCGTCCGGAGAGCGGTGAATTTCGGTGCATGTCGTACTCGCCGGTGGGGGGACCGCCGGCCACATCGAGCCCGCGCTCGCCCTCGCGGACGCACTGCGGAGGCAGGACCCCACCGTGGGGATCACGGCACTGGGTACGGAGAAGGGCCTGGAGACCCGGCTCGTCCCGGAGCGCGGCTATGAGCTGGGTCTCATCCCGGCCGTACCGCTGCCGCGCAAGCCCACCCCCGAACTGATCACCGTCCCCGGGCGGCTGCGCGGCACGATCAAGGCCGCCGAGCAGATCCTGGAGCGCACCAAGGCCGACTGCGTGGTCGGCTTCGGCGGCTACGTGGCGCTGCCCGGCTATCTGGCCGCCAAGCGGCTCGGGGTGCCGATCATCGTCCACGAGGCCAACGCCCGCCCCGGCCTGGCCAACAAGATCGGTTCGCGGTACGCCCACTTCGTCGCCGTCAGCACCCCCGACAGCAAGCTGCGCAACGCCCGCTACGTCGGCATCCCGCTGCGCCGCACCATCGCCACCCTCGACCGGGCCGCGGTCCGCCCCGAGGCGCGGGCCGCGTTCGGTCTCGACCCGAACCTGCCGACCCTGCTGGTGTCCGGCGGCTCGCAGGGTGCCCGCCGGCTGAACGAGGTCATCCAGGCCGCCGTGCCGGCCCTCCAGCGCGCCGGCATCCAGGTGCTCCATGCGGTCGGTCCGAAGAACGAATTGCCGCATGCGGACAACATGCCCGGGATGCCACCCTATGTCCCGGTACCGTACGTGGACCGGATGGATCTCGCGTACGCCGCGGCGGACATGATGCTCTGCCGCGCGGGCGCGATGACCGTCGCCGAGCTGTCCGCCGTCGGGCTGCCGGCCGCGTTCGTCCCGCTGCCCATCGGCAACGGCGAGCAGCGGCTGAACGCCCAGCCGCTGGTCAACGCCGGCGGGGGCCTGCTGGTCGACGACGCCCAGCTGACCCCGGACTGGGTGCAGGGCAACGTGCTCCCGGTCCTGGCCGATCCGCACCGGCTGTACGAGATGTCCCGCGCGGCCTCCGAGTTCGGCCGCCGGGACGCCGACGAGCTGCTGGTCGGCATGGTGTACGAGGCGATCGAGCAGCACCGCAAGTAGCGCACGAGAGAAGGCAGGGAGCGTGGCCGGACCGACAACCGCCCGGCGAGGCGAGAAGAAGTCACCGTCCGGCCCGCCCTCCTCCGCGGAGGTGTGCGGGCGAAGACTCCGCTGGGTGCGCCTGCCCCGTCGCGCGCCGGGCCGCCGCGGTCTGATCATCACCCTGGTTCTCGCGGTGCTGCTCGGCGCGTTCGGCGTCTGGGCGCTCTACGCCTCCGACTGGCTGCGGCTGGGGCGCGTCCGGGCCACCGGCACCGACGTCCTGACCCCGCGTGAGGTCGTCGCGGCGGCGCACGCCCCGATGAACGCCCCGCTGATCTCGGTGGACACCGACGCCCTCGCACACCGGCTGCGGGCCCGGCTGCCGCGCATCAAGAGCGTTGACGTGGAACGGTCCTGGCCGCACACCATCAGTCTCAAAGTGACGGAAAGAACCCCGGAACTGCTGATGCAAACGGGCGGAAAGTTTGCCGAAGTGGACGTCGAGGGCGTCCGGTTCGCCACCGTCAGCACCGCGCCCAAGGGTGTCCCCCTTCTGGAAATGTCCGTTTCCGACTCTCCGAGTGCGCACCGGTTCGGTATCGACCGGTTGCGGCGCGCCGCAGTCGAGGTCACTCAGGATCTGCCCCCAGTCGTACGCAAAGACGTACGCAAGGTCCGAGTACGGTCATACGACGCCATCAGCGTCGAACTGGCCGGCGGACGCACGGTCGCCTGGGGCAGCCGCGAACAGGGCGCCGAAAAGGCGAAGGTGCTGGTCGCGCTGCTGAAAGCGGCCGGTGCCGCCCGGCACTTCGACGTCTCGGTCCCCAGCGCCCCTGCGGTGTCGGGGAGTTGACGTACCAAGTCGCAGGCCAGCACCCTGGATGGCTACGACTATGGGTGATCACATAGGGTGAAAAGAAAAACGGGAGGTTCGGCGTGTTCGTTGAACGGGCGCGCCTTGTCGACTTAGTGTCTCGTTCCAAAGGGACTATGGAACCAAGGAACACAGGCACAGATAACCCTAAACTTCAACGTTAGGGTTCGGGTCGGCGATACGGACCGTCCCATCGGCATCAGTCGGCGTCCACACGCAAAGTGCGGCGACGACACGTAACTCGAGGCGAGAGGCCTTCGACGTGGCAGCACCGCAGAACTACCTCGCAGTCATCAAGGTCGTCGGCATCGGCGGCGGTGGCGTGAACGCCATCAACCGGATGATCGAGGTCGGGCTCAAGGGCGTCGAGTTCATCGCGATCAATACCGATGCGCAGGCGCTGCTGATGAGCGACGCCGACGTCAAGCTCGACGTCGGCCGCGAAATGACCCGCGGCCTCGGCGCCGGCGCCAACCCGGACGTGGGGCGCAAGGCGGCCGAGGACCACCGCGAAGAGATCGAGGAGGTCCTCAAGGGGGCCGACATGGTCTTCGTGACCGCGGGCGAGGGCGGCGGCACCGGCACCGGCGGCGCCCCCGTGGTCGCCAACATCGCCCGCTCGCTGGGCGCCCTGACGATCGGTGTGGTCACCCGGCCGTTCACCTTCGAGGGCCGCCGTCGCGCCAACCAGGCCGAGGACGGCATCGCCCAGCTGCGCGAAGAGGTCGACACCCTCATCGTGATCCCCAACGACCGGCTGCTGTCCATCTCGGACCGCCAGGTGAGCGTGCTCGACGCGTTCAAGTCCGCGGACCAGGTGCTGCTGTCGGGTGTCCAGGGCATCACCGACCTGATCACCACGCCCGGCCTGATCAACCTCGACTTCGCCGACGTCAAGTCCGTGATGTCGGAGGCCGGCTCGGCCCTGATGGGCATCGGCTCGGCGCGCGGCGACGACCGCGCGGTGGCCGCCGCGGAGATGGCGATCTCCTCGCCGCTCCTGGAGGCGTCCATCGACGGCGCCCGCGGTGTGCTGCTGTCCATCTCCGGCGGCTCCGACCTCGGTCTGTTCGAGATCAACGAGGCCGCCCAGCTGGTCAGCGAGGCCGCCCACCCGGAGGCCAACATCATCTTCGGCGCGGTCATCGACGACGCGCTGGGCGACGAGGTCCGGGTCACCGTCATCGCCGCGGGCTTCGACGGCGGCCAGCCGCCGGCCCGCCGCGATGCGCAGGCCGCCCTGTCGTCCCCGAAGCGCGAGGAGCCGGCCCCGGCCACCAGCCGTCCGGCCGCCCCGCCGGAGCCCCGCACCCCGTCGTCCTTCGGCGGCCTGGGTTCCGTCCCCGTACGGGACGCGGGTGCCCCCGCGGAGCGTGGTGAGCCGGCCGCCGAGCCGTCGTCCACGCTGGGCGAGGTCGCACCCACCCCGTCGAGCGGGCCGCAGGTTCCCCCGGCCCGTCCGTCGTACTCCGACAGCGCGGCCGAGGAACTCGACGTTCCCGACTTCCTGAAGTGACGTAAAGCACCGAAGTGATAGGGCAACAGCACCACGAAAGCGGCGCGCACTTCGCCTTCACCGACAGGTGGGGCGGGGTGAGCGCCGCTCCGTATGAGCAGCTCAACCTGGGGGGCGCGGTCGGCGACGACCCGCAGGCCGTCCGCACCAACCGCGCCCGCGCGGCCGGCGCACTCGGTCTCGACCCGGCCGCGGTGGTCTGGATGAACCAGGTCCACGGCCGGGACGTGGCGGTGGTCGACGGACCCTGGCGCGACGCCGACGTGCCGTGCGTGGACGCGGTGGTGACCGCCCGCCGGGGCCTCGCGCTCGCCGTCCTGACCGCCGACTGCACCCCGGTACTGCTCGCCGATCCGGTCGCGGGCGTCACCGGGGCGGCACACGCCGGCCGGCCGGGCCTGGTCGCCGGCGTCGTACCGGCGGCCGTCGAGGCGATGGCCGAGCTGGGCGCGGAGCCGGCCCGGATCCTCGCGTACACCGGACCGGCGATCTGCGGGCGCTGTTACGAGGTGCCCGCACAGATGCGGTCCGACGTCGCGGCGGTGGTCCCCGAGGCGTTCGCGACGACCGGCTGGGGCACGCCGGCGGTGGACGTCGCCGCCGGCGTACGGGCCCAACTCGCCGCGGCGGGCGTGCCGGTGGGTGACGATGCCCACATCTCGGCCGTCTGCACGCGGGAGTCCGCGGATCATTTCTCCTATCGGCGCGACCGCACGACCGGGCGGCTCGCGAGTTACGTGTGGCTGGACGGCGAGCTGTGACGGACGACCGTAGAACGGAACTGGCGACCAACCTGGCGCGGGTGGAGGATCGTATCTCCGCCGCCTGCGCCAAGGCCGGCAGGGCGCGGGACGAGGTGACGATGATCGTCGTCACCAAGACCTACCCCGCGAGCGACGTCCGGCTGCTGGCGGAACTGGGTGTGCGTCAGGTCGCGGAGAACCGTGACCAGGAGGCGGCACCCAAGGCCGCCGAATGTGCTGATTTGCCGCTTACTTGGCACTTCGTCGGCCAGTTGCAGACCAACAAGGTGCGGTCTGTGGCGAGTTATGCCGGAATTGTGCAGTCGGTCGATCGTGCACGACTGGTCACCGCGCTCTCCAAGGAGGCGGTCCGTGCGGGCCGCGAGCTGGGGTGCCTGGTCCAGGTGGCGCTTGACGCCGAGTCGGGTCGGCAGGGTGACCGGGGCGGTGTGGCGCCGGACGGTGTCCCGGCCCTGGCGGAGGCGATCGCCGGGGCCGAAGGGCTGCGCCTGGACGGCCTGATGACGGTCGCGCCGCTGGCCGGCCCGTATGCCGGACGCCAACTGGCCGCATTCGAACGACTCATGGAAATCTCAACCGACCTGCGCGCCACCCATCCTGCTGCCAACATGGTGTCAGCAGGCATGAGCGCGGACCTTGAGGACGCCGTGGCGGCCGGAGCGACACATGTGCGCGTCGGTACCGCGGTACTCGGAGTCCGACCACGGCTCGGGTAACGTCGCCAAGCAAGTCGGACCACAGCACAAAATATGGTCATTTCCGCAGGAAGCGGGGAGGCCGCGTGGATCCAAGGCCCTGGTGACGGAGCCGATCCACCACAGAGCGGAGGACGCAGAGAATGGCCGGCGCGATGCGCAAGATGGCGGTCTACCTCGGCCTCGTGGAGGACGATGGGTACGACGGCCGGGGGTTCGACCCCGACGACGAGTTCGAGCCCGAGCTCGAACCGGAACCCGACCGTGGGCGGCGGCAACAGCACCAAGTGCAGGCCGAAACACGCCCGGAACGGGACGAACCCGTCCGTGCCGTGACGCCTCCGGCGCAACGCGAACCCGCCCCGCTCGCCCCGGAAAACGGACGACCCGCGCGAATCGCCCCAGTGTCATCCATCACACCCGACCGTCCGAATCTGGAGAAGAACGCACCGGTGATCATGCCCAAGGTTGTGTCCGAGCGGGAGCCCTACCGCATCACCACGCTGCACCCCCGGACCTACAACGAAGCCCGTACCATCGGGGAACACTTCCGCGAGGGCACTCCGGTGATCATGAATCTCACGGAGATGGACGACACCGATGCGAAGCGACTTGTCGACTTTGCGGCCGGTTTGGTGTTTGGTCTTCACGGCAGCATCGAGCGGGTGACGCAGAAGGTGTTCCTGTTGTCGCCTGCTAACGTCGATGTCACGGCGGAGGACAAGGCCCGTATCGCAGAGGGCGGGTTCTTCAACCAGAGCTGAGACGCAACACCGGGCACACCAAGGCCGTAGGGCCGACACAGGAGCAAGGGGAGAGGGACGCGCGAGATGAGTGTCGCTGGTCAGGTGATCTATATCGCGCTGTACTGCTTCCTGATCGTGTTGATCTTCCGGCTGGTGATGGACTACGTGTTCCAGTTCGCCCGTTCATGGCAACCCGGCAAGGCGATGGTGGTCGTTCTGGAGGCCGCCTACACTGTCACTGATCCGCCACTCAAGCTTCTGCGGCGGGTAATCCCGCCGCTGCGTCTCGGGGGCGTGGCGCTCGACCTGTCCTTCTTCGTATTGATGATCATCGTCTACATCCTGATCACCGTCGTGAGGTCGGTGTTGTTGGTGTGAACGATACGGTCTTGCCGATTGCCGACGACTACGTTGAGGTGAAGTAGAGATGCCGTTGACCCCCGAGGACGTGCGGAACAAGCAGTTCACGACCGTCCGCCTCCGAGAAGGCTATGACGAGGACGAGGTCGATGCCTTCCTCGATGAGGTCGAAGCCGAACTGACCCGGCTTCTGCGGGAGAACGAGGACCTGCGCGCGAAGCTGGCCGCCGCCACTCGCGCCGCCGCGCAGAACCAGCAGCAGCAGGGTCTGCGCAAGGGACCGGACCAGCAGCAGGAGCAGCAGCAGCGTCCCGGGGCTCCTGTGCCCGCCGCCATATCCGGTCCGCAGCCGGTCCCGCCGCAGCAGCAGGGGATGGGTGGCCCGCCCCAACTGCCCGGTGGTGCACCGCAGCTGCCTCCTGGTCCCGGTGGCCACGGCCCGCAGGGCCCGCACGGTCCCGGCCCGATGGGCCCCGGCGGTCCGATGGGTGGCCCGATGGGCGGCCCCGGTGGTCCGCAGCAGCTGCCCGGCGGGCAGCAGGGTGGCCCCGGTGGCGACAGCGCCGCGCGCGTGCTGTCGCTGGCGCAGCAGACCGCCGACCAGGCGATCGCGGAGGCCTGTTCCGAGGCCAACAAGATCGTCGGTGAGGCGCGCAGCCGCGCCGAGGGCCTGGAGCGGGACGCCCGCGCCAAGGCCGACGCGCTGGAGCGGGACGCGCAGGAGAAGCACCGCGTGGCGATGGGCTCGCTGGAGTCGGCCCGCGCGACGCTGGAGCGCAAGGTCGAGGACCTGCGCGGCTTCGAGCGCGAGTACCGCACGCGGCTGAAGTCCTACCTGGAGAGCCAGCTGCGTCAGCTGGAGAATCAGGCGGACGACTCGCTCGCCCCGCCGCGCACCCCGGCGACCGCCTCGCTGCCGCCGTCCCCGTCGATGGCGTCGGCCGGTGCCGGCACGATGGGCGGCAACCACACCATGGGCGGCAACCACTCGATGGGCAACGGCTCCAGCGGCGGTCCGTCCTACGGCGGTCAGCAGCAGATGTCGCCGGCGATGACCCAGCCGATGGCTCCGGTGCGGCCGCAGGGCCCGTCGCCGATGCAGCAGACCCCGTCGCCGATGAGGGGCTTCCTCATCGACGAGGACGACAACTGACGCCCGCCTGAGGCGTACCGTCGGCAATCAGGGCCGGGCCCCGAGGGACTTCCCTCGGGGCCCGGCCCTTTTTCGGTAGCGCGGGAGCGGTCTGTCGGGGCGGCCCGGGGGTCCTTCCGCAGCGGGTGCTCGTCTCGGCAAAGTGGGACGAACTGCCCATCTATGTACGGGAATAGCGAATGCCCCGGTGTGGTGCACACCGGGGCATTCGGGGCGGGGTTGACCCCCGCGGATTACGCCTTACGGAGGTGGAACGTCAGTGCCAGTGCCTCGTCGGTGAAGGCCGGGCCGTAGTCGCCGTCCGGCTCGCCGGGGGCGAAGTCCGTGGCGAGGACCTCCTCGGCGATCAGACCGGCGTGCTCGGCGAGGGCCGTACGGACCTCCTCGTCGGACGACGCCCAGCGCAACGCGATCCGGTCGGCGACGTCCAGGCCGCTGTTCTTCCGCGCCTCCTGGATCAGCCGGATCGCGTCCCGGGCCAGACCGGCCCGGCGCAGCTCGGGGGTGATCTCCAGGTCCAGGGCGACCGTGGCACCCGCGTCGGAGGCCACCGACCAGCCCTCGCGCGGGGTTTCGGTGATGATCACCTCGTCCGGGGCGAGCGGGACGGTCTCGCCGTCGACCTCGACACTCGCCGTGCCCTCCCGGAGCGCGAGCGACAGCGCCGCGGCGTCCGCGCCGGCGATGGCCTTGGCGACCGCCTGGACGCCCTTGCCGAACCGCTTGCCCAGTGCGCGGAAATTGGCCTTCGCGGTGGTGTCGACGAGCGAGCCGCCCACCTCCGACAGCGAGGCCAGCGAGCTGACGTTCAGCTCCTCGGCGATCTGGGCGCGCAGGTCCTCCGGCAGCCCGGCGAAGCCGTGGGCCGCGACCAGCGCGCGGGACAGCGGCTGGCGGGTCTTCACCCCGGACTCGGCGCGGGTCGCCCGGCCCAGCTCGACCAGCCGGCGGACCAGCGCCATCTGGGCGGAGAGCGCCGGGTCGATCAGGGACTGCTCGGCGACCGGCCAGCTGGAGAGGTGGACGGAGTCCGGGGCGTCCGGGGTGACCGGGGCGACCAGGTCCTGCCAGACCCGCTCGGTGATGAACGGGGTGAGCGGCGCCATCAGGCGGGTGACCGTCTCGATGACCTCGTGGAGGGTGCGCAGCGCGGCCGCGTCGCCCTGCCAGAAGCGGCGGCGCGAGCGGCGGACGTACCAGTTGGACAGGTCGTCGACGAAGGTCGACAGCAGCTTGCCGGCGCGCTGGGTGTCGAAGGACTCCAGGGACTCGGTGACCTGCGCGACGAGGGTGTTCAGCTCACCCAGCAGCCAGCGGTCCAGCAGCGGCCGCTCGGCCGGGGCCGGGTCGGACGCGGACGGCGCCCACTGGGACGTCCGGGCGTACAGCGCCTGGAAGGCGACGGTGTTCCAGTACGTCAGCAGGGTCTTGCGGACGACTTCCTGGATGGTGTTGTGGCCCACCCGGCGGGCCGCCCACGGCGAACCGCCGGCCGCCATGAACCAGCGGACCGCGTCCGCGCCGTGCTGGTCCATGAGCGGGATCGGCTGGAGGGTGTTGCCCAGGTGCTTGGACATCTTCCGGCCGTCCTCGGCGAGGATGTGGCCGAGGCAGACCACGTTCTCGTACGACGACTTGTCGAAGACCAGGGTGCCGACGGCCATCAGCGTGTAGAACCAGCCGCGGGTCTGGTCGATGGCCTCGGAGATGAACTGCGCCGGGTAGCGCTTCTCGAACAGCTCCTTGTTGCGGTACGGGTAGCCCCACTGCGCGAACGGCATCGAGCCGGAGTCGTACCAGGCGTCGATGACCTCCGGGACGCGGACCGCGGTGTGCGCGCAGCCCTCCTCGGGGCAGCCGAAGGTGATCTCGTCGATGAACGGGCGGTGCGGGTCCAGGCCCGACTGGTCGGCACCGGTCAGCTCGGACAGCTCGGCGAGCGAGCCGACGCAGGTGAGGTGGTCGTCCTCGCAGCGCCAGATGGGCAGCGGGGTGCCCCAGTAGCGGTTGCGGGACAGCGCCCAGTCGATGTTGTTGCTCAGCCAGTCGCCGAAGCGGCCGTGCTTGACCGACTCGGGGAACCAGTTGGTGTTCTCGTTCTCCCGGAGGAGGGCGTCCTTGATCGCGGTGGTGCGGATGTACCACGACGGCTGGGCGTAGTAGAGCAGCGCGGTGTGGCAGCGCCAGCAGTGCGGGTAGCTGTGCTCGTAGGCGATGTGCCGGAAGAGCAGGCCGCGGGCGTCCAGGTCGGCCACCAGCGTGCCGTCGGCCTTCTTGAAGAACTGGCCGCCGACCAGGGGCAGTTCTTCCTCGAAGGTGCCGTCGGGGCGGACCGGGTTGACGACCGGGAGGCCGTACGCCTTGCAGGTCTTGAGGTCGTCCTCACCGAAGGCCGGGGCCTGGTGGACCAGACCCGTACCGTCGTCGGTGGTGACGTACTCGGCGTTGACGACGAAGTTGGCGCCCTCCAGCTCGACCAGGGAGAACGGGCGCTCGTAGGACCAGCGCTCCATCTCGCGGCCGGTGAAGGACCGGCCGGTGGCCTCCCAGCCCTCGCCCAGCGCCTTCTCCAGCAGCGGTTCGGCGACGACCAGCTTCTCCGTGCCGTCGGTGGCGACGACGTAGGTGACGTCCGGGTGCGCGGCGGCGGCGACGTTGGAGACCAGGGTCCAGGGGGTCGTCGTCCAGACCAGGAGGGCGGCCTCGCCGGCCAGCGGGCCGGAGGTCAGCGGGAGGCGGACGTAGACCGAGGGGTCGACGACGGTTTCGTAGCCCTGCGCCAGCTCGTGGTCCGACAGACCGGTGCCGCAGCGCGGGCACCACGGGGCGACGCGGTGGTCCTGGACCAGCAGGCCCTTGGAGAAGATCTGCTTCAGCGACCACCACACCGACTCGATGTAGTCGGGGTCCATCGTGCGGTACGGGGTGTCCAGGTCGGTCCAGTAGCCCATCCGCGTGGTGAGCTCGGCGAAGGCGTCGGTGTGCCGGGTCACCGACTCGCGGCACTTGGCGTTGAACTCGGCGATGCCGTACGCCTCGATGTCCTTCTTGCCGCTGAAGCCCAGCTCCTTCTCCACGGTCAGCTCGACCGGGAGGCCGTGGCAGTCCCAGCCGGCCTTGCGGTCGACGTGGTAGCCCTGCATCGTGCGGAACCGGGGGAAGACGTCCTTGAAGACGCGGGCCTCGATGTGGTGCGCACCGGGCATGCCGTTGGCCGTCGGGGGGCCCTCGAAGAAGACCCACTCGGGCCGGCCCTCGGACTGCTGGAGGGTACGGGCGAAGACCTTCTGCTCCTGCCAGAAATCGAGCACCGCGTGCTCAAGGGCAGGCAGGTCTACCTGGGCGGGTACCTGGCGGTACAAGGGCTGCTCACTCATCGGGGACTTCCTCCGGCGGGCATCTGCTGCTTCTCCGTCCGGAGGGACGAGAGCCCTGGCTCCCGCGGTACCACCCTCCTTGGCGGTGCATGCCGCACCGCCCCCTCATTGGGGTCGCGCTGCCGGTTCTACTCGCCCTGGGTGGCCTGCGGCCCGTGGGGCACGGCCCACTGTCCAGACCCGTGGGCGGAGCCCACTCTCCAAAGCTTTCTTCCGGCGGCTCCGGGGTGATCTTCACGCCGCGCACGCCCCCGGGCTTCCACCGTCCCCGGGTCGCTGCTGGCTGCGTACGGCGCTACTCGTCCCATCACTGCCTCTCGCTGGGCCCAGTGTACGGGGCGCCACCGACAGCGGCCGACCGGAATTCCGGCGGCCTGCGCGCGGGGCCGGGCGCGGGGTCCCGCGCGGGGGTGCCGGACGGCGGCGCGGGACGAAGGCGGGCGGCCGGGCGCCGTGACCCGAATGGCCAGCGGCCGGGTGCCGGACGGCCAAGCGGATTACCGGGCGGGCAGCGGGGCACAACCGAGGCAGACCGGACTTCCGGGCCGGGTGGCAGGACCCGATGGGGCGGTGCGTCCCGTTGCCGCGTGCTCTGTGGCGATTTATCGTTCCCGTCACGATTCGCGAATAAAAGTCACATATGTGAAGGGGTCGCGGCCATGGTGGCGAAGAAGACCGCCGCGGAGAAGAGCACGACGCCTGCCGGCGAGGCCGACGCGAAGCAGCCCGCACCGAAGAACAGCACGCCGAAGAAGGCCGCTCCGAAGAAGGCGGCCGCCCGGAAGACGGCGGCCGCGAAGACCGCGAAGCGCGCTCCGGCCACGAAGGCCGCCGAGCCCGCGAAGAAGACGGGAGCCAAGACGGTGGTGGCGAAGAAGACGGCGGCCGCGACGGCCGGGGAGCACGGCAACGACTCCCCGGTGCCCGTGGCCCGGACGGCCGAGCCCGGCGAGCTCGCCGTACGGCCCGGTGAGGACCCCTGGACCCCCGCCGAGGTCGCCGAGGCGCGGTCGGCCCTGATGGACGAGACGGAGCGGCTGCGGCTGGAGATCACCTCCGCCGAGGACGCCATCGCCGGGCTGATGCGCGACTCCGGCGACGGCGCCGGCGACGACGAGGCGGACACCGGCAGCAAGAACATCACCCGGGAACACGAGCTCGCGCTCGCCTCCAACGCCCGCGAGATGCTCCTCCAGACCGAGCGGGCCCTCGGCCGGCTGGACGCGGGCACCTACGGGCTGTGCGAGAACTGCGGCAACCCCATCGGCAAGGCGCGGATGCAGGCATTCCCCCGGGCGACGCTGTGCGTGGAGTGCAAGCAGAAGCAGGAGCGCCGCTGAGCCGGCGCCGGACCGGTCGTCGCGGGCGGCCCCCGGACCGCCCGCGCCCGTACGTGTGTGCCGTACTCTCGTGGTTCAGCCAGGCACGGCCTGGCCGCGGACACGACGGGCTGAGGGACTCACACGTGGCAGAGGCGGAACGCATCACCGGCACGCCGGAACCCGAGCCGGGTACCGGAGCGGATCCCACACCGGGGGCCGAGGCGGAGGCACCGGCGGAGGCGGAGCGGGGCGCCGGTCGCGGCAAGCGGCGGATCGCCGCGCTGCTGCTGGTCGCGTGCGTCGTCTACCTGCTCGACCTCGGCAGCAAGCTGCTGGTCGTGGCCAAGCTGGAGAACCACGAGCCGATCCAGGTCATCGGCACGCTGCTGCAGTTCAACGTGATCCGCAACCGCGGCGCCGCCTTCAGCATCGGCGAGGCGCTGACGATCTTCCTGACGATCATCGCGGCGGTCGTGATCCTCGTCATCGCCCGGGTCGCCCGCAAGCTCTACAGCCTGCCCTGGGCCATCGCCCTTGGGCTGCTGCTCGGCGGCGCCTTCGGCAACCTCACCGACCGGATCTTCCGTTCGCCGGGCGTCTTCGAGGGCGCCGTGGTCGACTTCATCGCCCCCGCGCACTTCGCCGTCTTCAACCTCGCCGACTCCGCGATCGTCTGCGGCGGCATCCTGATCGTGATCCTCTCCTTCAAGGGGCTGGACCCCGACGGGACGCTCCACAAGGACTGACGCGGAGCGGGCCGGTGGCCGGCCCCCCGGCCGCCGGGCAGGACACCAGGGGGCAACTGCCATACTCGTGGGGTGAGCACGCTTCCCGAGATCCGCACCCTGCCCGTACCGGACGGCCTGGAGGGCGAGCGCGTCGACGCCGCGCTGGCCCGGATGTTCGGCTTCTCCCGTACGAAGGCGGCCGAACTCGCCGCCTCCGGAAAGGTCCGGGTCGACGGGTCCGAGGTGATGAAGTCCG
The DNA here is from genome assembly GCF_040640655.1 of Streptomyces sp. NPDC021749. Classification (NCBI taxonomy): domain Bacteria; kingdom Bacillati; phylum Actinomycetota; class Actinomycetes; order Kitasatosporales; family Streptomycetaceae; genus Streptomyces; species Streptomyces sp. NPDC021749. The sequence goes on along the minus strand of NZ_JBFACE010000001.1, from coordinate 271,970 downwards.
AGCGGGTGCGCGGCGGTGCCTGGCTGGAAGTCGAGATGCCGCAGGCCGCGGCGCCCGTGGAGATCGTTCCCGAGCCCGTCGAGGGCATGGAGATCGTGCATGACGACGACGACATCGTCGTGATCGTCAAGCCGGTCGGCGTGGCCGCGCACCCCAGCCCCGGCTGGACCGGCACCACCGTCATCGGCGGACTGGCCGCGGCCGGCTACCGCATCTCCACCTCCGGTGCCGCCGAGCGCCAGGGCATCGTGCACCGCCTCGACGTCGGCACCTCCGGCCTGATGGTCGTGGCCAAGTCGGAGCGGGCCTACACGTCGTTGAAGCGGCAGTTCAAGGAGCGCGTTCCGGAGAAGAAGTACCACGCGCTCGTCCAGGGCCACCCCGACCCGATGAGCGGCACCATCGACGCCCCCATCGGCCGGCACCCGCAGCACGACTACAAGTGGGCGGTCACCGCCGAGGGCAAGCCGTCGGTCACCCACTACGACCTGATCGAGGCGTTCCGCGCGGCCAGCCTGCTCGACATCAAGCTGGAGACCGGCCGCACCCACCAGATCCGGGTGCACATGGCCGCCCACCGCCACCCCTGCGTCGGCGACCTCACCTACGGCGCGGACCCCACCCTCGCCAAGCGGCTGGGCGTCGGCCGGCAGTGGCTGCACGCGGTCCGGCTGGGCTTCGAGCACCCCTCCGACGGCAGCTGGGTCGAGTTCGCGTCCGCCTACCCGGACGACCTCCAGCACGCCCTGGACACCGTGCGGGACGAGAGCAGCTGACGGAACGCCGGGACGGCGCACGGCCGTGGCACGCGGCGCCGCGCGGCCCGACGCGGCGGTCCACCACGGCGGTCATGGCACCCTTGGGCGGAAAGTGATCGAATCCGACCGCTCCGGAGCGTAGCCACCGTGGATCAGCTGGCTCTGCTGTTCGTCCTTCTGCTCGGAGCCGTGGTGATGGTTCCGGTCGGCGACCGGCTGGGCCTGCCGTCACCGGTGCTGATGACCCTCGCCGGGGCCGTCCTGGCGCTGCTGCCGTTCGTCCCCAACGTCGAGGTGCCGCCGGAGTTCATCCTGCCGGTGGTGCTGCCGCCGCTGCTCTACGCGGCCGTGCAGCGCACCTCCTGGCGGCAGTTCACCGCCAACCTCCGGCCGATCTTCCTGCTCGCCGTCGCGCTGGTCTTCGCCACCACGGCCGCGGTGGCCGCGGTCGCCCAGGCGGTGGTGCCCGGGATGCCGGTGGCCGCCGCCGTGGTGCTCGGCGCGCTGGTCGCCCCGCCCGACCCGGTGGCCGCGACCGCCGTCGCCGGCAAACTCGGGCTGCCCCGCCGGATGGTCTCCATCCTGGAGGGCGAGGGCCTCTTCAACGACGTCACCGCGATCGTGCTCTACCACGTCGCGCTCGCCGCCGCGGTCAGCGGCAGCTTCTCGGTGCCCGGCGCGCTCGGCTCCCTCGTCCTGTCCGCCGTCGTGGCCATAGCGGTCGGCCTGGCGATCGGCTGGGTGACGAACAAGCTGATGGGCCTGCTCGGCGACCCCACGCTGCAGATCGGGCTGACGCTGCTGGTGCCGTTCGTGGCGTACGTGCTCGCCGAGGAGTTCCGCGGCTCCGGGGTGCTGGCGGTGCTGACCTGCGCGCTCTTCCTCGCCGAGTACGCGGTCGACCCGGACGACGTGATGGGCCGGCTCGCCGGATACACCTTCTGGGAGGTCGTCGACACCCTCGTCACCGGTGTGGCCTTCGGGCTGATCGGCCTGGAGCTGCACAACATCTTCGGGGCCGCCGCGCACCGCTGGGGCCAGCTGATCGGCGCCGGCGCCGCGGTCGTGGCCGTGGTCGTCGGCGTCCGCCTGCTGTGGCTGCTGCCCGCGGCCTGGCTGGCCAAGCGCATGCACAAGCGCCGTGACTACGACGAGGACATCCCGATGAGCTGGCGCGAGACGCTCATCATGTGGTGGTCGGGGATGCGCGGGGTGGCGTCGGTGGCGCTGGCGCTGGCCATCCCGTACGGCGTCGACGGCGGGTCCTTCCCGGCCCGGGACGACATCCTCTTCATCGCGTTCGCGGTGGTGCTCTCCACCCTCCTCGTCCAGGGCCTGACGCTGCCCTGGCTCGTGCGCAGGCTGCGGGTGCGGGCCGACACCGACGCGGTGGACGCGCTGGAGCGGGAGCTGGCGGTCCGGGTGATCAAGGCGTCCAAGCGGCGGCTGAAGGAGATCATGGAGGTCGAGGAGCTGCCCGACGAGGTCAGCGACCAGCTCTCCCGCCGGGCGTTCGACATCGGCGCCCGGATCGCCCCGGACATCGTCGACGACGAGCGGCGCGAGCTCTTCGAGAAGCGGATCAGCCGGCTCAAGAAGGTGCAGCGCATCCAGGGCGAGATGCTCTCGGCGGCCCGCCACGAGGTGCTGGCCGCGCGCAGCGAACCGGGCGCCGACCCGGAGATCGTCGACCGGGTGCTGCGCCATCTGGACATGCGCAGTCTGCGCGGCGCCCCGTGAGGCCCCGCGGGGCCCGGGTCAGTCCTGCGTGCGCCCCGCGCCCGGCGGCCGGTCCAGCTCGGCCGGTGCCGTGCTGATCCGCGGCAGCGCGTAGGCGTGCTCGGTCCGCAGCCATTCGAGCATCCGCTCGCGGACCTCGCAGCGCACCGCCCAGATCGCGTCCGCGTCCCGCGCGGTGACCAGCGCCCGCACCAGGATCGTGGTCGGCGTGGTGTCGGTGACCACCAGGCTCCAGGCGCGGCCGTCCCAGTCCGGGCACTCCTGGAGGACCTCCAGGAGGTGCTGCCGCATCTTCTCCACCGGCGCGCTGTGGTCGAGGTGGAAGAAGACCGTGCCGGTCATCTGGGCGCCGCCGCGCGACCAGTTCTCGAACGGCTTGCCGGTGAAGTACGACACCGGCATGGTGATCCGCCGCTCGTCCCAGGTCCGCACGGTCAGGAACGTCAGGGTGATCTCCTCGACGGTGCCCCACTCGCCGTCCACCACGACCGTGTCGCCGATCCGCACCATGTCGCCGAAGGCGATCTGCAGCCCGGCGAAGAGGTTGCCGAGGGTGGACTGGGCGGCGATACCGGCGACGATGCCCACCAGCCCGGCCGACGCCAGCATGGACGTGCCGACCGTCCGCATCTCCGGGAAGGTCAGCAGCATCGACGCGGCCGCGACGACGATCACCACCGCCGTCACCACCCGCTGGATCAGCGTCACCTGGGTGCGCACCCGCCGCACCCGCGCCGCGTCCCGGGCGCTCGCCGCGTAGCGGGAGTACGACGACTCCACTATCGCCGCCGCGGCCCGGATGATCAGCCAGGCGGTGGCCGCGATCAGCACCAGGCTGAGCGTCTGGCCGATCCCCGCCTCGTGAGCCTCGACGGCCTTCAGCCCGGTCTCGTCGTACGCGCCGCGCAGCAGGGCCGCGCACAGCGCCACCTGCAGCGGTATCCGGCAGCGCCGCAGCAGCCCCCACAGCGGGGTCTCCGGATGCGCGGCGTCCACCCGGCGCAGCGCCCGGTCGGCGAGCCAGACCAGCACGAGTGCGATGACGACGGAGCCGCCCAGGACGGCGATCGGGCGCAGCACGTCCTCCACGGACACAGGTTTCCTCCTCGGGTGGGATGCGCTGTCTGTGCGGGTACCCGGTCCTGCCGACCGTAACTGGCAGGATGGAAGGAGAGCGATCCGATCAAGGGAAGTGATGCAGTGCCGGCCTCCAGCGAGCCCGCGACCAGCGGGGTTCCGACGATTGTGCTGTTCCACTCGGTGTGCGGGCTGCGCCCCGCGGTGCACTCGGCCGCGGACCGGCTGCGCGCCGCGGGACACGAGGTGATCGTCCCCGACCTGTTCGACGGGCGGACCGCCGACTCCGTGCCGGACGGCATCCTGATCAAGGACGAGATCGGCAAGGAGGAGCTGCTCAAGCGCGCCATCACGGCCGTCGCCCCGTACTCCGACCGCGGTCTGGTCTACGCCGGGTTCTCCTTCGGCGGCTCGGTCGCCCAGAACCTCGCGCTGGGCGACGAGAAGGCCCGCGGGCTGCTGCTGATGCACGGCACCTCCGACATCGCCGAGGACGCGGCCGTCGACGAACTGCCGGTGCAGCTGCACGTCGCCGACCCCGACCCCTTCGAGCCGCACGACTGGCTGACCGCCTGGTACCTGCAGATGCGCCGGGCCGGCGCGGACGTGGAGGTCTTCCGCTATGCCGGCGCCGGCCACCTCTTCACCGACCCCGACCTGCCGGACTACGACGCGGAGGCGGCGGAGAGCGCCTGGAAGGTGGCGCTGGGGTTCCTGGCGGAGCTCTGAGGGCGCGGGCCAGGGGGCGCCACCCCCTGGCCCTCCGGCCCGGCCCTGGCCCGCCGGCCCGGCCCTAGCCCGCCGGCCGGTCCGTCCGCTCGACCTGCTGGGTGCCGCTCCGGGTGCGGTAGGAACGCAGCAGGGTGCTGGTCGCGTTCGGGTCCGTCTTGTCGGAGATGCCGTAGTAGTCCATCTGGGTGCGCTCGGCGCTGACGTCCAGGACGCCGTAGCCGTGCGAGTCCATGTCCAGCCACTTCACGTGCCGGTTGGCGGCCCGGATGGCGGCGACCCCGGCCAGCGAGACGGTGTGCGGGGCGACGTGCAGGAAGTCGTCGACGTTGTCGGAGGTGACGGAGGTGACCACGAACTCCGTCGCCACCGGCCGGGTGGCGGGATAGGTCGCCGCCTTCAGCGGGACCTCGTTGGCCCAGGCCATGTGGATGTCGCCGGTCAGGAAGACGGTGTTGTCGATCCCGCGGTCGCTGAGGTGGCCGAGCAGTTCCTGCCGGTCGTCGGTGTAGCCGTCCCACTGGTCGGTGTTGATCGCCAGGCCCTCCTTGGGGATCCCGAGGATCTCGGCGAGCGGGCCGAGCAGATGCGCGGGTATCGAGCCGAAGGCGACCTGGGAGATCATCACCGAGGTCCCGACCAGCCGCCAGGCGGTGTCGGAGCGTTCGAGACCGGCCTTGAGCCAGTCCAGCTGGGCCCGCCCGGTGAGCGTCCGGCCCGGGTCGTCGACCGCGCCGCTGCCCGGTGCGGCCTGCTGGTCGCGGAACGACCGCAGGTCCAGCAGGTGCAGATCGGCGAGGTTGCCGAAGCGCAGCCGGCGGTAGGTGGTCCCGGCGATGGACGGCCGCACCGGCATCCACTCGAAGTACGCCTGCTTCGCCGCGGCCATCCGGGCGGACCAGGAACCCTCGCTGTCCGGCTGGTGGTTGGTCGCACCGCCCTGCCAGGCGTTGTCGGCGAACTCGTGGTCGTCCCAGATGGCGATGACCGGGTGGGTGGCGTGCATCGCCAGCGCGTCCGGGTCGGTCTTGTGGACGCCGTGCCGGATGCGGTAGTCGGCGAGGGTGAGCAGCTCGTGGGCGGGGGAGTGCGGACGGACGACGTACTTGAAGTCCGGGTACTCGCCGGACTTGTACTCGTAGAGGTAGTCGCCGAGGTGCAGCACCGCGTCCAGCTCGGTGCGGGCCGCCAGGTGCCGGTACGGCGAGAAGTACCCGGACTCCCAGTTGGCGCAGGAGACCACGCCGAAGCGGACGTTGCCCGGCGTGGCGCCGTGCGCGGGGGCGGTGCGGGTGCGGCCCACGGGGGAGTGCTGCCCGCCGGCGGTGAAGCGGTAGTAGTAGGTGGTGGCTGGCCGCAGGCCGCGGACGTCCGCCTTGACGGTGTGGTCGTGGGCCGCCGACGCCGTCACCTTCCCCCGGGCGACGACGGTGTCGAAGCCCTTGTCGGCGGACACCTCCCAGGCCACCTCCGTGGCTGGGCCGCGGCCGGAGCCCGGCGTGGCCGACGGGGCCGGGGTGACCCGGGTCCACAGCAGGACGCCGTCCGGCAGCGGGTCCCCCGAGGCAATCCCGTGCTGGAAGAACGAGCCCTGGCCCGGGCCCTGTTGGGCGTGGGCGGCGGTGGCACCGGCGAGCGGCAGGAGGGCGGCGGTGGCGGCGACGGCCGTGACGGCGGTGCGGCGCGAGATCTGGTCGTGATCGGTCACGGGCGCTCACCCTACTGGCCGGTAGAGCGCCAACGGGAGGGCTGTTACCGGGAATTACGTGAATTCGCCCTCCCGTTGCCGGAAGTCCGCTCAGTGAGCGCCCGTGGGGTCCTTTTCGCCCTCGCGGATGCCCTTTCCACCGCTCTTGCCGGAATCCGCACCGGAGTCCGAGTTCTTGCCGGCGTCCGCGCCCTTCGCCGGGCCGAACTCCTTGTCGATCATCTTCTCGAAGGCGGCCTTCGCCAGCCGGTTGTACTGCGCCTGCGTCATCCGCGGATCCTGCGGGATCTGCGGCATCACCAGCTTCTTGTCACCGTGCATGAACGTCGGCGTGCCCCTGACGCCCTTGCGGCCGAACAGCGCCGTCATGTCCATCGCCCAGCGGTCGTAGGTGCCCTTCCTGACCGCCGTCTCGAACGCCTTGTTGTTCTTCAGCTCCGGCACGTCGGCCGCGACCTTGAGCAGCTCGGAGTCCTTGGCGTAGAGGTCCTCGCGCTCGTCGGGGTGGTACTTGGTCGAGTACAGCGCGGACTTGTACTTCAAGAACGCCTCCGGGCTGATGTCGAGCGCCGCACCCAGCGCGCTCAGCGCGTTCTTCGAGCCCTCGCCGCCCGCGTTGTCGTCGATGAAGGTGTACATCGTGAAGCGGACCTGGTAGCGGCCGTCGTGGATGTCCTTGAGGAGCGCCGAGCCGCTGCTCTGCTCGAAGCCCGCGCACGCCGGACAGCGGACGTCCTCGAAGACCTCCAGGGTCTCCTTGGCCTTCGGGTCGCCTATCAGGATCTCGGTGTGGTCCTTGCCCTGGGTGTGCGCCGGGGCGACCTGCGGGGCCTCCTTGGCGGCCTCCCAGCCGGTCGGTTCGTTGGCCTTGACGACGGCGAAGCCGATCCCGCCGGCCAGGGCGAGCACGCCCACCACGGCGCCGGCCACGATGAGCTGCCGGCGCAGCCGCTCCTTCTTCTTCTGCCGCTCGCGCTCGGCACGGATCCGCTCGCGGGCCGCCTGCTTGTTGCCCTGGCTGTTGCGGTTGCTCATGTGGGGGTCCCCTCGGGGTGGTGTGGAGGTGCGTACGAAAGGTCAGACGGCGGCCGGGCGGGGCGGGCCGCGGCGCCGGACGCAGAGCACGAGGAGGGGGAGCGGACGGGCCGGCGGCAGCGGGCGCGGCGGACGGACCCGGCGGCGGGGCGGGAGCAGTGCCGCCGAGGCCACCGCGGCGGCGGTCCGCAGCGGGCGGAAGGTGGCGGCCGCGGCCGCGCGCAGCAGCGCGTCCAGGGCGGCGTCCCCGCGGTGCAGCCAGCCGGCGGCGAGCAGGCCCACCGCGAGGTGGGCGGCCAGCAGCAGCCAGGGCGCGGCGGCCGGTACGGCGGGCGGCAGCGGACCGCCGCCGGGGTGGGCCGCCAGTCGTGCCAGCGGGGTGCCCAACTCCCCGTTCCTGCACAGCAGATCGACGCCCACCGAGCGCAGCGGACCGGTGAGCGGCCCGCCGGCCGGGCCGTAACAGGTGTGCTGCCCGGCGGTGAAGACGGTGTCGGCGGCCAGTTCCAGCGGCACCAGCCGGCCGGCCACGGCCCGGTAGCCGCGCTCCCGGCCGGTCAGCGGATAGGCGGCGGCGAAGACCCCGGCGCAGATCGCGGCGACCACGGCGGCCGGCAACGGGGCGCGCGAGAGCAGCACATGGGAGGTCGCGGACAGGGTGGTGCACAGCGCGGTGAACAGCGCCGCCCGCACCACCCTGAGCTGAACCGCCGGTGCGCCCGCGGGCCGGGCGCCCGGGCGCACTTCCGTCGTCTGCACGGTCGGGAGTCTGCCATGTTCACGGCATCCGGCCGGGTCAAGATTTGGCATCGGCCGGCGCGCGGACCCGCACGCCGGCCGGGCACGGCACGGACCGTCAGGTCAGTGCTTGAGCTCCTTGTCCACCATCGAGTTGAAGGCCGCGACGGTGGACGGCGCCACCTTGCCCTGCGGGCTGTCCGTGCCGATGACGGTGTCGTTGACCTTCAGGGTCGGGGTGCTGCTGACGTCCTTGTGGGAGTTGAACTCGGCCGACATCTCCAGCGCCCACCGGTCGTACGTCCCCGCCTTGACGGCCTTCTGGAACGCCGCGTTGCCCTTCAGCGCCGGGATGGTGTCGGCCACCTTGATCAGGTAGCTGTCGTCGGCGAACTTGTCCGGCCCGGTCTCCTCCGGGTGGAACTCCTTCGAGTACAGCGCGTACTTGTACTTCAGGAAGGCGTCCGGGCCGACGTTGAGGGCGGCGCCCAGGGCGGACAGCGCGTTCTTGGAGCCGGTGCCCTTGAGGTTGCCGTCCAGGAACGTACCGAGGTGGTACTCCGCCTTGTACCGGCCGTCCTTGATGTCCTTCTCGACGGTCGCGCCGACGTTCTGCTCGAAGGCCGCGCAGCCCGGGCAGCGCGGGTCCTCGAAGAGGCCGAGGGTGTTCTTGGCGTCCGGCTTGCCGATGACGACGGTCGTGCCGTTGGCGCCGGTGGTGTGCGCGGGCTTCACGAGCTTGGCCTTGGCGGCCTTCGCCCACACCTTGCTGTCGCCCGCGCTGGCCGCGGCGTCGGCGCCGGAGGAGCTGCCGCCGCCCGAGGTGGCGACCGCGACCCCGATGCCGCCGGCTATCGCCAGCACACCGACGATCGCGCCGCCGACGGTCAGCTGCCGGCGGATCCGGTCCTTCTTCGCCTGCCGCTCGCGCTCGGCGCGCAGCCGCTCGCGGGCTGCCTGCTTGTTGGCCTGGCTGTTGCGGTTGCTCATGACGTTGTTCCTGCTCCGTGGGTCCGTGGACGGGTGTGCGTGCTGCGGGAGGCGTACGCGGCGCGGGTGAGCGTACGCGTACGGCGCGGCCGGGCCGCGCTCGCCGGGGGAACCGGCGCTCAGGCGGCGAGCACGCAGGGCGGCCCGCGGCGCACCACGCAGTGCACGAGCAGGGGGACGGCGCGGGCCCGCGGCCCGGTCCGTGCGGAGGCGGGGACGGGGCGGCGCGGGGCGGCCGTGGCGCCGACGACCGCGACCGCGAGCAGCAGCGGGCGGAACGCGACCGCGCAGACCGCGCCGAGCAGCTGGACCAGCGCGGCCTCACCGCGGCGCAGCCAGCCGGCCGCCAGCAGCCCGACGGCCAGGTGCGCCGCGAGCAGCAGCAGCCAGGCCGAGGCGGGCGCGGTGCTCTCCTCGGGCAGCCGCAGGAAGGGGGCGCCGACGCTGCCGCCGCCGCAGAGCAGATCCACCCCGAGCGAGCGCAGCGGGCCGGCCACCGGGCCGCCCGCCGCGCCGTAGCAGGTGTGCTGGCCGAGGCTGAAGACCAGGTCGGCGGCGAGCTCCAGGGGGAGCAGCAGCGCAGCGATCCGCCAGTAGCCGCGCTCCCGGCCGGCCAGCGCGTAGGCGAGCGCGAAGACGGCGGCGCCGATCGCGGCGACGGTGGTGAGCGGGAGCGGCATCCGGGACAGCAGCACGTGGGAGCCCGCGGACAGCGATACGCACAGCGCCGTGAAGAGCGCCGCGCGCAGGGCCCGCAGGTGTGCCGCCGAAATGTCCATCGCTGCCGAGTGTGCCATGCGCCGGGGTAAGCGGCGCCTAAGGGGCGGTCCCCGACCAGCGAGATCGAGGACCCGTCCCCCCGAGCCGGTCAGGCCCCCTTCAGGCCCGGGATCCGGCCGTTGCGGAAGAGGTCGACGAAGACCTGGTGGTCGGCGCGGGCCCGGGCGCCGTAGGAGTGCGCGAAGTCCACCAGCAGCGGGGCGAAACCGTCCTCGTCGGCCGCGATCGCCGCGTCGATGGCCCGCTCGGTCGAGAACGGGACCAGGGAGTGGCCGCTCTCGTCGTCCGCCGCCGCGTGCATCGTGGCCGTGGCCCGGCCCAGGTCGGCGACGACCGCGGCGATCTCCTCCGGGTCGTCGATGTCCGACCAGTCCAGGTCGACCGCGTACGGCGAGATCTCGGCGACCAGCTGGCCGGTGCGGCGCCCGTCCTCCTCGATCTCGGTCCAGCCCAGCCAGGGGTCGGCGTGGTCCTGCAGGGCGCGCTGGGAGATGACCGTGCGGTGGCCCTCGTGCGCGAAATAGCCGCGGACCGCGGGGTCGGTGATGTGCCGGGAGACGGCCGGGGTCTGCGCCTGCTTCATGTAGATCACGACGTCGTTCTCCAGGGCGTCGCTGTTGCCCTCCAGCAGGATGTTGTACGACGGCAGGCCGGCCGAGCCGATGCCGATGCCGCGCCGGCCCACCACGTCCTTGACCCGGTAGGAGTCCGGGCGGCCCAGGCTCGACTCCGGCAGCGTCTCCAGATAGCCGTCGAAGGCCGCGAGCACCTTGTAGCGGGTCGCCGCGTCCAGCTCGACGCTGCCGCCGCCCGCGGCGAAGCGCCGCTCGAAGTCGCGGATCTCGGTCATCGAGTCCAGCAGCGCGAAGCGGGTCAGCGAGCGGGCGTCGCGCAGCGCGTCCAGCAGCGGGCCCTCGGCGGTGTCCAGCGAGAAGGGCGGCACCGCGTCCCGCTTCGCACCGGACGCCAGTGCGTGGATCCGCTCCCGGTAGGCGCCGGCGTAGACCCGCACCAGGTGGGTGATCTGCGCGTCGCTGAGCGCCTTGGCGTAGCCGATCAGCGCCACCGAGGCGGCGAACCGCTTGAGGTCCCAGGTGAACGGGCCGACGTACGCCTCGTCGAAGTCGTTGACGTTGAAGATCAGCCGGCCCGTGGCGTCCATGTAGGTGCCGAAGTTCTCGGCGTGCAGATCGCCGTGGATCCAGACCCGGGAGGTGCGCTCGTCCAGGTACGGGCCGCGGTCCGCGCCGTCCGCCAGGTCCCGGTAGAACAGGCAGGCCGTGCCCCGGTAGAAGGCGAACGCGGAGGCGGCCATCTTCCGGAATTTCACCCGGAATGCCGCGGGGTCGGCGGCGAGCAGCTCTCCGAAGGCGGTGTCGAAAACGGCGAGGATCTCCTCGCCGCGCTGCGCGGCGTCCTGCGCCGGGGCGTGCTGGGACGGCATCGCTGGGTGCCTCCTGGGGTGTGAAAACAAGGGCGGAGAGCCGCAACTGACCGTGTGGGGGGCACCCCCGGGCGTGGCCGGGGGAGGGTCTGCCGGGACATCTGCCGGGACAACGGCCGAGGCTACCCACGAGTGCCCCGCGAGTGTCAGTGGGGAGTCGTAGACTTCGAGACCGTTCCGTCCACCAGTCGCCCACTTGTCTCCCGGAGGTCCTCCGCCGTGGCCAAGCCGCCGTTCACGCACCTGCACGTGCACACCCAGTACTCCCTGCTGGACGGTGCGGCGCGGTTGTCGGACATGTTCAAGGCGGCCAATGAGATGGGCATGACGCACATCGCCATGTCCGACCACGGCAACCTCCACGGCGCCTACGACTTCTTCCACTCGGCGCAGAAGGCCGGGGTCACCCCGATCATCGGCATCGAGGCGTACGTCGCCCCCGAGTCGCGGCGCAACAAGCGCAAGATCCAGTGGGGCCAGCCGCACCAGAAGCGCGACGACGTGTCCGGTTCCGGTGGTTACACCCACAAGACCATCTGGGCGGCGAACAAGACCGGCCTGCACAACCTCTTCCGGCTGTCCTCGGACGCGTACGCGGAGGGCTGGCTGCAGAAGTGGCCGCGGATGGACAAGGAGACCATCGCGCAGTGGTCCGAGGGCCTGATCGCGTCAACCGGCTGCCCGTCGGGCGAGCTGCAGACCCGGCTGCGGCTGGGGCAGTACGAGGAGGCCCGCAAGGCCGCCGCCGACTACCAGGACATCTTCGGCAAGGACCGGTACTTCCTGGAGCTGATGGACCACGGCATCGAGATCGAGCGCCGGGTCCGCGACGACCTGCTGAAGATCGGCAAGGAACTCGGCATCCCGCCCCTGGTGACCAACGACTCGCACTACACCTACGCCCACGAGTCCGCGGCCCACGACGCGCTGCTGTGCATCCAGACCGGCAAGAACCTCTCCGACCCGGACCGCTTCCGCTTCGACGGCACGGGCTACTACCTCAAGTCCACCGACGAGATGTACGCCATCGACTCCTCGGACGCCTGGCAGCAGGGGTGTGACAACACCCGGCTGGTCGCCGAGCAGATCGACACCACCGGGATGTTCGAGAAGCGCGACCTGATGCCGAAGTTCGACATCCCCGAGGGCTTCACCGAGGTCACCTGGTTCCAGGAAGAGGTCCGGCGCGGCATGGCCCGGCGCTTCCCCGGAGGCATCCCCGAGGACCGCCAGAAGCAGGCCGAGTACGAGATGGACGTCATCATCCAGATGGGGTTCCCGGGCTACTTCCTCGTGGTCGCCGACTTCATCATGTGGGCCAAGAACAACGGCATCGCGGTCGGCCCCGGCCGTGGTTCCGCGGCCGGTTCGATCGTGGCGTACGCCATGGGCATCACCGACCTCGACCCGATCGAGCACGGGCTGATCTTCGAGCGGTTCCTCAACCCCGAGCGCGTGTCCATGCCCGATGTCGACATCGACTTCGACGAGCGCCGGCGCGTCGAGGTGATCCGGTACGTCACGGAGAAGTACGGCGCCGACAAGGTCGCCATGATCGGCACCTACGGCAAGATCAAGGCCAAGAACGCGATCAAGGACTCCGCCCGGGTCCTCGGCTACCCGTACGCCATGGGCGACCGCCTGACCAAGGCCATGCCCGCCGACGTCCTCGGCAAGGGCATCGACCTCGACGGCATCACCAACCCCGAGCACCCGCGTTACTCGGAAGCCGCCGAGATCCGCGGGATGTACGAGAACGAACCGGACGTGAAGAAGGTCATCGACACCGCCAAGGGCGTCGAGGGCCTGGTCCGGCAGATGGGTGTGCACGCGGCCGGCGTGATCATGTCCAGCGAGCCGATCGTCGACCACGCCCCGATCTGGGTGCGGCACACCGACGGCGTGACGATCACGCAGTGGGACTACCCCCAGTGCGAGTCGCTCGGCCTGCTGAAGATGGACTTCCTCGGCCTGCGCAACCTCACCATCATGGACGACGCCGTCAAGATGGTGAAGAAGAACAAGGGCGTCGACCTGGAGCTGCTCTCCGTCCCGCTGGACGACCCCAAGACGTACGAGATGCTCTGCCGCGGTGACACCCTCGGCGTGTTCCAGTTCGACGGCGGCCCGATGCGTTCGCTGCTGCGGCTGATGAAGCCCGACAACTTCGAGGACATTTCCGCCGTCTCGGCCCTGTACCGCCCGGGCCCGATGGGCATGGACTCGCACACCAACTACGCGCTGCGCAAGAACGGCCTCCAGGAGATCACCCCGATCCACCCGGAGCTGGAGGAGCCGCTCAAGGAGGTCCTCGGCCTCACCTACGGCCTGATCGTCTACCAGGAGCAGGTGCAGAAGGCCGCCCAGATCATCGCCGGGTACTCCCTCGGCGAGGCCGACATCCTGCGCCGCGTCATGGGCAAGAAGAAGCCCGAGGAACTGGCGAAGAACTTCGTCCTCTTCCAGCAGGGCGCCCGCAAGAACGGCTTCTCCGACGAGGCGATCCAGGCCCTGTGGGACGTCCTGGTCCCGTTCGCCGGCTACGCCTTCAACAAGGCGCACTCCTCCGCGTACGGCCTGGTCACGTACTGGACCGCGTACCTCAAGGCCAACTACCCGGCCGAGTACATGTCCGCGCTGCTGACGTCCGTGCGCGACGACAAGGACAAGTCGGCGGTCTATCTGAACGAGTGCCGCCGCATGGGCATCAAGGTGCTGCCGCCCAACGTCAACGAGTCCGAGGCCAACTTCGCGGCCCAGGGCGACGACGTGATCCTCTTCGGCCTCACCGCGGTCCGCAACGTCGGCCAGAACGTCGTCGATTCGATCATCCGCTGCCGCAAGGCGAAGGGGAAGTACGCCTCGTTCCCGGACTACCTCGACAAGGTCGACGCGGTGGTCTGCAACAAGCGCACCACCGAATCGCTGATCAAGGCCGGTGCCTTCGACGAGCTGGGCCACACCCGCAAGGGCCTGACGGCGCACTACGAATCGATGATCGACAACGTCGTCCAGGTCAAGCGCAAGGAGGCCGAGGGCCAGTTCGATCTCTTCGGCGGCATGGGCGACGAGTCCGCCGACGACGGCCCCGGGTTCGGCCTGGACGTGGAGTTCTCCGAGGAGGAGTGGGACAAGACCTATCTGCTCGCCCAGGAGCGCGAGATGCTCGGTCTGTACGTCTCCGACCACCCGCTCTTCGGCCTGGAGCACGTGCTGTCCGACAAGGCCGACGCCGCCATCTCCCAGCTCACCGGCGGCGACTACTCCGACGGCTCGATCGTCACCATCGGCGGCATCATCTCCGGCCTCCAGCGCAAGATGACCAAGCAGGGCAACGCCTGGGCGATCGCCACCGTCGAGGATCTGGCCGGCTCCATCGACTGCATGTTCTTCCCCGCCACCTACCAGCTGGTGTCCACCCAACTCGTCGAGGACACCGTGGTCTTCGTCAAGGGCCGCCTCGACAAGCGTGAGGACATCCCGCGGCTGGTCGCCATGGAGATGATGGTCCCCGACCTCTCCGAGGCCGGCGCCAACGCCCCCGTGACGATCACCATCCCCACGGTCAAGGTCACCCCGCCGATGGTCGAGAAGCTCGGGGAGGTGCTCAGCAGCCACCGCGGATCCACGGAGGTGCGGATCAAGCTGCAGGGCGCCCGCAAGACCACGGTGCTCCGGCTGGACCGGCACCGGGTCACCCCCGACCCGTCGCTCTTCGGCGACCTCAAGGTGCTGCTCGGCCCGTCCTGCCTGGCCGGCTGACCAGACGCCGGTGCACCCGAGGGGCGCGTCCCGCCGTGGACGCGCCCCTCAATTCGTCTGACCCACGCGTCAGTTGTGACCGAACCGGCGCTCGCGGTTCTTGCGGGCGAGATCCCCCGGGGTGGCGGTGACCGACTTCGCCTGGGCCTCCATGGACGACCTGTGGGCCGCCTGCTGGCCGCGCTCCGCCTGACTGGCGGTCTTCTGACTGCGGTTCTGTTTCTTGTCCTTGGCCATGACCGTTGCCTCCTGAGGGGGAATCTGGGATCCGGGCCGGGACCAGACTTACACGCCGGACAGAAGCCTGCATTTCGGGCAATTACCCTCTGTGAGGTGACTGATCACGCGCTGTACCCGAGATCCCCGCCGAATCCGCCACGCCGATGATCCAGTTCCGGCAGATAACGCCCGTACGGTCGGGCAGACTCGAAGGAAAGCCGAAGGAAAACTCGTGCCACGGGCCGAGCCGGGGGGCGACCGGACTTTCAGCACCTCAGGGAAGAGGGTGGAACGTGGATCGCTGCGTCGTCCTGGTGGACGCCGGATACTTGCTCGGCGCCGCCGCGAGCCTGCTCGCCGGAGAGCCCGCCCGTTCCCGGATCACCGTCGATCACGCCGCCCTCATCCAGGGCCTGCGCCAGCGCGCCGAAGCGGACACCGAACGCCCGCTGCTGCGCATCTACTGGTTCGACGGCGCCCCCGACCGCGTCCCGCAGCCCGAGCACCGCCGGCTGCGCGTGATGCCCCGCGTCACCGTCCGGCTGGGCGCCCTCACCCGCAGCGACGGCCGCTGGGCGCAGAAGGGCGTGGACGCCGCCATGCACGCCGAGCTGACCGAACTCGCCCGTAACCGCGCCTGCTCCGACATCGTCCTGGTCACCGGCGACGGCGATCTGCTGCCGGGCCTGATGTCCGCGAAGGAACACGGCGTCGCCGTCCACCTCTGGGCCGTCCAGGCCGCCGACGGCGACTACAACCAGTCCGAGGACCTGGTCGCCGAGGCCGACGAGCGCCGCGTCCTGGACCGCACCTGGATCACCCGCGCGGTGCGCGCCAAGGAACTCGGCGGCCCCTGCGCACCCCCGCCCGTCCCGCGCCCCGAGATCGCCGCGATCCTCTCCGCGCCGCTGCCCGAGTCCGCGGTCGCCGCCGCCGCGGCGGCCGCCGCGCCGTCCGGCTCCGACCAGGCCGACCGCACCCACCAGCGCACCACCGCCAACGGCGTGACCCGCCCGGCCGCCGGCAGCAACGGCGACCAGCCCTCCGGCGGCGAGCCGGCGGCCGGCGGCGGCAGGGGCGTGCCCACGCCCAAGGACCTGGCCGGTCTCGGCCGCGACCGGGCGGCCGGCCAGAGCGCCGCACAGCCCGCCGCAGCGGGCGGCGCCACCCTGCGCTGGTCCTCCGACAAGGGCTGGGTCGAGCGCGGCGGCCCGGTCGGCGAACCGGACGCGACCGCCTCACTGCCCACCCTCGCCCAGCTCACCAGCGCCGAACAGCGCTGGGCCGACCGCGAGGAGGACATCACCGCGGTCAGCGGCGACCCCTTCGAGGTCGGCCAGGTCTTCGCCCGCCGCTGGACCGAGCGGCTCTCCGACCCGTCCCACCTCCAGCAGCTGTCGACCGAGTACCCGCGCATCCCGCACCGGATCGACGGGGAACTGCTGCGCTACGCCGCCCGGTTCGGGCTGCTCGCCCACAAGGACGACCAGATCGACGAGCACGACCGCTACGCGATCCGGGCCGGCTTCTGGCGCGAGGTCGACCTGCGCACCGCCGCGGAACACACCCCCGCCGGGGGCTGACCACCGCCCCCGGCGCCCCCGCCACGGTGCCCCGCGGGCCGGCGGCGGGCTCGGGACGCGTACCCTCATAGCTCGTGAGGACGGGCGCAGAAGGGCCGGAGCACGGCGGGCCGGTGATCGCCGTGCGGGAGCTGGTCAAGACCTACCCCGCACCGCGCGGGCGCCGCGGAGCGGCAGCAGCCCCCGCCGTACGGGCCAACGACGGCATCAGCCTGGACGTACGCGGCGGGGAGATCTTCGGGCTGCTCGGACCCAACGGCGCCGGCAAGTCCACCCTGGTCCGCCAGCTGACCGGCCTGCTCCGCCCGGACGCCGGCAGCATCCACGTCCTCGGCCACGACCTGGTCCGCCACCCCGAACGCGCCGCCCGGCTGCTCGGCTACCTGGGCCAGGAGTCCACCGCCCTGGACGAGCTGACCGTCGCGCTGGCCGTGGAGACCACCGGCCGGCTGCGCGGCCTCGGCGCCCGGGAGGCGCGCGCCGAGCGGGACGCGGTCCTCGCCGAGCTCGGCCTCACCGACCTCGCCGCCCGCCCCCTGAAGAAGCTCTCCGGCGGCCAGCGCCGGCTGGCCTGCTTCGCCACCGCACTGACCGGAGAGCGGCCGCTGCTGGTCCTGGACGAGCCGACCACCGGCATGGACCCGGTCGCCCGGCGCGCCGTATGGGCCGCGGTGGACCGCCGCCGGGCCGAGCGCGGCGCCACGGTCGTGCTGGTCACCCACAACGTGCTGGAGGCCGAGAGCGTGCTGGACCGGGTCGCGGTGATCGACCGCGGCCGGGTCATCGCCTGCGACACGCCCGGCGGACTGAAGGAGATGGTCAGCGACGAGGTCCGGCTGGAGCTGGTCTGGCGCGACCGCCCGCCGCTGGACGTGCCCGAGGTCGCCGCCCTCGAAGCCGCCGCGCGCACCTCCGGCCGCCGCTGGACCCTCCGCCTCCCCGCCGACCAGGCCCGCACCGCGGTCACCGCGGTCACCGCCGGACCCGCCTTCGCCGCCCTCGACGACTTCACGCTCGCCACGCCGAGCCTGGAGGACGTCTACCTGGCGCTCGGCGGCCGTGCCGAAGGACTGGTGAAGGCATGAACGCCGACAGGTCCGGCGGACGTACCGCACACCGGGGCGGAGCCGGGGGACCGGAGACACAAGGGGGGCACCACGAGGAAGGCTGGATGACACGGTGAGTGTGGTTCCCGCGCAGGCGGTGGCCGGGACGACGTCCCCGGACGCCGCCGACCCGTCCGCCGAGGCCGCCCCGCTGGCGCCGCGCGCCCGCTTCGGGCCCGCGCTCGGCGCCGTCTACCGCGCCCAGCTCTCCCGCGCCCGGGTCGCCCGGATACCGCTGCTGTTCGTCGCCACCTTCCAGTCCATCGGGATCATGGTCCTGCTGCGCGGGGTCGTCGACGGCGGCGACCCGGCCCGCGACGTGGTCGCCGGCTCCAGCGTGCTGGTCGTCGCCTTCGTGGCGCTGAACCTCCTCGCCCAGTACTTCGGCCAGCTGCGGGCCGGCGGCGGACTCGACCACTACGCGACGCTGCCGGTGCCGCCGGCCGCCGTGGTGCTCGGCGCGGCCGGCGCCTACGCGTCCTTCACCGTGCCCGGCACCCTCGTCACCGCCGTCACCGGCTGTCTGCTCTTCCAGCTGCCGATGGCCCACCTGTGGGTGCTGGCGGCCGTGCTGCCGCTCGCCGGTGCCGCGCTGGCCGGGCTCGGCGCGGCCCTCGGACTGCTCGCCCCGCGCCCCGAACTCGCCACCCTCTGCGGCCAGTTGGGCATGTCGGCGGCGCTGCTGCTGGGCGTGCTGCCGGCCGCCCGGATGCCCGAGCTGATCGCCTGGGCACGCGATCTGCTGCCCTCCACCTACGGCGTGGAGGCGCTGGCCCGCAGCTTCGGACGGCACCCCGACTGGTCCGCGGTCGGCGCCGACCTCGGCGTCTGCGCAGCCGTCGGCGTGCTCTCGCTGGCCGTCGCCACCTGGGCCTACCGCCGGGCGGCGACCCGATGACCGGCGCCCCGGCGCCGAACGGGCGTCCTGCTTCCGGTCCCACCAGCCCCACCTGGCACGATGACGGGGTGACCGCACCGCTGACGCCCTCCGACAACCAGCCGCCCGAAGAGCCGCAGCACCCCTACGCCGCGCCCGCCGCCGGCCCGGGTGCCACCGCCGGCACCGACGACCCCCCGCTCGGCCGCGAGCTGCGCGAGGCCGCGCTGATCGCGCTCGTGGTCGCGGTCAGCGGCGTACTGCTCGGCGTCCTGTGGAACTGGCTCGCCCCGCACATCCCGCTGATCGCGGACAGCCGCAACGTCTACCTCAAGGACACCGAGGGCGAGGAGGCGATCGGCACGGACGGCACCTTCCTGCTGCTGTCGCTCGGCTTCGGCGTGGTCAGCGCCGCCGTGACGTTCCTCTTCCGCCGCCGCGGCGGTATCTCCCTGGTCGTGGCGCTGACCGTGGGCGGACTGCTCGGTGCCGTCGTCGGCTGCATCACCGGCATGTGGCTGGGCCCCACCCCCGACGTCGTCGCGCACGCCAAGCAGGTCGGCCCCGGCGTCACCTTCTACGGCCCGCTCCGCCTCCAGGCCAAGGGCGCGCTGCTGGCCTGGCCGTTCGCCGCGATGCTGACCCAGCTCGCGCTGAGCGGATTCGTCGGCCCCCGCGACCCGGAACTGCCGGCCCCGGACTGGTCCGCGGCCCCCGCGCCCGGGGACCACCACGGCCACCACCCGCCCGCCGACGACTGACGACGGAGGGCGGCACCACGGCCGCCCCCTCGTACGCCTCCCTCAACTCCGGGCGATCGGCGCCAGCCGCGCGCCCGTGAGCGCCACCAGATCCTGCGGCGACAGCTCGACCTCCAGCCCGCGCCGCCCCGCCGACACGCACACCGTCGCCCGGCCCTCGGCCGAGGCGTCCACGACCGTGGGCAGTCGCTTGCGCTGCCCCAGCGGCGAGATCCCGCCCACGACGTACCCGGTGGTGCGCTCGGCCACCGCCGGATCGGCCATCGCGGCCCGCTTGCCGCCCACCGCGGCCGCCAGCGCCTTGAGGTCCAGCGAGCCCGACACCGGCACCACGGCGACCGTGAGCGTCCCGTCGACGTCCGCCAGCAGCGTCTTGAAGACCTGCTCGGGCGCGACGCCGAGCGCCTCGGCGGCCTCCTCGCCGTACGAGGCGGTGGCCGGGTCGTGGTCGTAGGAATGGGTGGTGAAGGCGACACCGGCCGCGGTGAGCGCGACCGTCGCCGGGGTGCCGACGGATTTCCTGGACTTCTTCGCCAACGTCTTCGTGCCTCTTGGTTTCTCGCGGCGGGCCCGCGCGCTGGCGCATCCGCCGCGGCGGGCCGTCAGTTGGGGCTGGTCGGCTGCCGGGTCAGCTCCACCGCCGGCAGCGACGGGAGCTTACCGAGCAGCGCCGACTCCTGACGAAGGAGTTTCAGCTCCTGCCCGAGCCGGGTCGCGGTGTCCGGCGCCTCCAGCAGCCGCTGCTTGGCGGGCACGTCCAGCACGGCCGCCGCCGCCACGAGGTACGACAGCACCGACGGATCGGCCGGCAGGTCCTGCCCGCTCGACAGGGTCCGCTCGTTCGCCCAGGCCAGCCGCTTCTGATAGGTGCGGAAGGCCCGCACCACACCCGAGGCGAGCGCGCCCGCGCCGTCGCCCGGGCTCTCCTCCAGCTCCTCCACCTCGCCGGTCAGATACGGCCCGGAGGTGTCCACGGACAGCAGCCGGAACCGGGTGGTGCCGGTGGCCAGGACCTCGTAGCCGGTGTCGGTGGCGGACGACTTCTCGCGGATGGTCGCGGCGTCCGCGACACACCCCACCGAGTGGAACGCCCGGATCGGCTCGTCCCCGAAGCCCGCAGCGGGCCCCTTCTCGTCCGGCAGCGTGGCGTCCGGCATGCCCTGCGCGGTGGGCGCGACCTCGCGTCCGTCCCGGATCGCGATCACCGCGAACCGGCGCTCGTCCTCGGGCAGCGCGACCAGGTCGCTCATCATCGCCCGGTACCGCGCCTCGAACACGTTCAGGGGCAGCACGAGCCCCGGGAACAGGACCGAGTTGAGCGGGAAGAGGGGTAGCGACGTCACGGCGTTAGCCTAGCCGCCCACGTTTTCGACCCTCCCGCCGTGTGCCTGCGGCGGCGCCCCCGCACGTACCTGGCTTTCCCGCCGCGGGGCTCGCTCGCCGTGGCGCCTGGCGGCGGGCGTTGTGGGTCGGGTGCGGTGACAGCCCTACAGACTTCGTCCTCCGGTCTGTCCCCTCCCGTGAGTGGGGGCGAGGGGCGGTGGGGCGGGCCTTGTCGTTCAGCTGTACGTCTCCTCGTGGCGTACGTCGCTTTGTGCCGTAGGTCGCCTTGTGCCGTACGTCGCCTTGTGCCGTACGTCGCGTCGGGAATACCTCCTCGTCCCGCCGGGTTGTGGCCCGCAAGGGGCGCGCGTACCCCTTACGGGATCTGTTCGACCCACCCCTACGGGACCTCCCCGCCCTCCACCCCCACCCAACCTTCCCCTTCTCCACTACGGGAGGGGCTGGACCGGAGGACGAAGTCTGGAGGGCCGGCACCGCCCCCGACACCCACCAGCCCGCCGCAGGCGCCACGGCGAGACGCCCCGCGGCGCCCGCAGACAGGTACGTGGGGCTACTGCCTGCGGAGCAGGCGTGAGGCCCCCGCGGCCACCGTCGTGGCCAGGACCCAGCCCGCCAGGATGAGGATCGCCGCGACCCATTGGGCGATTCCTCCTGGTTTCCAGGAGGCGCCCTGGTTGAGGTCTATGACGGGGAGGAGGAGGTCGAGGGAGTAGAGGTAGGGGTTCCAGGGGGGTGCCTCGCCGGCCTTGAGGGGAGGGGGCGGGGTCATCGAGAAGTAGGCGGTGCCGATGGCCCAGAGGACGGCCATCCAGACCGCGGCGCGGCCGGGGCGGTAGCCGTAGGCGACCGTCCAGTCCTGGAGGAAGCCCCACGCCTTCGCGGCCAGCGGCAGCGTCTCGCGGCGGCGGCGCTGCTTGGCCAGCAGGACCTCGCGGGCGTCCGCGTCCTCGCCGCTGGCGCGCAGCGAGGCGGCCAGCATCTCGTAGGGCTCGGGCGCGTACTCGGGGGTCGCCGCGGCGACCCACTGGAGGCGCAGCGCCAGCGGGAAGTGGCCGCGCGGGATCAGCGTCTCGTACGCGAAGCCGGCCATCCACAGGCCGCCCAGGCCCGGCCAGCTCGCCGACTTGTCGACGAGGTTGACGACCCGGGCACCGGAGAGGATCACCCGGCCGCGCTGCGGACGCTCGCCGAGGAAGCGCAGCTCCGGGGTCTGGATCCGGCGCAGCGACAGTTCCTGGTCGGACTCCATGACGAAGCGGGCGTGCTCGAAGTCGACCGCGTCCCCGAACCGGCCGTCGTCGAGCCGCATCCCGCCCTCGCACTCGAAGCGCTGCATACGGGTGCCGCGCGGTGGGGTGGTGGTGATGCCGTACGGGGGAGTGGCGCCGCTGGAGAACGGGGAGTTCGCCAGGCCCGCGGCGGTCAGGTAGAGGGTGCGTTCGACGGTGAGCTGCGGGGCGTTCAGCGCCCGGCGGCCGAACGGGTTGCTCAGGTGGCTGCCGCGCAGGCTCATCGACACCCCGACCGTGGCGCCGCGCAGCGACAGCTCGCCGTAGGACTCCAGCATCTCGGCCTGCAGGTCCTGGGCGACGGTCAGACCGTCCGCCATGATGGACCGGCCCTGACGGTCCTTGTGGACGACGGTCTGGTTGAGCATGAGGTCGGTGCCTATGTGGGCGTCGGAGAGCCGGATGCCGGACTGCACGACGCAGCGCGGCAGATGCAGATCGCCCTCGGTGTGCAGCCGGGCGGCCTCCAGCCGGGGTATCGCGCAGTTCACCATCCGCAGCGTGCCGAACCGGCTCTCCGGCAGCACCACCTCCGCCTCGAAGCGGCAGTCCCGCAGTTCCACGAATGGCTTGATCGTGCCGCCCGCCACGTCGAGAGTGTCCGTGATGTACGCGCCGACGAGCTTCAGCGCCGATACCCTGCCCGGCTGCGCCGGCGGTCCGTCGAGCATCAGCAGCGCCACCACGCGGGCCCGCACCCGGCGCTCCGGTCCCCACAGGTGCTGCCCGTGCGGATCGTCGCGGACCGGGTCCCCGATGTGCAGATCGCACGTGCTGCCGTTGCGGAAGGCCTGCCACATGCTCCATTCCGCCGAGGTCAGCCGCAGGTCGGCGGGCGCGTCGCCGTCCCTGGTCTCCATCACTGTGTTCCCCCTTGCTGTCCCGTGGTCCGCCGCGGCGCGTGCCTGCTCCGCCGTCTTCGCGTGTCGCAACCTGTTCGGACGCATTCCGTGCGCCGGTCCGCGCGCGTCCCGCGGCCGGTCCCGCAGGTCTCCCCGTACACCGCTACGTGCCCCTTGCCCGCCCGGTGACCGGTTGAACACGCGTGGTCAGGGCCAACTCCGGTCAACTTCGCGGCGCCGGGTCACCGTGCGTCCGGCCCCCGCGTCGCTGTGTATCACTGAGTGATACGGGCGGCCGGGCGCGGGGGCGGGTCTGAGACACTGGGGACGTGATCTCCCGAATCGATCTGCGCGGTGACGCCCTTCCCGAGGGCGGCGCCCTGCGCGACCTGCTGCCCCGTGCCGAGTTCGACGTGGAAGCCGCCCTGGAGAAGGTGCGGCCGATCTGCGAGGACGTGCATCATCGTGGCGACGCGGCGCTGATCGAGTACGCGGAGAAGTTCGACGGGGTCACGCTCGACCAGGTCCGGGTGCCGGCCGCCGCGCTGGCCCGTGCCCTGGAGGAGCTCGACCCGGCCGTGCGCGCGGGCCTGGAGGAGTCCATCCGGCGCGCCCGCATCGTGCACCGCGCCCAGCGCCGCGCCGCGCACACCACCCAGGTCGTCCCCGGCGGCACGGTCACCGAGAAGTGGGTGCCGGTCGAGCGGGTCGGGCTGTACGCCCCCGGCGGCCGCTCGGTCTACCCGTCGTCCGTGATCATGAACGTGGTGCCGGCCCAGGAGGCCGGTGTCGAGTCGATCGCGCTCGCCTCCCCGGCCCAGGCCGACTTCGGCGGACTGCCGCACCCGACGATCCTCGCCGCGTGCGCGCTGCTCGGCGTGGACGAGGTCTACGCGGCCGGCGGCGCCACCGCCGTCGCAATGTTCGCGTACGGCACCGAGTCCTGCCCGCCCGCGAACATGGTCACCGGACCCGGCAACATCTGGGTCGCCGCCGCCAAGCGCTACTTCACCGGCAAGATCGGCATCGATGCCGAGGCCGGACCGACCGAGATCGCCGTCCTCGCCGACGACACCGCCGACGCCGCGCACATCGCCGCCGACCTGATCAGCCAGGCCGAGCACGACCCGCTGGCCGCCGCCGTCCTCGTCACCGACTCCGTGGAGCTGGCCGAGGCCGTCGAGAAGGAGCTGGAGCCGCAGGTCGCCGCGACCCGGCACGTCGACGACCGCATCGTCCCCGCGCTGTCCGGCAAGCAGTCCGCGATCGTCCTGGTGGACGGCGTCGAGGAGGGCCTGCGGGTCGTCGACGCGTACGGCGCGGAGCACCTGGAGATCCAGACCGCGGACGCCGCCGCCGTCGCCCAGCGGGTGAAGAACGCCGGCGCGATCTTCGTCGGCCCCTGGGCGCCGGTCTCGCTCGGCGACTACTGCGCGGGCTCCAACCACGTGCTGCCCACCGGCGGCTGCGCCTGCCACTCCTCGGGCCTGTCCGTGCAGTCGTTCCTGCGCGGCATCCACATCGTCGACTACACCAAGGACGCACTGGCCGAGGTCGCGCACCACGTCGTGACGCTGGCCGAGGCCGAGGACCTGCCCGCACACGGGGCGGCCGTCAAGGCCCGGTTCGGCTGGAAGCTCCCCGAAGGCAAGTGACGCAACGGATGCAAGGCACCACACCCATGACCCGCACCTCCGCAGTGGCCGGCCTGGACGACCTCCCGGTACGCGACGAACTGCGCGGCAAGTCCCCCTACGGCGCGCCGCAGCTCGACGTCCCGGTACGGCTGAACACCAACGAGAACCCCTACCCGCTGCCCGAGCCGCTGGTCGAGCGGATCGCGGAGCGGGTGCGCGAGGCCGCCCGCGACCTCAACCGCTACCCGGACCGGGACGCGGTCGAGCTGCGCACCGAGCTGGCCCGGTACCTCACCCGCACCGGCCGGTACGAGGTCGGCGTCGCGAACGTCTGGGCCGCCAACGGCTCCAACGAGGTCATCCAGCAGCTGCTGCAGACCTTCGGCGGTCCGGGCCGCACCGCCATCGGCTTCGAGCCCTCGTACTCGATGCACTCGCTCATCGCGCGCGGCACGGGCACCGGCTGGATCTCCGGTCCGCGCAACGACGACTTCACCATCGACGTACCGGCGGCCGAGCGGGCCATCGCCGAGCACCGCCCCGACGTCGTCTTCATCACCACCCCCAACAACCCCACCGGCAACGCCGTCCCGGCCGAGGCGGTGCTCGCCCTGTACGAGGCGGCCCAGGCGGCCAAGCCGTCGATGGTCGTGGTCGACGAGGCGTACATCGAGTTCAGCCACGGCGACTCGCTGCTGCCGCTGCTCGCCGGGCGGCCGAACCTCGTCGTCTCCCGCACCATGTCGAAGGCCTTCGGCGCGGCCGGGCTGCGCCTCGGCTACCTCGCCGCGGACCCGGCGGTGGTGGACGCGGTCCAGCTGGTACGGCTGCCGTACCACCTCTCGGCGGTCACCCAGGCCACCGCGCTGGCCGCGCTGGAGCACACCGACACCCTGCTGAAGTACGTCGAGCAGCTCAAGCAGGAGCGCGACCGGCTGGTCCGCGAACTGCGCGCGATCGGCTACGCCGTGACGGAGTCGGACGCCAACTTCGTCCAGTTCGGGCGGTTCGACGACGCCCACGCGGTCTGGCAGCAGATCCTCGACCGCGGCGTGCTGGTCCGCGACAACGGCGTACCGGGCTGGCTGCGGGTCTCCGCGGGCACCCCGGCGGAGAACGACGCGTTCCTCGACGCGGCCCGTGAACTAGTGACGTACGTGGGGGACACCACCCCCACGCCCCCGAAGGAGCAGAGCGCATGAACCGCGTCGGACGCGTGGAGCGCACCACGAAGGAAACCTCCGTGCTCGTCGAGATAGACCTCGACGGCCGGGGCGAGGTGGACGTCTCGACGGGCGTCGGCTTCTACGACCACATGCTCGACCAGCTCGGCCGGCACGGCCTGTTCGACCTCAAGGTCAAGACCGACGGCGACCTGCACATCGACACCCACCACACCATCGAGGACACCGCCCTCGCGCTCGGTGCCGCCTTCAAGCAGGCCCTCGGCGACAAGTCCGGGATCTACCGCTTCGGCAACTGCACCGTCCCGCTGGACGAGTCGCTCGCCCAGGTGACCGTCGACCTCTCCGGCCGCCCCTACCTGGTGCACACCGAGCCCGAGAACATGGCGCCGATGATCGGCACGTACGACACGACGATGACCCGGCACATCTTCGAGTCCTTCGTCGCCCAGGCGCAGATCGCCCTGCACATCCACGTCCCGTACGGGCGTAACGCCCACCACATCGTGGAGTGCCAGTTCAAGGCCCTGGCCCGGGCCCTGCGCTACGCCAGCGAGCGCGACCCGCGCGCGGCCGGGATCATCCCGTCGACCAAGGGAGCCCTTTAACCCGTGAACGGCCTGTCGACCGTCTTCATCCTGCTCGGGCTCTTCCTCCTCGGCGGCGTCTACTCGTTCTGGAAGCAGCAGCTGCCCAAGAGCCTGATCGTGCTGCTCTCCGTCGGCTCGGCGATGTGCCTGGCCGCCGGCGTGCTGCGGCTGGAGGTGTGGAATTGACCGCCCCGTCCTCCCGTAAGAAGGTCGTCGTCCTCGACTACGGCTTCGGCAACGTCCGCTCCGCGGAGCGTGCCCTGGCGCACGTCGGTGCGGACGTGGAGATCACCCGGGACTTCGACCGGGCGATGAACGCCGAGGGGCTGCTGGTCCCCGGTGTGGGCGCGTTCGCCGCCTGCATGCGCGGGCTCAAGGAGGCCCGCGGCGACTGGATCGTCGGCCGCCGGCTGGCCGGCGGCCGCCCGGTCATGGGCATCTGCGTCGGCATGCAGATCCTCTTCGGCCGCGGCATCGAGCACGGCGTCGAGACCGAAGGCCTGGAGGAGTGGCCCGGCACGGTCGGCCCGCTCAAGGCCGACATCGTTCCGCACATGGGCTGGAACACCGTCGACGCCCCCGAGGGCTCGCGGCTGTTCGCCGGGCTGCCCGCCGACGCCCGCTACTACTTCGTGCACTCCTACGCGGTGCACGACTGGGAGCTGGAGATCGGCAACCCGCACCTTGCCGCGCCGAAGGTCACCTGGGCCACGCACGGCGAGCCGTTCGTCGCCGCGGTCGAGAACGGCCCGCTGTGGGCCACCCAGTTCCACCCCGAGAAGTCCGGCGACGCCGGTGCCCAGCTCCTGACCAACTGGATCGAAACGCTGTGAACGCTGTGAACACGCTTGAACTGCTGCCCGCCGTCGACGTCCGCGACGGCCAGGCCGTCCGCCTGGTCCACGGCGAGTCCGGCTCCGAGACCTCCTACGGCGACCCGCTGGAGGCGGCTCTCACCTGGCAGCGGGCCGGCGCCGAGTGGCTGCACCTCGTCGACCTCGACGCGGCCTTCGGCACCGGCGACAACCGCGCGCAGATCGCCGAGGTGGCCCGCTCGATGAACATCAAGGTCGAGCTGTCCGGCGGCATCCGCGACGACGCCTCGCTCGCCGCGGCGCTGGCCACCGGCTGCACCCGGGTCAACATCGGCACCGCGGCGCTGGAGAACCCCGAGTGGGTCGCCAAGATCATCGCCGAGTACGGCGACCGGATCGCGGTCGGCCTGGACGTCCGGGGGACCACGCTGCGCGGCCGCGGCTGGACCCGCGACGGCGGCGACCTCTACGAGACGCTGGCCCGCCTGGACTCCGAGGGCTGCGCCCGCTACGTCGTGACCGACATCAACAAGGACGGCACCCTCCAGGGCCCCAACCTGGAGCTGCTGCGGAACGTCTGCGCCGCCACCGACCGCCCCGTCGTCGCCTCCGGCGGCGTCTCCTCCCTCGACGACCTGCGGGCGATCGCGGGTCTGGTCCCGGAAGGTGTGGAGGGCGCGATCGTCGGCAAGGCGCTCTATGCCAAGGCGTTCACCCTGGAAGAAGCACTGGAGGCGGTGTCCCGATGAGCGAGGCCGTGCGGCGCGTACAGTCCGACAGCCCCTGGGAGGGGACCTTCGGCCATGCACGCGCCGTCGCGGCCGGGGACCGGGTCCTCGTCGCCGGCACCCTGCCGTTCACCGGCACGGTGCTGCACGGCGAGGGGGACCCGTACGAACAGGCGCGCGCGGCCTTCCGGAAGGGCCTCGACGCGCTGGCGGAATTCGGCCTGGGCGCCGACTCCGTCATCCGCACCCGCATGTACCTCACCCACGTGCGCGACGTGGACGCCGTCGGCCGGGCCCACAAGGAGCTCTTCGACGCCGTGCGGCCCGCCGCGACCATGCTCGTGGTCTCCGGCTTCGTCGATCCGCGGGTGCTGGTGCAGATCGAACTCGAAGCATTCCGCGACAGCGCGACCCCGGGCGGCGCGCCCGGGACCCCCGAAGGAGAACCGCGATGACCCTGGCGGTCCGAGTCATCCCTTGCCTGGACGTCGACAACGGACGGGTCGTCAAGGGCGTCAACTTCCAGAACCTCCGCGACGCGGGCGACCCCGTCGAGATGGCCAGGATCTACGGCGAGGAGGGCGCCGACGAGCTGACCTTCCTCGACATCACCGCCTCCTCCGGCAACCGCGAGACCACCTACGACGTGGTCCGCCGCACCGCGGAACAGGTCTTCATCCCGCTCACGGTCGGCGGCGGCGTCCGCACCCCGGAGGACGTCGACAAACTCCTCCGGGCCGGCGCCGACAAGGTCGGCGTCAACACCGCCGCCATCGCCCGCCCCGACGTGATCCGCGAGATCGCCGAACGCTTCGGCAGCCAGGTCCTGGTGCTGTCGGTCGACGCCCGCCGCACCGACGCCGGCACGCCGTCCGGCTTCGAGGTCACCACCCACGGCGGCCGCCGCGGCACCGGCATCGACGCCGTCGAATGGGCCCACCGCGCCGCCGAACTCGGCGCCGGCGAGATCCTGCTGAACTCCATGGACGCCGACGGCACCAAGGACGGCTACGACGTCGAGATGATCGAGGCGGTCCGCAAGCACGTCACCATCCCGGTCATCGCCTCCGGCGGCGCCGGCGAACTCTCCCACTTCCCCCCGGCGGTGGCCGCCGGCGCCGACGCGGTCCTCGCCGCCTCCGTCTTCCACTTCGGCGACCTCCGCATCAGCGAGGTCAAGCAGACCCTGCGCGAGGCGGGGCACCCGGTCCGCTGACCGCGGTGCCCCGCCCCGCCCCGGCGCCGGGGCGGGGCGCTCAGCGCCGCTTGCGTGCCGCCCGGACGAACTCGCGGTTCATCCTGGTGATGCTGAACAGCGGGATGCCCTTGGGGCAGGCGGTGGCGCATTCGCCGGTGAGGGTGCAGCCGCCGAAGCCCTCCTGGTCCATCCGGGCCACCATGTCCAGGACCCGGGACTCGCGTTCCGGGGCGCCCTGCGGCAGGACGCCCAGGTGGTTGACCTTGGCGGACGTGAAGAGCATCGCGGCGCCGTTGGGGCAGGCGGCCACGCAGGCGCCGCAGCCGATGCACTCGGCGTGCTCGAAGGCGAAGTCGGCGTCCGGCTTCGGCACGGGGGTGGCGTGCGCCTCCGGTGCGGAGCCGGTCGGGGCGGTGATGTAGCCGCCGGCCTGGATGATCCGGTCGAAGGCCGAGCGGTCCACCACCAGGTCCTTGACCACCGGGAACGCGGACGCCCGCCACGGCTCGATGTCGATGGTGTCGCCGTCCTCGAAGGACCGCATGTGCAGCTGGCAGGTGGTGGTGCGCTCCGGGCCGTGCGCCTCGCCGTTGATGACCAGCGAGCAGGCGCCGCAGATGCCCTCGCGGCAGTCGTGGTCGAAGGCGACGGGTTCGTCGCCGGACAGGATGAGCCGTTCGTTGAGGACGTCCAGCATCTCCAGGAAGGACATGTCGGGCGAGATGCCGTCCACCTCGTACGTGGACATGGCGCCTTCGGTGCCGGCGTTCTTCTGGCGCCAGACGCGCAGGGTGAGCCTCATGCGTAGCTCCGCTGGGTGGGGTGGACGTACTCGAAGACCAGGTCTTCCTTGTGGAGGATGGGTGCCTCGCCGGTGCCGGTGAACTCCCAGGCGGCGGCGTAGGCGAACGCCTCGTCCTTGCGGGCCGCTTCGCCGTCGGGGGTCTGGGACTCCTCGCGGAAGTGGCCGCCGCAGGACTCGGTCCGGTGCAGCGCGTCGAGGCACATCAGCTCGGCCAGTTCCAGGTAGTCGACGATCCGGTTCGCCTTCTCCAGGGACTGGTTGAACTCCTCACCGGTACCGGGCACCTTGATGCGGCGCCAGAACTCCTCGCGGATCTGCGGGATCCGGTCGAGCGCCTTGCGCAGGCCCTCGTCGGTGCGGGCCATGCCGCAGAACTCCCACATCAGCTCGCCGAGTTCGCGGTGGAAGGAGTCGGGCGTGCGGTCGCCGTCGACGGAGAGGAGCAGGTGGAGCCGGTCCTCGGTGTCGGCCAGCACCTCCTGGACGACCGGGTGGCCGGCGTCGATCCCCTCCCCGTGCGGATGGCGCGCCAGGTAGTCGTTGATGGTCGACGGCAGGACGAAGTAGCCGTCGGCCAGGCCCTGCATCAGCGCGGACGCGCCGAGCCGGTTGGCGCCGTGGTCGGAGAAGTTGGCCTCGCCGATCGCGAACAGGCCCGGGACGGTGGTCTGCAGGTCGTAGTCGACCCACAGGCCGCCCATCGTGTAGTGCACGGCGGGGTAGATCCGCATCGGCACCTCGTACGGATCCTCGTCGGTGATCCGCTGGTACATGTCGAAGAGGTTGCCGTACTTGGCCTCGACGGCCTTGCGGCCCAAGCGCGTGAGGGCCTCCGCGAAGTCCAGGTACACGCCCTGGCCGCCGGGGCCGACGCCGCGGCCCTCGTCGCAGACGTTCTTCGCGGCTCGGGAGGCGATGTCGCGGGGGACGAGGTTGCCGAAGGACGGGTAGCTGCGCTCCAGGTAGTAGTCGCGCTCGTCCTCGGGTATCCCGGCGGGCGGCCGGTCGTCGCCCTTGGCCTTCGGCACCCAGATCCGGCCGTCGTTGCGCAGCGACTCGCTCATCAGCGTCAGCTTGGACTGGTGGTCGCCGGTGCGCGGGATGCAGGTCGGGTGGATCTGGGTGAAGCACGGGTTGGCGAAGTACGCGCCGCGCCGGTGCGCCCGCCAGATCGCGGTCGCGTTGGAGTTCATGGCGTTCGTCGACAGGTAGAAGACGTTGCCGTAGCCGCCGCTCGCCAGGACGACGGCGTCCGCGAAGTACGTGTCGATCGTCCCGGTGATCAGGTCGCGGGCCACGATGCCGCGGGCCCGGCCGTCGACCACGATCAGGTCGAGCATCTCGGTCCGCGGGTGCATCGTCACGTTGCCCGCCGCGATCTGCCGGGACAGCGCCTGGTAGGCGCCGAGCAGCAGCTGCTGGCCCGTCTGGCCGCGGGCGTAGAAGGTGCGGGAGACCTGGACGCCCCCGAAGGAGCGGGTGTCGAGCAGACCGCCGTACTCGCGGGCGAACGGCACGCCCTGCGCCACGCACTGGTCGATGATCTCGACCGAGATCTGCGCGAGCCGGTGCACGTTGGACTCGCGGGCCCGGAAGTCGCCGCCCTTGACGGTGTCGTAGAAGAGCCGGTGGATCGAGTCGCCGTCGTTGCGGTAGTTCTTCGCCGCGTTGATGCCGCCCTGCGCGGCGATCGAGTGCGCCCGGCGCGGCGAGTCCTGGTAGCAGAACTGCTCGACGTGGTAGCCCTGTTCGGCGAGCGTGGCACCGGCCGCGCCGCCGGCGAGCCCGGTGCCCACGACGATGACGGTGTGCTTGCGGCGGTTCGCCGGGTTGACCAGCTTCGCCTCGAAGCGGCGCCGGTCCCAGCGCTCGGCGACCGGCCCGGCCGGTGCCTTGGTGTCGGCGACCGGCTCCCCGGTCGCGTAGTCGGCGTAAGGAGACATGGTCAGCTCACCACTCCGGTCATGACGGCGACGGGTACGGAGACGAAGCCCACCGTCAGTACCAGCGCGAGGACGTCGGCGGTGGTCTTCAGGAGGCGGTCACGGGTGCGGCTGCCGACGCCCAGGCTCTGCGCGGCGCTCCAGAAGCCGTGCCGGACGTGCAGGCCGAGCGCCAGCATCGCGACGATGTAGAGCACGTTGCCGTACCAGGTGGAGAAGGTGTCCACCACGTTCTGGTACGGGTGGCCCTCCTGGAAGCCGCCCGGGTGCACGGTTCCGGTCGTCAGATCGAGCAGGTGCCAGACGAGGAACAGGCCGAGGATGACCCCGCCCCAGCGCATCGTGCGCGTCGCGTAACTCGCCCTGGGCCGCTTGTGGACGTACTTGGCGGGCCGTGCCCTGATGTCGCGGCGGCTGAGCTGGTACGCGGACGTGGCGTGGGCGACGACGGCGGCGAGGAGGACGACGCGGACCAGCCAGAGCGTCCACTCCTCGTGCATGAAGGGCTCACCGACCACCCGCAGCCAGTGCGCGTAGTGGTTGAACTCGCCCGGCCCGAAGAAGATCTTCAGGTTCCCGATCATGTGGACGACCAGGTAGAGCAGCATGACCAGCCCGCTCACGGCCATCACCGTCTTCTTGCCGACCGACGAGTCCCACATGGTGCGCGCCATGGACGGCCGTCGGTCCGTCCGTATGCCCAGTGCCATGGGTCCCGACGGTAGGGAGCGCGCCGTCATCAGTCCAAGACATGCTCCGGCTCATCTCGATAGCCTCAGCCTATCGATGCCTTACATTCCCCTTATGCAGCTGCAGCAGCTCCGCTACTTCACCGCGGTCGCCGACACCCGCCACTTCACCCGCGCCGCCGAGCGCGAACACGTCGCCCAGCCCTCCCTGTCCCAGCAGATCCGGTCCCTCGAACGGGAGCTGGGCGCCGAGCTCTTCCACCGCGCCCGCGGCCACATCACCCTCACCGACGCCGGCGAGACCCTGCTGCCGCTCGCCCGCCGGATCCTCGCCGACGCCGAGACCGCCCGCCGCGAGGTGCAGGAGGTCGCCCAGCTGCGCCGCGGCCGGCTCCGGCTCGGCGCCCCGCCCAGCCTCTGCGCCAGCCTCGTCCCCGACGTCCTGAGCGCCTTCCACGCGACCTACCCCGGCGTCGACCTGATCGTCACCGAGGACGGCTCCCAGGACCTGGTGCGCGCCCTGGCCGACGGCGCCCTCGACCTCGCCCTGATCATCACCCCGCTGCCCGTCCAGGCCCCCGCCCTGGCCACCTCCGAGCTGCTGCGCGAGGAACTGGTCGTGGTCTCCGCCCCGGACCGGCCCGCCCCGGTGACCGGCCGGCGCACCCGGATCCGCGTCGAGGACCTCCGCGGCCGCCCGCTGGCCATGTTCCGCCGCGGCTACGACCTGCGGGAATTCACCACTGCGGCGTGCCGCGCGGCCGGCTTCGAGCCGACCTTCACCGTCGAGGGCGGCGAGATGGACGCGGTCCTCGGCTTCGTCCGCGCCGGCCTGGGCATCGCCGTCGTGCCCAGCATGGTCGCCGAACGCTCCGGCCTGCGCATCACGCCCTTCGCCACCCCCGGCATGCACCGGGTCGTCTCCGTCGCCCACCGCGGCGACGTCTCCCCGTCCCGCGCCGCCCGCGAACTGGAACGCATCCTGAAGGAACACCTGGGCCTGGGGCCGTCCCGGACCCCTGCGGGGCCCTCCGGCCCGTCGCCCGCACCAGCGCGGCGCCGTGGCAGGTGATCGCGACCGGCCGTAGGCTGGCCGGTATGTCGACCCATGCGAAGCGTGAACGGCTCCTCCTCGCCGACCTGTTGGAGAGCGCCGGGCCCGAGGCGCCGACGCTCTGTGAGAACTGGACCACCCGGGACCTGGCCGCGCACGTGGTCGTCCGCGAGCGGCGCGCCGACGCGGCCGGCGGACTGCTGGTCAAACCGCTGGCGGCCCGGCTGCGGCGGGTGCAGGCGGAGTTCGCGGCCAAGCCGTACGGCGAGCTGATCCACCTGATCAGGACCGGCCCGCCCAGGCTGTCGCCGTTCGCACTCAAGCCGGTCGACGAGGCGTCCAACACCGTCGAGTTCTACGTCCACTCCGAGGACGTCCGGCGCGCCCGGCCGGAGTGGACCCCGCGCGCGGTGGACCCCGTCTTCGCGGACGCGCTGTGGACCCGGATCGAGCGGATGGCCCGCGTGCTGGGCCGTACGTCACCGGTCGGGCTGGTGCTGCGCCGCCCGGACGGGCGCACGGCGGTCGCCCACCGCGGCACGCCGGTCGTCACGGTCGTCGGTGAGCCGGGCGAGCTGACGATGTTCGCCTTCGGCCGGCAGCAGGCCGCCGACGTGCAGCTGGAAGGCGACAAGGAGGCGGTCGACCGGCTGCTGGCGGCGAAGCTCGGCATCTGACCGGTGCCCGAGGGGCTCCGGCCCGCCGGCCCCGCCGGGCCACCGGCCCGTACCGGCAGGCCGTACCGGGACGTGCCCCGCTGCCGTGCCCTCAGCGGTGCAGCAGCACCAGCAGCACCACCACCGCGACCACCACCGCCGCCGCGAACACCGCCCCCAGCACCCGCGCCGCCACCCGCGCGGCCCGGTCCGGGTCCGGCGGGGGCGGTGGTACGGGCGGCGGCGGTTGCGGAGGCATATCTGCAGGATGACAGGGGCCGCACGGCACAATGGAGCCATGAGCAGCAGCCGCACGCCCCTCGCCGACTCCGCACTGGACCCCGCGATCGCCGCCCGCCTCAAGCGCGGCGCCGACGGCCTGGTGCCCGCCATCGCCCAGCAGTACGACACCGGTGAGGTGCTGATGATGGGCTGGATGGACGACGAGGCGCTGCACCGCACCCTGACCACCGGACGCTGCACGTACTGGTCCCGCAGCCGCCAGGAGTACTGGGTCAAGGGCGACACCTCCGGCCACGTCCAGTACGTCAGGTCGGTCGCCCTGGACTGCGACGCGGACACCCTCCTGGTGAAGGTCGACCAGGTCGGTGCCGCCTGCCACACCGGCGCCCGCACCTGCTT
Organism: Streptomyces sp. NPDC021749; assembly: GCF_040640655.1. Taxonomy (NCBI): domain Bacteria; kingdom Bacillati; phylum Actinomycetota; class Actinomycetes; order Kitasatosporales; family Streptomycetaceae; genus Streptomyces; species Streptomyces sp. NPDC021749. The sequence continues at coordinate 237,247 of NZ_JBFACE010000001.1, read as the reverse complement.
CGACGCGGATGTGCTGACGACCGGGGACCCCCAGGACCAGTAGGCTCCGCTGCCATGACCACGGGAACCACCGGCACCGCCCATCCGGACCTCGACACCTTCCGTACGCTCGCCAAGGACCGGCGGGTCATCCCCGTCACCCGGCGGCTGCTGGCGGACGGCGACACACCGGTCGGGCTGTACCGAAAACTCGCCGCCGAGCGCCCCGGCACCTTCCTGCTGGAATCCGCCGAGAACGGCCGCACGTGGTCGCGCTACTCCTTCGTCGGTGTCCGCAGCGCCGCCACCCTCACCACCCGCGACGGCCGGGCGCACTGGCTCGGCACCCCGCCGGTCGGCGTGCCCGCCGACGGCGACCCGCTGGCCGCCCTGCGCGCCACCGTCGAGACCCTGCACACCCCCCGCGACCTCATCGAGGGCGCCGGCCTGCCGCCCTTCACCGGCGGCATGGTCGGCTACCTCGGCTACGACATCGTGCGCCGCCTGGAGAAGATCGGCGACAGCACCGCCGACGACCTCCACCTGCCCGAGCTGACCATGCTGCTCACCTCCGACCTCGCGGTCCTCGACCACTGGAACGGCACGGTCCTGCTGATCGCCAACGCGATCAACCACAACGACCTCGACACCGGCATCGACGAGGCGTACGCCGACGCGGTGGCCCGCCTGGACACCATGGCCGACGACCTCTCCCGGCCCGCGCCGCCCAGCGCCGCCGCGCTGCCGCCGTCCGAGGTCCCCGCGTACACCGCCGAATGGGGCGGCCCGGCCTACCAGGAGGCCGTCGACGACATCAAGGAGCGCATCCGGGCCGGCGAGGCCTTCCAGGTGGTGCCCTCCCAGCGCTTCGAAACCCCTTGTACGGCAAGCGCGTTGGACGTCTACCGGGTGCTGCGGGCCACCAACCCCAGCCCGTACATGTACCTCTTCCGCTTCGAGGCCGCCGACGGCAGCGCCTTCGACGTGGTGGGCTCCAGCCCCGAGGCGCTGGTGAAGGTCGAGGGCGGGCGGGCCATGGTCCACCCGATCGCCGGCACCCGCCCGCGCGGCGCCGACGTCCAGGAGGACCAGGCCCTCGCCGACGAGCTGCTGGCCGACCCCAAGGAGCGCGCCGAGCACCTGATGCTGGTCGACCTCGGCCGCAACGACCTCGGCCGGGTCTGCGCACCGGGCAGCGTCGAGGTCGTCGACTTCATGTCCATCGAGCGCTACAGCCACGTGATGCACATCGTCTCGACGGTCACCGGCGAGGTCGCCGAGGGCCGCACTGCCTTCGACGTGCTCACCGCCTGCTTCCCGGCCGGCACCCTCTCCGGCGCGCCCAAGCCGCGCGCCCTGCAGATCATCGAGGAGCTGGAGCCGACCAAGCGCGGTCTGTACGGCGGCTGCGTGGGCTACCTCGACTTCGCCGGCGACTCCGACACCGCCATCGCGATCCGCACCGCGCTGCTGCGGGACGGCACCGCCTACGTCCAGGCGGGCGCCGGCGTGGTCGCCGACTCCGACCCGGTGGCCGAGGACACCGAGTGCCGCAACAAGGCGGCGGCGGTGCTCCGCGCCGTGCACACCGCCAACCACCTGGGACGCTAGCCCGGACCACCCCCGCGCACCGGCCCCCGCCGGCCGGTGCGCGATAGTGGTACGCGTGAGTGCCGCACCGCAGACCCCCGCCGACACCGAGCCCTCGGACGCCACCGGGTCCCCGGACCCCGCGCCCGCCGACGGGACCGTGCCCCCGGCCGGTACCGCGCCCCGCCCGGCCCGGGCCGGCGGCGCCCGGCGCAGCCTCGCGCTCGCGCTGCTGACCGGCGCGGCCGGCGCCGGGCTGGCCCTGCTGGCGTCCGGCCGCACCTGGGCCCGCGGCTCCGCGGTGCTGGCCCAGGGCGAACTGCCGCGCACGGTCACCGGCGCCGACGTCACCGGAGTCCCCGGCGCACTGGCCGTGGTCGGCCTGGCCGCGCTGGTCGCCGTCTTCGCGGTCCGCCGGGCCGGCCGGGTCGCGGTCGCCGCGCTGCTCGCGCTCAGCGGCACCGGCATCGTCGTCGCCGCCGTGCTCGGCAACGCCGACACCTCCGCCCTCCGCGAGAAGGCGGCCACCGCCGTCGGCCTGACCGGCGCCGATGTGCATCACGTCACGCACACCGGCTGGCCCTGGGTGGCCGCGGCCGGCGGTCTGCTGCTGCTCGTCGCCGGCCTCCTGGCGCTGGTGTACGGGCGCCGCTGGCCCGCGATGTCGGGCCGGTACGAGCGCACGCCCGGCGGCGCCCGCGGCCCGCGCCGCGCCCCGGCGGCCCCGGACCTGGACCGCCCGGAGGAGATCTGGAAGTCCCTGGACCGCGGCGAGGACCCCACCCGGTAAAAGGGCTCTCCCCGGCATCGGTGACAATGGACGCCGAGGATCACCGCGCCCGGACCCCGGCGCGATAGAGCAACGAGGAGCACTCATGTCGAGCAGTGGCCACGGACACACCCCCGCAGCCTGGACCGGCGTCATCATCTCGTTCATCGGCTTCTGTGTCGCCGGAGCCTTCATCGTGCTGGGGAGCGTGCCCGGCTTCTGGGCCGGCATGGTGCTCATCGGCGCCGGCGCCGTCGCGGGCGGCCTGATGCGCGCGGCCGGCCTGGGCCAGGAGCCCAAGCGCGCGGCGAAGGCCCGTACCCCCCAGGCGCAGCCGCAGGAGGGCTGAGCCCGGCCCGCACCGGGTGATCCTCCGGACCGCCCTGCCCCCGAAGGCGCCGCTTCCCGGCCCGTACGCACCCCACCGGTGCCGTACCCGCCGTCCGTGCCCACCCCGTACGGCGGCCGAGAAGCTGCGCCTTCGCGCGTTGCCGCGCACAATCGGCACGTGAGCGATCGCGCGGCCGGCGCCCGGCCCCCAGCCCCGCCGGCGGCCGGACTGCCCCGCCGGCTCCGGGCCCCGCTGGGCACCCTGGCCGCCGCCCTCGCCGCCTTCGGCTACGTCGGCGCCGTGGACCCGAACCGGCCCGGCCACTACCCCGTGTGCCCGCTGCAGCACCTCACCGGAGTCCTCTGCCCGGCCTGCGGCGGGCTGCGCAGTGTCCACGCCCTCGCCCACGCGGACCTGACCGCGGCCCTGGCGGCCAACGCCCTCCTGGTGGCCGCCTGCGCCGCCGGTGCGGCCTTCTGGGCGGTCTGGCTCGGCCGGGCGGCCCGCGGGCTCCCCACGGCAAGACCCCGGCCGCGCTCCGCGCACTGGTGGGCGCTGGGCGGCCTGCTGCTGGTCTTCACGGCCGTCCGCAACCTCCCCTTCGGCAGCGGCCTGGCGCCATGAACCGCCGGTGCGGAGGTGTCCAGCTTGTGGGACCACGGTCAACCGGATGCGGGACCTGCATGCCGCGGCGGATACCATCGGAGAGCCGGATGGGGCAGTGCGTCCCACGGGCCACTGTCCACCTCTCCCGCTCAAGAAGGAGGCCGCTCGCGTGAGTGTGCTCGACGAGATCATCGACGGGGTCCGCGCCGACCTGGCCGAGCGGCAGGCGCGTACCTCCCTCGACGAGCTCAAGGAGCGGGCCCGTAAGGCACGCCCCGCGATGGACGGTGTCGCGGCACTCAAGGGCGAGAGCGTCACGGTCATCTGCGAGGTCAAGCGCTCCAGCCCCTCCAAGGGCGCGCTGGCCGCGATCGCCGACCCGGCCGGCCTGGCCGCGGACTACGAGGCCGGCGGCGCCGCGGTGATCTCCGTACTGACCGAACAGCGCAAGTTCGGCGGCTCGCTGGCCGACCTGGAGGCCGTCCGGGCCCGGGTCGACATCCCCGTGCTGCGCAAGGACTTCATCGTCACCGCCTACCAGCTGTGGGAGGCCCGCGCCTACGGTGCCGACCTCGCCCTGCTGATCGTCTCCGCGCTGGACCAGGAGGCGCTGGTCTCGCTGATCGAACGGGCCGAGTCGATCGGGCTGACGCCGCTGGTCGAGGTGCACGACGAGGAAGAGGTCGCCCGCGCGGTGGACGCCGGCGCCCGGATCATCGGCGTCAACGCCCGCAACCTCAAGACGCTGGAGGTCGACCGCGGCAACTTCGCCCGGGTCGCCCCCGAGATCCCGGACCACATCGTCAAGATCGCCGAGTCCGGCGTCCGCGGACCGCACGACCTGATCGCCTACGCCAACGACGGCGCGGACGCGGTCCTGGTCGGCGAGTCGCTGGTCACCGGCAAGGACCCCAAGACCGCGGTGGCCGACCTGGTCGCCGCCGGTTCCCACCCGGCGATCCGCCACGGACGGGCCTGACGCCCCGGACCTTCGGATGACCGCCACCTCCTCCCGCACCCGCCGCCCCGGCACGGACCCCCGCTCCGGCCCGGCGGTGCTGCTCGCCTGCGCGCTGCCCCCGTGGCACCGCGGCTGCCGCGCGCCCGCCCGCCGGGTCCGCGGACGGCGGGTGCGCTACCACATCGGCTCGGAGCCGGGACAGATCAACGGGCGCCGATGGCGCGGCGCTGCCGCACGCTGACCGGGGACGGACGTCCGTCCCCGGAACCGGCCTGCGCGGCAGCCCCTCCCGTAGCGTGATGTCCGAAATCCCATAGTGCGGGGCATTTCGCCCCGATCGAGGAGTGCGTTTCATGTCCTCCGATTTCTTCCTTCCCGACCCCGACGGGCAGGTGCCCAGTCCCGAAGGCTATTTCGGCGCCTTCGGCGGCAAGTTCATTCCCGAGGCGCTGGTCGCCGCGGTCGACGAGGTCGCGGCCGAGTACGAGAAGGCCAAGGCCGACCCGGCGTTCGCCGCCGAGCTCAACGACCTGATGGTCAACTACACCGGGCGCCCCAGCGCGCTCACCGAGGTGCCGCGGTTCGCCGAACACGCCGGCGGCGCCCGGGTGTTCCTCAAGCGCGAGGACCTCAACCACACCGGCTCACACAAGATCAACAACGTGCTGGGCCAGGCGCTGCTCACCAAGCGCATGGGCAAGACCCGGGTCATCGCCGAGACCGGCGCCGGCCAGCACGGCGTCGCCACCGCCACCGCCTGCGCCCTCTTCGGCCTCGACTGCACCATCTACATGGGCGAGGTCGACACCCGGCGGCAAGCGCTCAACGTCGCCCGCATGCGGATGCTCGGCGCCGAGGTCATCGCCGTGAAGTCCGGCAGCCGCACCCTCAAGGACGCCATCAACGAGGCGTTCCGCGACTGGGTCGCCAACGTCGACCGCACCCACTACCTCTTCGGCACGGTCGCCGGCCCCCACCCCTTCCCCGCCCTGGTGCGCGACTTCCACCGCGTCATCGGCGTCGAGGCCCGCCGGCAGATCCTGGAGCGCGCCGGCCGCCTGCCGGACGCCGCGCTGGCCTGCGTCGGCGGCGGCTCCAACGCCATCGGCCTGTTCCACGCCTTCCTGCCCGACACCGGCGTCCGGCTGATCGGCTGCGAGCCGGGCGGCCACGGCGTCGAGACCGGAGAGCACGCCGCCACCCTCACCGAGGGCACCCCCGGCATCCTGCACGGCTCGCGCAGCTACGTCCTCCAGGACGAGGACGGCCAGATCACCGAGCCGTACTCGATCTCGGCCGGCCTGGACTACCCCGGCATCGGCCCCGAGCACGCCTACCTCAAGGACGTCGGCCGCGCCGAGTACCGCGCCGTCACCGACGACGCCGCGATGCAGGCACTGCGGCTGCTGTCCCGCACCGAGGGCATCATCCCGGCCATCGAGAGCGCCCACGCGCTGGCCGGCGCCCTGGAGGTCGGCCGCGAGCTGGGCCCGGACGGCCTGCTGCTGGTCAACCTCTCCGGCCGCGGCGACAAGGACATGGACACCGCGGCGCGGTACTTCGGGCTGTACGACGACAAGGGCGAGGCGGACGTCAACGGCGCCGTCCAGCCGACCGGCGAGGGGGAGAAGTGATGGCGGGCAACATCGGACTGCTCGATTCCGTACTGGCCCGGGCCAAGACGGAGAACCGCGCCGCGCTCGTCGGCTACCTCCCGGCCGGCTTCCCGACCGTCGACGGCGGCATCCGCGCGATGACCGAGATGCTGGACGGCGGCTGCGACATCGTCGAGGTCGGCCTGCCGCACAGCGACCCGGTCCTGGACGGCCCGGTCATCCAGACCGCCGACGACATCGCGCTGCGCGGCGGCGTGAAGATCGTCGACGTCATCCGCACGGTCCGCGACGTGCACGCCGCCACCGGCGCGCCGGTGCTGTGCATGACGTACTGGAACCCCGTCGACGCCTACGGTGTCGAGCGGTTCGCCGCCGACCTGGCCGAGGCCGGCGGCGCCGGCTGCATCCTGCCGGACCTCCCCGTCGAGGAGTCCGAGGTGTGGCGCAAGGCCGCCGAGCAGCACGGCCTGGCCACCGTCTTCGTGGTCGCACCGAGCAGCCGGGACGAGCGGCTCGCCAAGATCACCGCGGCCGGCAGCGGCTTCGTCTACGCCGCCTCCCTGATGGGCGTCACCGGCACCCGGGAATCCGTCGGCCGGGAGGCCCAGGAACTGGTGGTGCGCACCCGCGCGACGACCGAGCTGCCGGTCTGTGTCGGCCTGGGCGTCTCCAACGCCACCCAGGCCGCCGAGGTGGCCCGGTTCGCGGACGGGGTGATCGTCGGCTCGGCGTTCGTCAAGCGGCTGCTGGAGGCCGACGGCGACGAACCGGCCGGTCTCGCCGGGGTGCGCGCCCTGGCGGGCGAACTGGCCGAGGGCGTGCGCAAGCGCCCCTGATGAGGCCGTGGGCCGGAGGGACGGCCGCCGGTCCGGAGGCGCGGCGGGCGGCCGGGCGGACGTCCACGGTGGCCCGGAACACCGTCCCTCGATAGGGCGAACATCGGTGCGGAGGGGTGCGGCGGCACCCCTCCGCTTCGTTTGTCAGGGGCGTGAGCCAGAAGAACGAAGAGGGTAAGAGAAGCGCCCGCGAGCGGCTGCAGGCCCAGCGGGAGAAGGAGAAGGCGCGCGCCCGGCGCAGCCGGCAGGCGATCGTCGCCGGGGCGGTGCTGGTGGTGCTGGCGATCGCCGGCGGCGTCGCCGCCTGGGTGGCGTCGTCGGGCAGCGGCGGCAGCAGCTCCGACAACGAGACGGCCCTGCCGAAGCAGGCCAGCGGCGGCAGCAAACCAGCCGTCCCGGTGGGCGCACCGAACGCCCCCTCCACCCTCACGGTGTGGGAGGACTTCCGCTGCCCCGCCTGCCAGCAGTTCGAGATCGGTTTCCGCCCGGTGATCCACGAACTCCAGGACAGCGGCCGGCTGAAGAGCGAGTACCACCTCGTGACGATCATCGACGGCAACGCCGGCGGCAAGGGCTCCCTCAACGCCGCCAACGCCGCGCTGTGCGCCCAGGACGCCGGACGGTTCCGCGACTTCCACGACGTCCTCTACGCGAACCAGCCGCCCGAGCCGCAGGACAAGTTCGCCGACAAGAAGTACCTCCTCCAGCTGGCAGGCAAGGTCAAGGGCCTGCCCACCCCCGCCTTCACCGCCTGCGTCAACGACGGCAAGTACGACGCCTTCGTCCGCAAGTCCAACGACGCCTTCACCAGGTCCGGGTACCGCGGCACCCCGACCGTCCTGCTCAACGGCAAGGACCTGTCCAAGGTCAAGGGCGGCCGGATGACCCCGGCGGACCTGAAGAAGATGGTCCTGGACGCCAACAAGGGCAAGCAGCCCGGCACCGGCGCCCCGTCCGCCCGGAGCGCCTCACCGGGCCACGGCGCCTCACCCGGCCACGGCGGCTCGTCGGGCCACAGCGGCTCGTCGGGCCACGGCGGTTCGTCGGGCCACGGCGCGCCGCGGGGACACGGCGCCCCGCCCGCCGCAACTGCCTCCCCGGGCAAGGGCGCCGGCGGCGCACCCGGCACCGGCGCGCACGCCACCCACGGGGCGATGGCGCCGCCCTCCTCCTAGCCACACAGCGTCACCACACACCGGTGGGGTCGTTACGCAGCCGTTGCCGGGCGGGTTGTCGCCGACCCGGCCCGGCGCGGTAGCGTCGTCCCTGCCATGGAACTCGCATTCATTCCCAGCCCGTCGGTCGGCGTCGTACACCTCGGCCCGATCCCGCTGCGCGGCTACGCGTTCTGCATCATCATCGGCGTCTTCGTGGGCGTCTGGCTCGGCAACAAGCGCTGGGTCCAGCGCGGCGGCCGCTCCGGCACGGTCGCCGACATCGCCGTGTGGGCCGTGCCCTTCGGACTGGTCGGCGGCCGTCTCTACCACGTCATCACGACGTACGAACCGTACTTCGGCAAGGACGGGCACCCGCTCAATGCCTTCAAGGTGTGGGAGGGCGGTCTGGGCATCTGGGGTGCCGTGGCGCTCGGCGCGGTCGGCGCCTGGATCGGCTGCCGCCGCCGCGGCATCCCGCTGCCGGCCTACGCCGACGCACTGGCCCCCGGTCTGGCGATCGGCCAGGCGATCGGCCGCTGGGGCAACTGGTTCAACCAGGAGCTCTACGGCAAGCCGACCGACGTCCCCTGGGCGCTGAAGATCAGCTCCGACCCGGCCATCGGACGCGTCGGCGGTACGTACCACCCGACCTTCCTCTACGAGTGCCTGTGGTGCCTCGGCGTCGCGGCGCTGGTGATCTGGGCCGACAAGCGCTTCCGGCTCGGTCACGGGCGGGCCTTCGCGCTGTACGTCGCCGCCTACTGCGCGGGCCGCGCCTGGATCGAATACATGCGGGTCGACGAGGCGCACCACATCCTGGGCCTGCGGCTGAACGTCTGGACCGCACTGATCGTCTTCGTGCTGGCCGTCGTCTACTTCGTGGTCTCCGCCAAGAAGGCGCCCGGACGTGAAGAGGTCGTCGAGCCGGGTGCGCTGGAGGAGCGCGCGGCCGCCGAGGCCGCCGCGGCCGGCAAGGACGGCGGGGCGGGCGAGCCCGCCGACGGCGAGGGCGAGGGTTCGGCCGAGAAGCCCGCCGTGAAGACGGAGAAGAGCGAGAAGACGGAGAAGGCCGAGAAGCCCGCCGTAAAGACGGACCAGGCAGAGAAGGCCGCGGGGTCGGAGAAGGCGGAGCAGGCCGACCCGGCGCCGGACGGGAAGGCGCAGGCGGAGGCGGCGGACGAGCCGGCCGCCGAGGCTGCGGACAGCAAGAAGGCCTGAAAGGTTTTGACGTTCTTCGAGGCCTGAGGCGGCCCGGGACCCACCGGTCCCGGGCCGCCTCATTGTCTGCGCTCGGCCAGCGACAGCACCCGCCGGGCGCCGGCCACCACCGCCGCGTCCACGAACCGCCCGTCCGTCAGCGCCTGGGCCCCACCGTCCGCGGCGGCCGCCCGGACGATCTCCGCCGCCGCCTCGACCTCCTCCGGTGAGGGCAGATGGGCCGCCTCGATGACCGGGAGCTGACGCGGATGGATCGCCGCCCGGCCCAGGAACCCCATGGCCCGGCCCTCGGCGCAGGACCGGGCCAGCCCCTCCAGGTCGTGCACGTCCGGATAGACCGACTGCGGCGGCGGCGCCAGCCCGGCCGCCCGGGCCGCGACCACCGCCCGGCTGCGCGGCCAGGCCAGCCCCGCCTCGTCCCGTACCCCCAGCTCCGCCGCGAGGTCGGCCTCGCCGAGCGCGATCCCGCGCAGCGCCGGGTGGGCGGTGGCGATGGCGAAGGCGTGCTCGATGCCGAGGGCGGATTCCAGCAGGGCGTAGAGCGCCGGGGTGGCGGGCAGCGCCCGGGTGGCCAGGCCGGCCGCGGGGGCGAGGGTGGCGGTGGCCGTACCGGGGCCGGGACGGGCCGGGCGGGCGCCGCGGGCGGTGCGCCCGGCGGCGAGCCGGCGGCCGAGGGCGGGCCCGGCCACCGGGGTGGTCACCTGCTCGGCGAACCGTTCGTCCGCCGGTACGCCGAGCGGTCCGGCGGCCGTCGTGGCCCAGCCCGCGGCCCGTCGGATGTCGGCCGGCCCCTGCACCTTCGGCAGCCGCAGCCCGGCCAGCCCCGGAAGCGCGGCGAGGGTGCGGATCTCGCGCTCGGCGAGCGGACCGTCCAGTGCGTTGACGCGGACGTGCACCGGCGCCGGGCCCGGCGCCGGGTCGCTCAGCAGCTCGGCGGTGGCCCGCAGCGCGTACTCCTTGCGGTCCGGGGCGACCGCGTCCTCCAGGTCGAGCACGATCACATCGGCACCGCAGCCGAGCGCCTTGGCGACCGTCCCGGGCCGGTCGCCGGGCACATAGAGCCAGGTCAGCGGCGTTACGGCGGGGGATTCCCGGGGCAGCGGCGGGGCGTTCGTCACAGCGCGCCCGCCTCCCGCAGTCCGGTGATCTCCGGTTCGCCCAGGCCGAGGGCGGCCAGGATCTCGTCGGTGTCCGCGCCGTGCGGGCGGCCGGCCCACCGGACGGCGCCCGGGGTCTCGGACAGCCGGAAGAGGACGTTCTGCATCCGCAGGGGGCCGAGCTCGTCGTCCGGGACCTCGGTGATCGTTCCCAGCGCCGCGTACTGCGGGTCCGCCAGCACGTCCCGGACGTCGTAGATCGGCGCGATCGCCGCCTCGGCCAGTTCGAAGGCGGCCAGCACCTCGTCGCGGTCGTGCCGGGCGATCCAGTCGCCGACCGCGGCGTCCAGCTCGTCGGCGTGCCGGGCCCGGCCGGCGCCGGTCGCGAACCAGGGCTCGTCGATCACCTCCGGCCGGCCGACCAGCCGCATCACCCGTTCCGCGACCGACTCGGCGGAGGTGGAGACCGCGACCCAGGAGCCGTCGGCGGTGCGGTAGGTGTTGCGCGGGGCGACGTTCGCGGAGCGGTTGCCGGTGCGTGGCTGGACGTGGCCGAGCTGGTCGTACCAGAGCGGCTGCGGGCCGAGGACGGTCAGCAGCGGTTCGATCAGGGCCAGGTCGACGACCTGGCCGCGGCCGGTGGCCTCCCGCCCGTGCAGCGCGGCCATCACGGCGTACGACGCGGTGAGCGCCGCGATGCCGTCGGCGAGGCCGAACGGCGGCAGGGTCGGGGGCCCGTCCGGCTCACCGGTGATCGCCGCGAACCCGCTCATCGCCTCGGCGAGGGTGCCGAACCCGGGCCGCCGGGCGTACGGGCCGAACTGCCCGAAGCCGGTGACCCGGGCCAGCACCAGCCGCGGGTTGACGGCGGAGAGTTCGGCCCAGCCCAGCCCCCATTTCTCCAGGGTCCCGGGCCGGAAGTTCTCGATGACGACGTCCGCCCCGGCGGCCATCCGCAGCAGCACCTCCCGGCCGCCCGGATGGGACAGGTCGAGCGTCATGGTCTTCTTGTTGCGGCCCAGCAGCTTCCACCACAGCCCGACGCCGTCCTTGGCGGGCCCGTGGCCGCGCGCGGGATCGGGCCGGCGCGGATGCTCGACCTTGACGACCTCCGCCCCGAAGTCGCCGAGCAGGGTGGCGGCGAGCGGCCCGGCGAACAGCGTGGCGAGGTCGAGCACCCGCAGTCCGGCGAGCGGGCCGGGGGAGCGGGCGGCGTCCGGGCCGGCGGGGGCGCCGGCCGCGGGCCGGGACATCCCGGACAGGGACGGGTCGGTCATGGTGCGGTCGCCTCCGGTCGGTCGGGCGAGGGGGCGGCTCGGTCCGGCGGGACGACGAGCGCGGCGGTGCGGTGGGCGAGGGCGTCGAAGCCGATGCCGTCCAGTCCGCCGACACCGGTGGCGAGCCGGTTGCGCAGCGGCGCGGTCCAGTGGCCGGGCAGCGCGTCCGGCGACCCGGCGAGCAGCCCGGTCAGCGAACCGGCGGTCGCCCCGTTGGAGTCGGTGTCCCAGCCGCCGGACACCACCCGGCAGACGGAACCGGCGAAGTCACCGTCGGCATGGGTCAGCGCGGCGGCCAGCAGCGCGGCGTTCGGCACCGCGTGCACCCAGTGGTGGTGGCCGTACGCGGCGTGCAACTGGTCGGCCACGGCGGCGAATCCGGCCGGTGTGCGGTCCGGCGCCTCACAGGCCAGGGCGATACCGCGGCGGACCGCCCGGGCCAGCCGGGAGCGCGGCGGGACCACCGCGAGGCCGGCCCGCAGCGCGCCGTGCACATCGGTGCGGCCGCCCCCGGCCGCGGCCAGCGCGGCGGCCGTGAACATCGCCGCGTAGACGCCGTTGGCGGTGTGGCTGAGGGTGGCGTCCCGCCAGGCCAGCGCCGCGGCGCCGGCCGGGTCGCCGGGCCGGGTCCAGCCGAAGACGTCCGCCCGGATCTGCGCGCCGATCCACTCCCGGAACGGGTTGCGGTGGCGCGCGGTGTGCGGCGGCTCGATGCCGTCCAGCACATTGCGGTACGCGATCCGCTCGGCGGTGAAGGTCCGCCCGGCGGGCAGCTCGTCGAGCCACAGCCGTGCCACGTCGGCGGTGGTGAAGTCGGGCCCGTGCCGTTCGAGGAGCAGCAGGTTCAGCACCGGGTAGTTGAGGTCGTCGTCCTCGGGCATCCCGTCGATGTTCCCGGCGAGCGAGGTGGCGCGGCTGCGGCGGTTCCACGGGTACCGCGCGGCCACCGCCGGATCGAGCCCGTTCTCGGTGAAGTACGAGGTCAGCGGCCAGTTCCCGGTCGCGCGGGCGAGCGCCCGGATTCCGTTCAGCGGCAGCTTCTCGACGGGCTTGCCGAGCAGGCAGCCGGCCGCCCGCCCGAGCCAGGCGGCCTCCAGCCGGGCGACGGCCGGGCCCTCGGGTACCGCGTCGGTACGCGCCAACGGCCATGAGGCACAAGCGGCCTGAATGCCCGTCAGCTCAGTGGGCTCGTCATCGGCCAACGGGCCGGGCAGCGCGGCGAGTTCGTCGAGCAGGGCGGTCGCGGTGGTGCGCAGGGCCGGGTCCGCGGGGCGGTCCGAGGCGCCCGCCCGCTCCGGTGCCGGTGCTCCGCCCGCCTCCTGCCAGCGCCGCGCGATCCCGGCCACCGCGGCGGCGTCCCGGCCGTCCTCCGCCGCCTGCCGCAGTTCGTGCCCGAGCAGGTCCTCGGGCTGCACCCAGGTCAGCCGGAGCGGTGCCGGACGGGCGGCGGCCGGAGCCTTCGTCGTCACGGTGCGCCCGCCTCCGTCAGCGCCGGGATGGCCGAGATCGCGGTGAACGCCTGCTCGTGGGTGCGCGCCCGGGCCCGGTCGCGGGTGAAGATCTCGCGGGCGACCGTCGCCAGCGCCGCGCCGGGGGCCTGCAGATCGAGCCGGCTGGCCCGGGCGACCTCGGTGCTCCACTCCTCCGGCACCGCCGAGGCACCGCGCAGCGCACCGGCCAGCGCGCCGCTCATCGTGGCGATCGAGTCGCAGTCCCGGCCGTAGTTGACCGAGCCCAGCACGGTGGACCGGAAGTCCCCGCCGCCGACCAGCAACATGCCCAGGGCGATGGGCAGTTCCTCGATCGCGTGCAGCCGGGAGGGGCGGCGGGCGCCGAGCGAGGGGTTGCGGTAGTCCGGGCCGACGGTGTCGAACGGGGCGACTGCGGCCCGCAGCGGGGCCAGCGCCGACTCGTGGTCGCGCAGCGGCGCGGCGGCCTCGCAGACCGCCTCGATCGCGGCGCGGGTGCCGTCCTTCGCCAGCCGCAGCGCCTGCACGACGACCGAGGACGGGGTGGCGTCGGGCAGGAAAGCGGCGGCCACCGCCGCGGCGAACACCCCGGCCGCCTCCCGCCCGTAGGAGGACTGGTGCGCACCGGCGATGTCCAGCGCCTCGGCGTAGGCCCGGTCCGGATTGCCGGCGTTGACCACACCGACCGGCGCCATGTACATCGCCGCACCGCAGTTGACGATGTTTCCGACGCCCGCCTCGCGCGGATCGGCGTGCCCGTAGTGCAGCCGGGCCACGATCCACTTCTCCGCGAGGAAGATCCGCTGCAACGGCAGCGCCTCGGCCTCCAGCTCCGGGATCCAGCGGGGGGTGCCGATCAGGTCCGGGACGAGGTGGTCGGCGACGTCGTAGGCGTCGAGGTGGTCGCGCACCGACTCGTAGACCCGGACCAGCGCATGGGTCATCAGGGTGTCGTCGGTGACGTGGCCGTTGCCCTTGTGGTACGGCGCGAGGGGGCGGGCGGTGCGCCAGTCGTCGTGGAACGGCCCGACGATGCCGGTGATCCGGCCGCCGTGCCGTCTGACGATCTCCTCCGGCGTCCGGCCCTCGACCGCACCGCCGAGCGCGTCACCGACCGCGGCGCCCATCAGGCAGCCGATCGCCCGGTCCTCCAGGGAGGGGGTCTTGGGGGCGGCCGGCGGTGCGACGGGCGTGGGCGGGGCGGACACGGCGGGGGCGGCGGGGGGTGGGGAGGTGAGGGGGGTGAGGGGCAGGACCTGGGTGGCCTGGAGGTCGAGGGTTTCGGGTGCGCCGGGCTTCTCCGGTGCGGTGTCGCTGGTGTACGTCATGTGCGGATGAGTCCTTCCACGAGGGGGGCGGGGGAGGGTGCCGGAGCGGCCTCCGGCGCGGCATCGGGCGGGGCTGCGGGGCCGGTGTCCGCCGGGCCCGCGGCCGCGGGTCCTTCCGGGGCGGTCAGCTCCGCCCGGGCCAGTGCGCCGGCCAGTTCGACGAGGTCGGTGCCGGCCAGCCGGGGCAGTGCGCAGCCGGACAGCACCCGGCAGGCGTCGCGCCAGGTGCGGGGGAGGGCGGGGGCGCCGCCGAGCGCGCCGGTCAGCGCCCCGGCGAGGGCGGGCGCGGAGTCGGCGACCCGGGAGAGGCAGGCGGCGGCCGGCACCGCCTCGGCGACCCGCCCGTCGGTCGCGAGCGCCAGGGCCAGGGCGACGGGGACGGTCTCGGCGGCGGCGATGCCGTAGCTGTAGACGTGGTCGACGATCTCGTGCTCCAGGACCGGCACCAGGGCGAACGCGGTGCCGGGGCGGCCGGGCCGGCCGGCGGCGTGGGTACGGGCGAGGCGGACCGCGTGCAGGGCGTTGCGGCGGATCTCGGTGCCGTCGGGCAGCTGGGCCAGCGCGGCGTCCACCGCGCCGGACGCCGGGGCGCCGCCGAGCGCGACGGCCACCGCCGCGGCCGTCGCCCGGGCCCCGTGCACCCCGTCGCCGTCCTGGGTGTAGCGCGCGTCGTACTCGGCCAGGTCGGCGGCCGCGGCCGGGTCGCCCGGGTGCACCACGGCCAGGACGGCGGCCCGGACGCACGCCGCGTCGTCGAAGAAGTGCGGGTTGTCGTGGCCGGTGGCGGGCGGCCGCAGCCCGGCGGCGAGGTTGCCGAGCCCGGCGCGTACGGAGATCCGGGCGCGCAGCGGCAGGACGGCGGACTCCACCTCGGGCGCCCGGTCGGCGGCCGCGGCGACCTCGCCCGCCAGCGCGTTCCAGGCCAGGTCGAGGGCGGCCCGCATCCGGCGGTCCCGGCCCAGGTCGCTGAGCAGCGCCCCGGCCGCGGTCAGCACGGACCCGGCGGTGAAGGCCGCCCACTCGGCGTCGTCGGACGGGCCCAGGCGCAGCGGCTCGGGCGGCTGGTTCAGGGCGATCGGCACCGGCAGGGTGGTGGTGGCGTTCTGCTCCGCGAAGGTGTCCAGCTCACGGGTGAGCCGCCGGGTCCACTCCGGCATCCGCGCCGCCCGGTGCCGTGCCGCGGGCCACCCGGCGGCGTCCCCCGCGGCCAGCCCCAGCAGCAGCCCCTCGATCCGGCTGTGCGCGGCCCCCGCGGCGCCGGCGTCCGCTCCGCCGTTCACCGCGAGGCTCATCCCGGCCCCACCCCGGCACCGGCCTGCGCCCCGGGAACGGGCTGTGCCGCACCGGGCCCGCCGGTCCGGCCCCCGTCCACCGCGTCCGGTGCCAGCAGCTCGGCGATGTCCAGGACGTGGTAGCCGGCCATCGACGGGAGGCAGCTGCCGCGGGCCGGGCCGATGGCACGGGCCCACTCCGCCGGGATCGCGGTGGCTCCGCCCAGGGCCCCGGCCAGGGCGCCGGCGACCGCGGCGGTGGTGTCGGCGTCCCGGCCCATGTTGACCGCGGTCAGCACCGAGTCCCGGAAGTCCCCGCGGGCCGCCGCGAACGCCCCGAAGGCCAGTCCGACCGCCTCCGGCGCCAGGTCCGTCCAGGGATAGCCGCCGACCACCACGGCGGAGCGCACCGCGCGTTCCGTGCCGAGCCGGGTGATGCGCGGATCGTGGCCGCAGCGCCGGGCCGCGCCCACCGCCCGGCGCAGCGAGCGGGCGGTCCAGGAGTCCTCCGGGACGACGGACAGCGCGGCGGCGAGCACCACGTCGGTGAGGGCGGCCCCGCCGGGCGCAGAGCCTCGGGAGGGTCCTTGGGGGAGGGCGACCATCGCCGCGGCGACCCCCGCGGCCACCGCCCGGCCGCCGTAGATCCCCTCGCCGTCATGGCTGACCGTGCCGTCGATGGCGACCAGCCGGGCGGCCTCGGCGGGCCGGCCGGCCGCGAACACCCCGAACGGCGCGGCGCGCATCGCCAGCCCGTCGCTCCAGGCGTGCCGGTGCTGGGCGGAGATCGGGGCGGCCAGCCCGCGCCGCAGGTTCTCCAGGGTTCCGCGTTCGCTGAAGCCGGCGCCGCGGAACGGCCCCTCGTCCCGGTCGGCGATCCACTGGTGCCAGGCCGCCTCGACGTCCGCGACGGTCAGCGCCGAGCCGTGCGCGGCCAGCAGCAGTCCGGAGAAGATCGCGTACTCGGTGTCGTCGGTGCCGGCCGGGTCGTCCTCGACGTAGCCCTCGATCCGGCCCCAGCGGCGGCGGATCTGCGAGGGCTTCATGTTCTCAGCGGGGGCGCCCAGCGCATCACCCACGGCGAGCCCGAGCAGCGCCCCGCGGGCCCGGTCGCGTACGCCGTCGACGGCGCTGACCGGGGCACCCGGCTCCGGGGACGGGGGGTCCGCTGCGCTCATGGTGCTATGCGTGCCACGCCGCGCCCCGGCTCTCCTGCGCCGGGCCGCGAGGTCACCCGGTCGACGCCCCGCCCGGGACCCCGTACGGCCCCGGAAGAGCCTCGGCGAGCGGTCGGCAAGCGGCCCGATCACCGCCCGTGACGGGCCTGTCATCACCGACTTTTCGAAGAAACCGCAGGTCAGCGCGGTAAGTTCGGCCTTCCTTGCTAGCGGCGGAGGGTGATCCCCGCATAACTTCGAGGGGTTGCAGGGGGAAGTGCCGCCATCGGCCCACACCTCGTGGAAGGGAGCAGGTCCCGATATGTCCGTCATGGAGATCATGGATGCCGCGGCACCGACGCATGTGGCGCACCGCGACAACCACACCCACCGCGACGTCAACGGCGGCTGGCTGCGCCCCGCCGTCTTCGGCGCGATGGACGGTCTGGTCTCGAACCTCGCCCTGATGACGGGTGTCGCGGGCGGTGAGCTGTCGCAGCAGACGATCATCATCACCGGCCTCGCCGGGCTGGCCGCCGGCGCCTTCTCGATGGCCGCGGGGGAGTACACCTCGGTCGCGTCGCAGCGCGAGCTGGTGCAGGCCGAGCTGGACGTCGAGCGGGACGAGCTGCGCAAGCACCCCAAGGACGAGCAGGAGGAGCTCGCGGCCCTCTACGAGTCGCGGGGCGTCGAGCCGGAGCTCGCCCGCAAGGTCGCCGAGCAGCTGTCCCGCGACCCCGAGCAGGCGCTGGAGATCCATGCCCGTGAGGAATTGGGCATAGACCCGTCCGACCTTCCTTCTCCCGCCGTTGCCGCCGTTTCTTCCTTTGGATCCTTTGCGCTGGGCGCGCTTCTCCCTGTCCTTCCTTATCTGTTGGGCGCTTCCGCGATCTGGCCGGCGGTGCTGCTCGCGCTGGCCGGACTGTTCGCCTGCGGCGCCGTCGTGGCCCGGGTGACCGCCCGCTCCTGGTGGTACAGCGGACTGCGCCAACTCGCCCTCGGCGGCGCCGCCTCGGGTGTGACATACGCCCTGGGGGCACTGTTCGGGACCGTCGTAGGGTGACGTGTCATACGGGTGACTGCATAATTAACCCGTTACCCCGCGGTTTCGGTTCGTTGACGACCGGGCATAAGGCCCTGGCGTCGCGGGCAATGTCGCTCGCCGAACGCCGCCCTGTGGGACGGCTCGTTTCCGTCCGCGTCCAAGACCCACCGCGCCTGCGGTGTCCGCATGTTGGAAGCCCCTTTTCGGTTCTCGGGAAGCGGGTCATCCTGTAACCTGCACGAAATTTCGCGGAGGGCCAACGTCGTCCCTCGGCAATGCCTATGCCACGACGACGTTGGGAGAGCCGATGCGCTTCGCGTCCACGCACTCCGCGACCACCAGCAGCGCCCACGCCGCCTGGTCGCCCATGGACGGGCGCCCCGCCCAGCAGGGGATGTACGACCCGCGCAACGAGCACGACGCCTGCGGCGTCGGCTTCGTGGCCACCCTCACCGGCGAGGCGAGCCACGCGCTGGTCGAACAGGCGCTCACCGTCCTGACGAACCTGGAGCACCGCGGTGCCACCGGCTCCGAGCCCGACTCGGGCGACGGCGCCGGCATCCTGCTCCAGGTGCCGGACGCGTTCCTGCGCGAGAACGTCACGTTCGAGCTCCCCGAGGCCGGCGCCTACGCCGTCGGCATCGCCTTCCTGCCGTCCGACGCCCAGGCCGCCGCCGACGCCGTCTCCCGCATCGAGACCATCGCCGGCGAGGAGGGCCTGGACGTCATCGGCTGGCGCGTCGTCCCGGTCGCCCCGCAGCTGCTCGGGAACGGCGCCCGCGCCACCATGCCGGCCTTCTCCCAGCTCTTCGTGAGCGACGGCGAGAACACCGGCCTGGCCCTGGACCGCAAGGCCTTCGCGCTGCGCAAGCGCGCCGAGCGCGAGGCGGGGGTCTACTTCCCCTCGCTGTCCGCCCGCACGATCGTGTACAAGGGCATGCTGACCACCGGCCAGCTGGAGCCCTTCTTCCCGGACCTGTCCGACCGCCGCTTCGCCACCGCGATCGCGCTGGTCCACTCCCGCTTCTCCACCAACACGTTCCCGAGCTGGCCGCTGGCGCACCCGTACCGCTTCGTCGCGCACAACGGCGAGATCAACACCGTCCAGGGCAACCGCAACTGGATGCGCGCCCGCGAGTCCCAGCTCGCCTCGAAGCTCTTCGGGGAGTCGGCACTGGAGCGGATCTTCCCGGTCTGCACCCCGGACGCCTCCGACTCCGCCTCCTTCGACGAGGTCCTGGAGCTGCTCCACCTCGGCGGCCGCTCGCTGCCGCACTCCGTGCTGATGATGGTCCCGGAGGCGTGGGAGAACTCCCCCTCCATGGACCCGGCCCGGCGCGCCTTCTACCAGTACCACTCCACGATGATGGAGCCCTGGGACGGCCCCGCCTGCGTCACCTTCACCGACGGCACCCAGGTCGGCGCGGTCCTCGACCGCAACGGCCTGCGCCCCGGCCGCTACTGGGTCACCGACGACGGCCTGGTCGTGCTCTCCTCCGAGGTCGGCGTCCTCGACATCGACCCGGCCAAGGTCGTCCGCAAGGGCCGCCTGCAGCCCGGCAAGATGTTCCTCGTCGACACCGCCGAGCACCGCATCATCGAGGACGACGAGATCAAGGCGCAGCTCGCCGCCGAGCACCCCTACCAGGAGTGGCTGGACTCCGGCCTGATCGAGCTCGCCGACCTGCCCGAGCGCGAGCACATCGTGCACACCCACGCCTCGGTCACCCGCCGCCAGCAGACCTTCGGCTACACCGAGGAAGAGCTGCGGGTGCTGCTCGCCCCCATGGCCAAGACCGGCGCCGAGCCGATCGGCTCGATGGGCACCGACTCGCCGATCGCCGCGCTCTCCGAGCGCCCCCGGCTGCTCTTCGACTACTTCACCCAGCTCTTCGCGCAGGTCACCAACCCGCCGCTGGACGCCATCCGCGAGGAGCTCGTCACCTCGCTGATCTCCTCCCTCGGCCCCCAGGGCAACCTCCTGGAGCCCACCGCGGCCTCCTGCCGCAGCGTGACCCTGCCCTTCCCGGTCATCGACAACGACGAGCTGGCCAAGCTCATCCACATCAACGCCGACGGCGACATGCCCGGCATGAAGGCCGTGACCCTCTCCGGCCTCTACCGGGTCTCCGGCGGCGGCGACGCGCTGGCCGCCCGCATCGAGAAGATCTGCGCCGAGGCCGACGCCGCCATCGCCGACGGCGCCCGCCTGATCGTGCTCTCCGACCGGCACTCCGACGCCGAGCACGCGCCGATCCCGTCGCTGCTGCTGACCGCCGCGGTCCACCACCACCTCATCGCCACCAAGACCCGCACCCAGGTCGGGCTGCTCGTCGAGGCCGGCGACGTCCGCGAGGTGCACCACGTCGCCCTGCTCATCGGCTACGGCGCCGCCGCGGTCAACCCCTACCTGGCCATGGAGTCCGTCGAGGACCTGGTCCGCGCCGGCACCTTCCTGCCCGGCATCGAGCCCGAGACCGCCATCAAGAACCTCATCAAGGCGCTCGGCAAGGGCGTGCTGAAGGTCATGTCCAAGATGGGCATCTCCACCGTCGCCTCCTACCGCGGCGCGCAGGTCTTCGAGGCCATCGGCCTGGACGAGGACTTCGTCGCCCAGTACTTCCACGGCACCGCCACCAAGATCGGCGGCGCCGGCCTGGACGTCATCGCCAAGGAGGTCGCGGCACGGCACGCCAAGGCCTACCCGGCCACCGGCATCGCCGCCACGCACCGCGCGCTGGAGATCGGCGGCGAGTACCAGTGGCGCCGCGAGGGCGAACCGCACCTCTTCGACCCGGACACCGTCTTCCGGCTCCAGCACGCCACCCGCAGCCGCCGCTACGACATCTTCAAGAAGTACACCGAGCGGGTGAACGAGCAGTCCGAGCGCCTGATGACGCTCCGCGGCCTGTTCGGCTTCAAGTCCGACCGCCCGGCCATCCCCCTGGACGAGGTCGAGCCCGCCTCCGAGATCGTCAAGCGCTTCTCCACCGGCGCCATGTCGTACGGCTCCATCTCCCAGGAGGCGCACGAGACCCTCGCCATCGCCATGAACCAGCTGGGCGGCAAGTCCAACACCGGTGAGGGCGGCGAGGACCCCGAGCGCCTCTACGACCCGGCGCGCCGCTCGGCCATCAAGCAGGTCGCCTCCGGCCGCTTCGGCGTGACCAGCGAATACCTGGTCAACTCCGACGACATCCAGATCAAGATGGCGCAGGGCGCCAAGCCCGGCGAGGGCGGCCAGCTGCCCGGCCACAAGGTCTACCCCTGGGTCGCCAAGACCCGGCACTCCACCCCCGGCGTGGGCCTGATCTCCCCGCCGCCGCACCACGACATCTACTCCATCGAGGATCTCGCCCAGCTGATCCACGACCTCAAGAACGCGAACCCGCAGGCGCGGATCCACGTCAAGCTGGTCTCCGAGGTCGGTGTCGGCACGGTCGCGGCGGGTGTGTCGAAGGCGCACGCGGACGTGGTCCTGATCTCGGGCCACGACGGCGGTACGGGTGCCTCCCCGCTGACCTCGCTCAAGCACGCGGGTGGCCCCTGGGAGCTCGGCCTCGCCGAGACCCAGCAGACCCTGCTGCTCAACGGGCTGCGCGACCGCATCGTCGTGCAGACCGACGGCCAGCTCAAGACCGGCCGCGACGTGGTCATCGCCGCCCTGCTGGGCGCCGAGGAGTACGGCTTCGCGACCGCACCGCTGGTGGTCTCCGGCTGCGTCATGATGCGCGTCTGCCACCTGGACACCTGCCCGGTCGGCATCGCCACCCAGAACCCGACGCTGCGCGAGCGGTTCAGCGGCAAGGCCGAATACGTCGTGAACTTCTTCCAGTTCATCGCCGAAGAGGTCCGCGAGCTCCTGGCCGAGCTGGGCTTCCGCAGCCTCGACGAGGCCATCGGCCACGCCGAGTTCCTCGACACCACCCGGGCCGTCAACCACTGGAAGGCGCAGGGCCTCGACCTCGCCCCGCTGCTGCACGTCCCCGAGCTGACCGAGGGCGCGGTCCGCCACCAGGTCGTCGAGCAGGACCACGGCCTGGAGAAGGCGCTCGACAACGAGCTGATCAAGCTCGCCGCCGACGCGCTGGCCGCGGACACCGCCGAGGCCGCCCAGCCGGTCCGGGCCCAGGTCGCGGTCCGCAACATCAACCGGACCGTCGGCACCATGCTCGGCCACGAGGTGACCAAGAAGTTCGGTGGCGCCGGCCTGCCCGACGACACCATCGACATCACCTTCACCGGCTCGGCCGGCCAGTCCTTCGGCGCGTTCCTGCCGCGCGGCATCACCCTGCGCCTGGAGGGCGACGCCAACGACTACGTCGGCAAGGGCCTGTCCGGCGGCCGGATCGTGGTCCGCCCGGACCGCTCTGCCTCCCACCTCGCCGAGTACTCCACCATCGCCGGCAACACCCTCGCCTACGGCGCCACCGGCGGCGAGCTGTTCCTGCGCGGCCGGGTCGGCGAGCGGTTCTGCGTCCGCAACTCCGGTGCCACGGTGGTCTCCGAGGGCGTCGGCGACCACGGCTGCGAGTACATGACCGGCGGCAACGCGGTCATCCTGGGCGAGACCGGCCGCAACTTCGCGGCGGGCATGTCCGGCGGCTTCGCCTACGTCATCGACCTGGACCGCAACAACGTCAACAAGGAACTCGTCGACGCGGTGCACCCGCTGGACGAGAACGACAAGCAGTGGCTGCACGACGTCGTGCGCCGCCACCAGGAGGAGACCGGCTCCACCGTCGCCGAGAAGCTCCTCGCCGACTGGGATGCCGCGGCCCCGCGGTTCAGCAAGGTCATCCCGCCCACGTACCAGGCAGTGCTCGCCGCCAAGGAAGCCGCCGAGCAGGCCGGACTCTCCGAGTCCGAGACCCACGAGAAGATGATGGAGGCGGCGACCAATGGCTGACCCCAAGGGCTTCCTGAACCACGAGCGCGAGACTGCCAAGACCCGCCCCGTCGCGGAGCGCGTCAAGGACTGGAACGAGGTCTACCAGCCCGGCTCCCTGCTGCCGATCATCGGCAAGCAGGCGTCGCGCTGCATGGACTGCGGCATCCCCTTCTGCCACAACGGCTGCCCGCTCGGCAACCTCATCCCCGAGTGGAACGACTACGCCTACCGCGGGGACTGGAGCGAGGCCAGCGAGCGGCTGCACGCGACCAACAACTTCCCGGAGTTCACCGGCCGTCTGTGCCCCGCCCCCTGTGAGGCCGCCTGTGTGCTGGGCATCAACCAGCAGCCGGTGACCATCAAGAACGTCGAGGTCTCCATCATCGACAAGGCGTGGGACAACGGCGACGTGACCCCGCAGCCGCCCGAGCGGCTCTCCGGCAAGACCGTCGCCGTCATCGGCTCCGGCCCGGCCGGTCTCGCTGCCGCCCAGCAGCTGACCCGGGCCGGCCACACGGTCGCGGTGTACGAGCGCGCGGACCGCATCGGCGGCCTGCTCCGCTACGGCATCCCCGAGTTCAAGATGGAGAAGCGCCACATCAACCGCCGCATCGAGCAGATGCGCGCGGAGGGCACCAAGTTCCGCACGGAGGTGGAGATCGGCCGCGACATCGACGCGAAGAAGCTGCGCAAGCGCTACGACGCGGTCGTCATCGCCGCCGGCGCCACCACCTCCCGCGATCTGCCGGTGCCCGGCCGGGAGCTCAAGGGCATCCACTTTGCGATGGAGTACCTGCCGCTCGCCAACAAGGTGCAGGAGGGCGATCTGACGGTCGCCCCGATCACCGCCGAGGGCAAGCACGTGGTCGTCATCGGCGGCGGCGACACCGGCGCGGACTGCGTCGGCACCGCCCACCGCCAGGGCGCGGCCTCCGTCACCCAGCTGGAGATCATGCCGAAGCCGGGCGAGGAGCGGAACGCGAACCAGCCCTGGCCGACCTTCCCCATGCTCTACAAGGTCACCTCCGCACACGAGGAGGGCGGCGAGCGGGTCTACTCCGTCTCCACCACCCACTTCGAGGGCGACGAGGACGGCAACGTCCAGTGGCTGCACCTCATCGAGGTGGAGTTCGTCGACGGCAAGCTGGAGCAGAAGCCGGGCACCGAGCGGAAGATCCCCGCCCAGCTGGTCACCCTCGCCATGGGCTTCACCGGCACCGACCAGCAGAACGGCCTGGTCGAGCAGTTCGGCCTGGAGCTCGACGCCCGCGGCAACATCGCCCGCGACGCCGACTTCGCCACCAACGTCCCCGGCGTGTACGTCGCCGGTGACGCCGGCCGCGGTCAGTCGTTGATCGTGTGGGCCATCGCCGAGGGCCGCTCCGCCGCCCGCGGTGTGGACCGCTTCCTGACGGGAGCCAGCGCCCTGCCGGCTCCCATCAAGCCGACGGACCGCGCACTGGCTGTCTGACAACACGGCGCGCACGGTGCGCGTCCGTCCCTGAATGTCCCGTACAACGTCGTACGGAGGCACGGGTACCGGGGCCCGCCCCGGATCCCGTCCGCGGCGCCTGTCTTTTCTCCCCGACCGGAGGGCAGGCGCCGCGGGTCTTCCCGGAATACCCGCGGCACCCTGCTCGTTGAGGGCCCCACAGGGGGCGCTCGCATCCCCTAGGGGATCTGTTCGCCCCACCCCTACGGGTCCCGGCCCTCCACGGGCCCCAGCCCCCATGGGTCTCGGCCCTCCATGGGCCCCGGCCCCTCACCCCCTACGAGCCCCGCCCCGCCCCTTCCCCCTCCGAGCCCCCGCCCCCTCTCGCGCCCCCTCGCCCACCCCCGCGTCCACCTCAACGGCCCCTACGAACCGCTGGGTTCGGCGGCCGGGTAGCGGTGGCCCAGTTGGCGGGCCATTTCCCGGGCGGGGACCGGTACGGCGCGGTCCGGGGGAGCGGCCGACGGCCGGAAGTCGTGCACCGGTGGACGCCACGCCCCCAGGTCGATCCGCCGGTCGCTCAGCGGCAGCACCCACCGCGGATCCGCGTGCACCCGCAGCACCTGTGCCTCGATCTGCGTCCACGCCCCGTCGGTCACCGTGCGCTCCCCGACCCGGCGGGCTTCCAACTGCACCGGACAGTGCGCCAGTCGGGGCGGGCGTACCAGCTCCGACGGCTCCGTCCAGGGTGCCTCCGCCAGGGGCGGCGGTGCCCCCGGTCCTTCTTCGGTCCCCGTCGCGTCCGGCGGCAGATTGAAGACCACGTCCGGGCGTACCGCGAGGTTCCTGGCGGTGCGCCCCCGGGTCGGTAGCCAGAGGTTCACGACCGGGCCGAGCTCCCACCGGATCCGCAGCTCGACCAGGATGAATGTTCCGTCGTCGTTCTCCGTGGACAGCAGCGCCGGGGTGACCGAACTGCTCTTCTCCAGCGCGCCTCTCATGCCGTTGAGGATAGAAGCCGGATGATTCGGTGCTCACCGAAATGTTATCAGAGGTTACTCTGTGTACATGAACCGATGGGACGCAGATCTGGAAAAACTCGCGGATACCCCCGATCTCGCCGCGCTCGCGGCGCTGCTCGCGGACCGCACCCGCGCCGCCATCTGCATGGCCCTGCTCGACGGCGGCACCTGGACCGCCGGAGAACTCGCCGAATACGCCGGGGTGGCACCCTCCACGACCACCGAGCACCTCAACCTCCTGGTCGCCGGCGGGCTGCTCGCCGAAGAACGCCAGGGACGGCGGCGCTACGTCCGCCTGGCCGGCCCGGACACCGCGGAAACCCTGGAGAACCTCGCCGGCCTCGCCCCCTACCGCCCGGTCCCGATCCGCTCCCTGGCCGAGGCCAACCAACGCCGGGCCCTGCACCACGCCCGTACGTGCTACGACCACATCGCCGGCGCGCTGGGCTGTGCCCTCGCCGAGGTCATGATCGAACGCGGCCTGCTGGCACGGGAATACGGCCTGGTCCTCACCGCCGCCGGCGCCCACTGGCTGGCCGCCCTCGGCATCCCCGACACCGGCCCGTCCCTCGCCCACCGCGCCCACGTCCGTACGTGCCTGGACTGGACGGTGCGGCGCCCGCACCTCTCCGGTGCGCTCGGCGCCACCCTCTACCGCCACACCCTGGAGCGCCGATGGATCGTCAAGTCCCCGACGACGCGCATCCTCGGCGTCACCGAAGCCGGGCGCGCGGCCTTCCGCGACCGCTTCGGCCTCCCCGAGGAAGCCCTCTCCCCGTCCCTGACCTTCCCCGCCCCGCGCGGCTGACGGCGGTCAGGCCGGGTCGTCGTCGGATGCCCGCTTCCCGGGTGCCTGGTCGACCTACGCCTGACTGTCGTCCGGTGCCTGGTCGTCGCCGGTCACGAGGCGGGCCGGGAAACCGCCGGTGGCGATCGGGCCCCAGCGCAGCGGGGTCACCCGGATCAGTGACTTTCCCTGCTTGCGCATCGCCTCGCGGTACTCGTCCCAGTCCGGGTGCTCACCGGCGATGTTGCGGTAGTACTCGACCAGCGGCTCGACCGACTCCGGCGCGTCGACGACCTCCGCCTCCCCGTCGATCTGCACCCACGGGCCGTTCCACTCGTCGGACAGCACCAGCACGCTGGCCGACGCCACCCGGCGGAGATTGCGGACCTTGGCGCGCTCCGGGTACGTCGACATGACCAGGCGGCCGGAGTCGTCCACCCCGCAGGTCAGCGGCGAGGCCTGCGGGGTGCCGTCGGAGCGGCGGGTGAGCAGGATCGCGCGGTGCCGGGGGCGGACGAACTCCAGCAGCTCGGGCAGGTCGACACGGGTGGTGGTGGCGATGGAAGGGCTCATACGGCGAGGGTAGGCGCTGGAGCGCACTCCCACGCGAAGGCCCGACAAGCGTGCCGTGCCTGCCGGCCGTCAGCCCTTCAGCAGCTCCTTGCCGGTGGCCGCGTCGACGACCTTCCGGTCACCGAGGGCGTCCTTGAGCCGTATGGTCACCTTGTCGGTGGCCAGCATCTCGGTGCACATCCCCTTGGAGCTCTTCCGCTTTCCCCAGCCGGTGACGACCACGAGCCCCTTCGACTCGTGGCTGCGCGCGCCGAAATGTGCGTCGCAGGCGCTGTGCCCGACGGTCACGGTGAACTCCCGGGCCGCGGCGGCGTCCTTGGGGCGCTGCGCCTTCACCAGCGGAAGCAGCGCCTGCTTGCGGCCGTGCACCGGCGAGATCTTCGGCCAGTCCCGCACGATCTGTGCGGCCCGCTCCTCGAACGCGTCCTGCTTCTTCTGCGGCGGTTTGCTGCTCACCGTCTGCTGCTCCTTGCCGCAGCCGGACAGGGCGACGGCGCCGGACACCGCCAGCGCGAGCACGGCGGTGAGCGTACGGGTGCGGGAGTGGGGGATTCCTCGCATGACATGCCTCCTTGGTTCACGGATGAGACGTGGCAGGCGCAAGACCGGTTCCGGCCGGATTTCGCCGGACTGCCTCCGCGGCTGCGCCACCCTGATCCGCGGGCCCCCGGCCGCGCGCCCGCCGTCCGCGGTGACGGGCCCGCGCCCCCGCCCGCACGTTCGCCGTTCGCTCAATCCGCCCACGGCGCAATCCGGTGACCTGCACCGCGACCCGCGGTTAGCGTCCGGGCCATGGCCCAACTCACCCGTCTCAGCAGTGCCGTCTGGCACCTTCCCTTCCCCGTCGGGCACGTGTACGTCGTCGCGCTCCCCGACGACGGCTTCGCTCTCGTCGACACCGGCGTCCCCGGTTCGGCGCCGGCCGTCCTGGACGCGCTCGCCCGGCTCGGCGGCCGCCCGGACCAGCTGCGGCAGATCGTGCTCACCCACTGCCATCCGGACCACATGGGTTCCGCGGCCGACCTGGTCGACGCCACCGGGGCCGAGGTGCTGGCCGGCGCACCGGACGCCCCGTACGTGCGCGGTACCGCCACCGAGCCCGCGCCCGTCCTCACCGCGGCCGAACTGCCGCTGCACGAGAGCATCATGGCGGGCTTCGCGGCCGCCGGGGTCCCCCCGCTGCGGCACGTCGCGGTCGACCGGGAACTGCACGACGGCGACACCCTCGACGGCTGGCCCGAGCCGGTCCGGGTGCTCGCGGTCCCCGGCCACACGCCCGGTGGGATCGCGCTGCATCTGCCCGCGAGCGGGCTGCTGTTCCCCGGTGACGTCATCGGCGCCTCCCCGGACGGCGACCGCGCGGTGCTCGGCCCGTTCAACGTCGCCCGGGAGCAGGCCGTGGCCTCCTTCCGGCGGCTGGCCGCGCTCGACGACGTCGCCACGGTGTGCGTGCCGCACGGCGGGCCGATCCGGGAGAACGCCCGGGAAGTGCTGGCCGCGGCCACCCCGGAGACGGACTGGCAGTAGGCGAGCGGGGGAACGTGCCCGGCCCCGCGCCAACGGTCTGGCAGTAGGCGAGCGGAGGCACGTGCCCGACCCCGCACCACCCGTCATCCCGACTCCCGGCCCCGCCCGTCACCCCGACTCCCGCCCCACCACCCCGAACGTGCCCAGCCGGTGGACCGCGGGGGCCCGGTCCGGTTCGCGGATGAGCGCGGCGACCAGGGCGGCGATCCGGTCCGGTGGGGTGAGCTTGGCGCGGACGCTGGTCAGGCGGGGGCGGAGCAGGCGGGCCAGCAGCAGGTCGTCCGCGCCGACCACTCCGATCTCGTCCGGCCCGGTGCCGACGGTGTGCCCGGCGTCCTGCAGGGCCCGCATCAGCAGCATCGCGTACTCGTCGTTGTAGGCGAACACCCCGTCCAGGCCCAGATCGGACCAGCGGGCCGCCAGTCGTGCCGCGGACTCCTCGGTCGGTTCCAGGTCGAGCGGGTGCACCGCGGCGCCGGACCGGCCGGCCGCCGCCTCCCGTACGCCCGCCAGGCGCGGCCCGGCGAAGTCCGCCAGGCCCGGATCGGCGGGCCGGACCACCCCGAGCCGGCGCCGGCCGCCGGCCAGCAGGTGCTCGCCCGCCCGCAGCCCGGCCTCCCGCTGGTCGAGCAGCAGGGCGTGGGCGCCGGGCGGCGCGGACGGCCCGTGGGTGAGGACCGCGGCGGTGCCCGCGCGGTGCAGCAGTGCGACCGCGGGGGCATCCAACGGCGGCCCGTGCAGCGCCAGTACGGCGGCCGGCCGCAGCTCGGCCCAGGCGCGGGCGGCCGCCATCGGCGTGGCGGCGGGCGCGCCGTGCAGCACACCGGTGTAGCCGAGGCCGTGCAGCGCGGTCTGGAAACCCGCCAGGAAGCGGGTGAAGAGCGGGCCGAAGGCCGGGACGGTGTCGGCGGGGGCGGCCAGCAGCACGATGCTCCCCCGTCCGGCCCGCAGGGTCCGCGCCGCGGCGTGCGGTACGTACCCCAGCTCCTCGGCGGCGGCCCGGACCCTGGCCTGGGTGCGGGCCCCGACCCGGCCCTCGGCCTGCCCGTTCAGGACGTAGGAGACCGTCGCGCGCGAGACCCCGGCGAGCCGGGCAACGGCCGCGCTGGTCGGGGGAGTCGGGGTGGGCCGGGGGCCGGCTGGGTCAGTCATCCTGCGGGGCATCCTCGCACAGGGGATTTGCCCGGCGGGCCCGGGCGCGGCTGGTTCCCCGCCACCGATGACACGTGTAACGTCGGCCGGGTGCGCCCGGTGCGGGACACCGGCCCGAGGGCGCCGCCACCGGAGCGCGGACGTACGGGAGAGAGGTACGGGCATGCAGCTGTACACCCACGAATGGGGCGCCGGCGGCCGGACCGCGGTGCTGGTCCACGGAATGATGTCCGACCACCGCACCTGGCACCGGGTCGGCCCGGCGCTCGCGGAACGGGGCTACCGGGTGCTCGCCGTCGACCTGCGCGGCCACGGCCGCAGCCCGCGCGGGGAGTACGGTGCCGAACTGTTCGCCGAGGACCTCGTGGAGACCCTGCCCGCCGCGCCCGAGGTCGTCATCGGGCACTCCCTGGGCGGCCTCGCGCTCTCCCTGGCCGTGGAGCGGCTGCGGCCGCGGCGCGCGGTCTACTGCGATCCGGCCTGGGCGCTGGGCCGGACCGGGCAGCCCGTCGACCCGGCCGTGTTCCTGCCGTTCAAGAACGCCGACCGCGCGATGGTGCGCGGCTTCAACCCGCGCTGGTCCGACGCCGACGTCGACATCGAGCTGGCGACGCTCGCCGACTGGGACACCGCGACCGCGCTCGCGCTGTCCGCCGAGCACCTCAAGGACCACATGCCGGAGAAGCCGGTGGTCCCCTCACTGGTGCAGATCGCGGGGGAGGGGTTCTTGTTCACGGACGAGGCGGCCGCCGAACTCACCCGGCGCGGTTTCGAGGTGCGTACCGTGCCCGGCGCCGGCCACACCATCCACCGCGACGACTTCGAGGGCTTCCTGACGGGGCTGGAGGGCTGGGTCTAGCCCGCCGCAAGGGCATGACCGGCTGTCAGGTGTCGCAGTCCAGCAGCGTCTTGCACAGTCCGCACCGGGCCTGCAGCCGTCCGCGCACCGGCAGGCGAAGGCGCTGGTGGCAGGCCGGGCAGGCGAACGACACCCGCAGCGGTGCCGGCCCCTCGAAGACGTAGTCGTCCCCGCCGGGGCCGGACGGCCGGCCGGACCGCGCAGGATCCCGGGCCGCCCGCCGGTCCTTGGCGTAGCGGAGCCGGGCGGTCCACCCGGCGGCGGCCAGCGGCGGCCGGCGCAGGTCCTGCCGGGCCCGCGCCGCGCCCGCGGTGTACGCGTCGTACGCCTGCGGGCTGGTGAACCACGGCGCCGGGTCCTCGCCGAAGAACGCGGCCCGCTTGGCGAGCACGTAACCGAACTCCTCCGGCGTCAGATAGCCGAGCTTCTGCGAGAACGGTCCGTGCTCGCGGTAGGCGTCCAGCAGCAGCCAGCCCGCGCCGAGGTAGGCGGCGGCGGTGTCGGTGAGGATCTCGTTGTCGCGGGTGCCGGGGAACGACAGGTCCAGGCGGTGCAGGTAGACGTGCATCACCTCGTGCGCGAGCGCGGCGCCGATGTCCTTGCGGTGGGTGCGGAAGCGGTCGTTGAGCTCGATGAAGTACTCGGGCCCGGCGGTCAGTTCGACGTTCGCGGCGTGCTCCATCTCGCGGAAGCTCACCACGATCCGCGCATCGGGCAGATGCAGCTGCCGTACCAGTGCACGGGCGATCCGCTGGGCGCCCAGATGCAGGTCCTCGGCGTCGTCGAAGGCCACGTCGACCGGCAGCACGCTGGTGCCGAAGGTGCTGACCGTGTCGTACGACAGCCGGGTGAACAGCGCGTGGACGGCCGAACGGACCGTGTCGAGATGGGGATAGCCGTGCTCGATCTCGCGCTTACCCGTCGTCATCCGGCCACTGTACGGCTCCGCCGGGAATGTCCGGTACGGCCCTGTGGGCGTGGCTCCCACGGGAGTTGGCCGGATGCGCACCCTTGTCACCCCGATCTGACACTCCGGATAATCACAGGGCGCTCCACGGACTCATCCCCCACTGGGTCCGGACGCCAAGCGGCGGGCTGTCGTCCTCCACATCGATCCATCGACGGCCACCTCGGGCTCCGGTGTTGGCATGGGCTCGTCAGCGACGTGCAACCCCCCACGAAAGGAAGCCCGTTGCGCAGCTACCGGAAGCTCCTCACCAGAACCACCGCCGTCGGCGCGGTCGCCCTGGCCGCCTTCAGCCTCCAGCCCGGCACCGCCTCCGCCGCCCCCGCACCCGACCCGTCCGGCTCCATACACACCAAGGTCGTCGGCGGCACCAAGGCCGACCAGGGTGAATTCCCCTTCATGGTCCGGCTGTCGATGGGCTGCGGCGGCGCCCTCTACGCCAAGGACATCGTGCTGACCGCGGCGCACTGCGTCGACGGCAGCGGCGACAACACCTCCATCACCGCCACCGCCGGCGTGGTGGACCTGCAGGACTCGGCGGCCGTCAAGGTCAACTCCACCAAGGTCCTGCAGGCGCCCGGCTACAACGGCAAGGGCAAGGACTGGGCGCTGATCAAGCTCGCCAAGCCGATCGACCAGCCCACCCTGAAGATCGCCGAGGACACCAAGCTCAACAACGGCGACTTCACCATCGCCGGCTGGGGCGCCGACAAGGAGGGCGGCGACCAGCAGCGCTACCTCCTCAAGGCGACCGTCCCGTTCGTCGACGACGCCACCTGCCAGAAGGCGTACGGCGACCAGCTCACGCCCGGCGACGAGATCTGCGCCGGCAAGCTGGACACCGGCGGCATCGACACCTGCCAGGGCGACTCCGGCGGCCCGATGTTCCGCAAGGACGAGGCCGGCAAGTGGCTCCAGGTAGGCATCGTCTCCTGGGGCGAGGGCTGCGCACGGCCCGGCAAGCCCGGTGTCTACTCCGAGGTGAGCACCTTCGCCGCGGACATCAAGAAGGCCGCGGGCGAGCTCGGCGGCTGAACCCGCACCACCCACGCACCGAAGGGCCCGGGGAGCGCTCCCCGGGCCCTTCGCCGCGCCCGGCCACCGGACCTCCGTCCTCGCCCCACCGGGACCTTCGTCCCCGCCCCACCGGGACCTTCGTCCCGCCCGGCCCGGGACCGAGCTCACCCTTCCGCCGGGGCTTGTGCCGCCGCCGATGACCGTACGACCCATGGGCGGGCCGCGCCCGGCCGCTTAGCGTGAACGGCATGACCAGCGACCGCCGTACCCGGCCCCCCGGCCCCGACCGCGACCGCCGCGCCACCGTCCTCGCCGCCCTCCTCCTCGCCGCCTCCGCCGCGGCCCTGGCCTACGTCCTGCTCGGCGGCCATCACGGCCCCGTCGAATCGCCCGTCGAATCGCCCGCCGGCACCGCCCGTCCGTCCCCTGCCCTGGGCTAGCCGCACCATCCGGACCGGCCACCGCCCCGGCCCCCGCCCCGCCGCCACATCTGTCCAACACCTCCCCCTCCTTTGTCCATAGGCGCGCGCCCCGCCCCCGCAGCACGCTGTCCGCCGACAGCCGGTGCCACACCAGGCAGCCACACCAGGCAGTGCCACGCCGAGCAGTGCCGCACGAGGGAGGACAGCGCGCGTGAACGAACAGACCGGTGCCCCGCGCGGGCCCAGCCGCAGAAAGGTCGTCGCCGCCACCGCGCTCGCCCCGGTCGCCGGCGCCCTCCCGCTCGGCACCCGCACCGCCGCGGCCGCGCCCCGCGCCGCGGAAGCGGTCCTGCGGTCCGACGCGCTGGAGGTCCGCGTCGACACCGCCTTCCCGCGCATCGTCTCCTACACCGACCGCGCCACCGGAGCCGTCCTCCACGGCCGGCACACCCCGGTCACCCAGGTCCTCGTCGACGGCACCGCCCGCACCCCCCGCGTCACCCACCGGGCCCGCACCGACCGCGCCACCTACACCCTCACCTTCGACGGCGGCACCACCGTCACCGTCGAGATCACCGTCCAGGACTGGCGGACCACCTGGCGGGTCACCCGCATCGCCGACACCCCCGCACTGCGCATCGGCACCCTCCAGATCCCCGGCCTCGCCCTGCTGTCCGTACGCAGCGACCAGCCCGGCGCGACCCTGCTCGCCGCCCGCATCCACCTCGACAAGGCCCAGAGCGGCGACACCCTCATCGAGGTCACCGACCACACCCCCGCCGAAGCCGCGCCCACCGGCTGCGCCTACGCCGTCGTCGCCACCGACCGGCTGGCCGCCGGCATCGAGACCAACACCGTCTACGACAAGCCCACCGGCGCCACCACCTGGGAGAACGGCCGGCTGTGGCGGCAGACCGTGCAGGGCGACGGCTTCATCGCGGCCACGCTCACCCCCGGACAGTGGACCCACCGTGCGGCCGGCCAGCCCGTCGGGGCCACCGACCCGCTGCCGTACGCGACCGTCATCGTCACCCGCGACCGCAACGGCGACGGCCGCACCGACTGGCAGGACGCCGCGATCGCCCTGCGCGACATCATGGTCGTGCCGCTGGGCGCCGACGACCAGCACCTCCGCGTCGTCCCGCACATCCCGTTCAACTTCGCCAGCCAGGCCACCAACCCGTTCCTCGCCACCCTCGACCACGTCAAACGGATCGCCCTGGCCACCGACGGACTACGGCAGTTCACCCTCCTCAAGGGCTACCAGTCCGAAGGCCACGACTCCGCCCACCCCGACTACGCCGGCAACTACAACGAACGGGCCGGCGGCCTCGCCGACCTCAACACCCTGCTGCGCGCCGGAAAGAAGTGGAACAGCGACTTCGCGGTACACGTCAACGCCACCGAGTCCTACCCCGTCGCGCACGCCTTCTCCGAGCAGCTCGTCGACAAGGACGACAAGCAGTGGGACTGGCTCGACCAGTCCTACCGCATCGACGCCCGCCGCGACCTGGTGTCCGGCGACATCGCCCGCCGCTTCGCCCAGCTGCGCAAGGAGACCGACCCCGCCCTGACCACCCTCTACCTCGACGTCTTCCGGGAATCCGGCTGGAACTCCGACCGCCTCCAGCGCCATCTGCGCGACCAGGGCTGGCAGATCGCCACCGAATGGGGCCACGGCCTGGAACGGTCCGCCCTCTGGTCGCACTGGGCCAACGAGACCGACTACGGCCCCGACACCTCCCGCGGCATCAACTCCCGGCTGATCCGCTTCCTGCGCAACCACCACAAGGACGTCTTCGCCGACAAGTGGCCCACCCTCCTCGGCAGCGGCCGCATGGGCAACTTCGAGGGCTGGGCCGGCAAGACCGACTGGCCCGCCTTCTACGCCATCATCTGGACCGACGCGCTCCCCGCCAAATACCTCCAAGCCTACCCGATCAAGACCTGGACCGACCACGAGATCACCTTCGAAGGCCCCACCCGCACCGCCGTCACCGACACCGGCGGCACCCGCCGGATCACCACCGACGGCCGGCTGGTCTACGACGGCGGCAGCTACCTGCTCCCCTGGGAACCCCGCCGCGCCACCGACCCCGGCAAGCTCTACCACTACAACCCCCGTGGCGGCACCACGAGTTGGGACCTGCCCCGCGGCTGGGCCACCGCCACCACCGTGCACGCCTACCGGCTCACCGACCAGGGCC
Source organism: Streptomyces sp. NPDC021749 (assembly GCF_040640655.1). Taxonomy (NCBI): domain Bacteria; kingdom Bacillati; phylum Actinomycetota; class Actinomycetes; order Kitasatosporales; family Streptomycetaceae; genus Streptomyces; species Streptomyces sp. NPDC021749. The sequence continues at coordinate 202,684 of NZ_JBFACE010000001.1, read as the reverse complement.
GCACCCGGCACACCCGGCTGCCGGTCCGCGGCGGCCGGATCACCCTCACCGCCGAGGCCGGCGTGCCCTACGTCGTCCACCGCGACCCGGCACCCGCCCAGGCCGGCCCCCACTGGGGCGAAGGCACCCCGCTGACCGACCCCGGCTTCCACTCCGGCACCCTCGACGCCTGGCGGACCACCGGCCCGGCCACCGTCGAGACCAACGACCGCGGCGACCACGAACTCGTCATCGGCGCCGGCCCGGCCGCCCGCGTCGCCCAGAACCTCACCCGCCTCGCCCCCGGCACCTACGCCGCCTCCGTCCAGATCGAGGTCGGCGCCACCCCCGGCGAACGCCGCCGCGCCGCCCTGGAGATCCGCACCGCCGACGGCATCACGGCCACCAACTGGACCGACACCTCCACCGCCGGCAACTACGTCGCCGCCGACCGCAAGTCCGGCACCCGCTTCCAGCGCCTCTTCACCCACTTCACCGTCCCCGAAGGCGGCGGCCCCACCACCCTCGCCCTCACCGCCGCGGCCGGAGCGGCCCGCATCCGCTTCGACAACGTCCGCGTCGTCCCCGCCACCCCCACCACCAAGGAGGGCGCCCTCGCCTACGAGGACTTCGAACACGTCCCCCAGGGCTGGGGCGTCTTCGTCAAGGGCGACGCCGGCGGCAGCACCGACCCCCGCACCCACATCGCCCAGCGGCACGCCCCGTACACCCAGGCCGGCTGGAACGGCAAGGCCGTCGACGACGTCCTCGACGGCGGCCAGTCCCTCAAGTCCCGCGGCGAGAACCCCGGACTGGTCTACCGCACCGTCCCGCACACCGTCCGCTTCACCCCCGGCCACCGCTACCGCGTGACCTTCCGCTACGCGAACGAACGCGCCGGCCAGTACGCCTGGATCACCGCCGCCGACGACCCCGCGCCCCGCGAACTGACCCGCACCCCGCTCCCGGTCGCCACCCGGCCCACCACCCACACCTACGAGTTCACCGCGCCCGCCACCGGCGAGACATGGGTCGGGCTGCACAAAACCGGCGACGACGGAACCGCGGAGTTCGTCCTGGACTCTTTCGAGGTGCACCAGGTGTAGCCAGCCGTGGGGGCGGGTCGGTGCGCCCCCACGGCCTCAGCCCCACGGCCTCACCCACCCGCGGCAGGTCACCCCACCGCGGGACCCAGACCGGGCGCCCCGGCCCCTTCCCCCACAGCGACCGGGGCGCCCTCCCACTCCCACACCAGCACCTCGTTGCGGCCCGCCCGCAGCACCGGCCCCGGCACATACAGCGCATGCTGCGGCCCCACCGCCCGATAGCGGCCCAGACAGAACCCGTTGACCCACACGAACCCGTGCACCCAGCCCGGCAACACCACCTCCGCGTCCCCCGGCCGCCCCGCCACCGTCACCACCCCCCGGTACAGCCCCGCCCCGCCCGCCGCCCGCGCCACCGGCCCGAACGGCACCCTCTCCAGCGCCCCCGGCTCCTCCAGCGCATCCAGCCGCAGCCCCCGCGACCGCACCCCGTGCAGGAACTGCCGCTCGTGCAGCAGCCCGCCCGTGATCCCCTTCGACTCACCCAGCCGCGGCCCGTAGTTGACCCGCCCCAGCGACTGCACCCACACCTCCACCGACGCCGGCCCCGCCACCTCCCCGACCACCGCGTCCTCGCCGTCCACCACCGCCCGCCGCACCCCGTCCACATACACCACCGCCCGGTCCCGCAACCCCCGCAGCCGCAGCGGATACCCGCCCCGCGGCCCCGGCACCGCCACCCGGTAGCGCACCAGCCCCCGGTCCACGCCCAGCTCCTCGAACGTCGCCGGACCACCGCCCGCCACCTCGGCCCCGCCCAGCGCGTCCAGCACCGCCGCCGCCGGCGCCCACTCCGAAAGCTCCACCACCGCCGGCGACGCCAGCACCGGCAACGGCTCCGGCACCTCGGGCAGCGGCCCCTCGGCCCACTCGGCCAGCACCTCCCGGAACAGCCAGAACTTCTCCGTCGGCCGCCCCCGCTCGTCCACCGGCGCCCCGTAGTCGTACGACGTCACCGTCGGCAGCAACGCCCCGTCGTGCAGCTCACCCGCCCGGTTCGCCCCCGCCCACCCGCCGAAACTCGTCCCGCCGTGCGCCATGTAGACATTCACCGAGGCACCGCACTCCAGGATCTCCCGCAACGCCCCGGCCGCCTCCTGTGCCGCACGCGGCTCCGGCGCCCGCCCCCAGTGCGCGAACCATCCGCACCAGAACTCCGTGCACATCAACGGCCCCGCCGGCCGGTGCCGCCGCAGCGCCGCGAACGCCTCCCGCGCCCCCCTGCCGAAATTCACGGTGGCCGGCACCCCCGGCACCGCACCACCCGTCAGCATGTGGTCCTCCGGCCCGTCCGACGTGAACAGCGGCACCTCCACCCCGAGCCCCCGCAGCCGCCCCACGATCCACTCCAGATACCGCGCATCACTCCCGTACGAGCCGTACTCGTTCTCCGCCTGCACCATCACCACCGGACCACCCCGCCCGTCCGGCCCCGCCACCGTGCACTGCCGCGCCACGACCTGCGGCAACAACCGCCCGAACCACTCCTGGACCGCCCGCCGGTACACCGCGTCCCACGTCCGCACCCGCGACCCCAACGGCCCCGTCAGCCACTCCGGCAGCCCGCCGTTCTCCCACTCCGCGCAGATGTACGGCCCCGGACGCACGATCGCCCACATCCCCGCCGCCGCCACCGCGTCCAGGAACCGTCCGGGCGCCTCGACGTCCCGGAACTCCCCGGGCCGCGGCTCGTGCAGATTCCACGGCACATAGGTCTCCACACAGTTCAGACCCATCGCCTTCAGCATCGCCAGCCGGTGCCCCCACTGCGCCTCGTGCACCCGGAAGTAGTGCAGCGCCCCCGACAGCAGCCGCACCGGCCGCCCGTCCAGCTCGAAATCCCGCTCACCCACCGCGAACCGCGCCACCACGCCCCCTCCCGGGCCATCCGCGCACACCCGGCCGGGCCGGCCGGCCCCGCACGGGCACGCTCACCTCACCGAGCACCCTCGCCCTCTGGCGGCCCGCCGGTCCATGGACAAAGATCGGCGTTGTTTGGACGGAAGCGGTCAGGGCACGTCCCCGGATCAACCAGATGCGAACGACCCGGAAGACACCGCCCGGTACGGAGCGACGGGAGACCCGGCGTGTACCACACCTGGATGCGCTACTTCACTCCGAGCCCGGCCCACCACCGGCTCGGCCTGGTCTGCCTCGGCGTCGGCCTCCAGCACGGCACCCTCCCCCCGGTCGGCCCCCGCACCCTCGACCACCACGTCGCCCTCGTCATCCGCGCCGGCCGCGGCTGGTACAGCACCCCCGACGGCCACCGCCACACCCTCACTGCCCCCGCCCTGATGTGGATCCTCCCCGGCGTCCCCCACCACTACGGCGCCGACCCCGACACCGGCTGGGACGAAAGCTTCGTCGACTTCACCGGCCCCGCCACCACCACCTACACCGAACTCGGCTACATCGAACCCGACCGCCCCGTCGTCCCCCTCGCCGACACCGGCCCCGCCCGCACCGCCATCGGCAAGATCACCCGCGCCGCCCGCCGCGGCAACCCCCTCCTCGAAGTCGAAACCGCAGCCGCCGTCCACGAACTCCTCGTCGCCCTGCGCCGCGCCCGCGCCGACACCGACGCCGACGGCCACCCCGTCCTCGCCGCCCTCGCCCGCGACGCCTTCCTCCCCCTCTCCGTCGCCGAACACGCCGCCCGCCACGGCATGACCCCCGCCGAACTCCGCACCGCCGTCCGCCGCGGCGCCGGCTGCAGCCCCAAGGACTACCTCCTCGGCATCCGCCTCGGCCGCGCCAAGGAACTCCTCGTCGGCACCGAACTCCCCGTCGCCGCCGTCGCCCGCCGCGTCGGCTACGACGACCCCGCCTACTTCAGCCGCCTCTTCACCCGCCGCGTCGGCACCGCCCCCGTCCGCTTCCGCGACCGCCAGGTCACAAGCGTCCCCGGCGGCTGGTCCACCCAGATCCCCGACCCCGACGACCCACCCCTCGTCGGCTGACCCCGCCCCGCCCGCCGCCCTCGGCAAACCCCCGTGCGCCGCCGACCGACCGTACGGCAGCATGGCCACCATGCCCCAACTGCAGCGCGACGAGGCGCAGACCCGAGCCCGCCACATCGACGTCCACCGCTACGACATCGCACTCGACCTCACCCAGGGCGACGAGCGCTTCGGCTCCCGTACGGTCATCCACTTCACCGCACGCACCGACGGCGACACCTTCGTCGAACTCCGCCCCGCCGAGCTGCACACCGCCACCCTCGACGGCCGGCCCCTCGACCCGGCCACCCTCGACGACAACCGCCTCCCCCTCACCGGCCTCACCGCCGGCCCCCACGAACTCCGCCTCCACGCCACCATGCGCTACTCCCGCACCGGCGAGGGCATGCACCGCTTCACCGACCCCGCCGACGGCGAGGCCTACGTCTACACCCAGCTGTTCATGGAGGACATCCAGCGCGTCTTCGCCGCCTTCGACCAGCCCGACCTCAAGGCCGTCTTCGCCCTCACCGTCCAGGCCCCGGAAAACTGGACCGTCCTCGCCAACGGCATCACCGAACACCTGGGGGAGGGCCACTGGAAAGCCGCCCCCACCCCCCTCATCTCCACCTACCTCGTCGCCGTCGCCGCCGGCCCCTGGCACTCCGTCCGCACCGAACACGCCGGACTGCCCTTCGGCATCCACTGCCGCCGCTCCCTCGCCCCCCACCTCGACGCCGACGCCGAGGAAATCCTCGACCTCACCCGCCGCTGCTACGACCGCTACCACCAGATCTTCGAGGAGCCCTACCCCTTCGACTCCTACGACCAGGCCTTCGTCCCCGAATTCAACGCCGGCGCCATGGAGAACCCCGGCCTGGTCACCTTCCGCGACGAATTCGTCTACCGCTCCGCCGTCACCGACACCGAACGCCAGACTCGCGGCATGGTCATCGCCCACGAAATGGCCCACATGTGGTTCGGCGACCTCGTCACCCTCCAATGGTGGGACGACATCTGGCTCAACGAGTCCTTCGCCGAATACATGGGCTACCAGGTCCTCTCCGAAGCCACCCGCTTCACCGACACCTGGACCGACTTCGCCGTCGCCCGCAAGGGCTGGGGCTACGACGCCGACCAGCGCCCCTCCACCCACCCCGTCGCCCCCGCCCCCGACGACGTCCCCGACACCGCCTCCGCCCTCCTCAACTTCGACGGCATCTCCTACGCCAAGGGCGCCTCCGCCCTGCGCCAACTCGTCGCCTGGATGGGCGAGAAGGACTTCCTCGCCGGCATCAACGACCACTTCGCCCGCCACCGCTTCGGCAACGCCACCCTCGCCGACTTCATCGACTCCCTCGCCCGCGCCACCGACCGCGACGTCCACACCTGGGCCGCCCGCTGGCTGCGCACCACCGGCGTCGACACCCTCACCCCCGTCGTCGGCGGCACCGACGGCCACTGGAACCTCACCGTCGAACAGACCGGCAGCCAGGACGGCACCCGCCCGCACCGCCTCACCGTCGGCCTCTACGACCCCGACCCGCACACCCCCGGCCGCCTCGTGGCCCGCACCCCCCTCATCCTCGACGTCCCCGACGACCCCGCCCACACCGGCACCGGCCGCCGCCCCGCCCTGCTCCTCCTCAACGACCAGGACCTCACCTACGCCAAGGTCCGCCTCGACCCCGCCTCCTGGGACACCGCCCTCGCCGCCCTCTCGGGCCTGCCCGACCCGCTCACCCGCGCCGTCGTATGGAACGCCGCCCGCGACATGGTCCGCGACGGCGAACTCGACCCCACCGCCTACCTCGACGCCGCCCGCGCCCACCTCCCGCACGAAACCGACCTCGCCATCCTCCAGGGTGTCCTCGCCTTCGCCCGCACCCAGATCGCCGACCGCTACCTCACCCCCACCGCCCGCCACACCGCCCTGACCACCCTCACCGCCCTCAGCCGCGACATACTCCGCCGCACCGAAGGCCCCGAACACGGCACCGCAGCCGGGCTCCGGCTCACCGCCGTCCGCGCCTTCATCGACAGCGCCACGACCCCTGAAGGCCTCCAGGACTGGCTCGACGACGGCAGCGTCCCCGGCGGCCCCCACCTCGACCCCGAACTGCGCTGGCGCATCCTCGGCCGGCTCGCCACCCTCGGCGCCGCACCCGCCGCCGAACTCCACGCCGCCATCGACACCGAACTCGTCCGCGACCCCAGCGCCACCGGCCGCGAGGGCGCCGCCCGCTGCCGCGCCGCCCTCCCCGACCCCGCCGCCAAACAAGCCGCCTGGGACGCCCTCTTCACCACCGACGAGGACACCGCCCTCTCGAACTACCTCTTCACCGCCACCGCCACCGGCTTCTGGGCCCCCGAACACCACGACCTGCTCCGCCCCTACGTGGCCCGCTACTTCGCCGAGGCCCCCGACCTCGCCGCCGCCCGCGGCGCCGCCCTCGCCGAGGCCGCCGGCCGCTACGCCTTCCCCGCCACCTTCGTCGACGCGGAAACCCTCCACCTCGGCGAAACCTGCCTCACCGACGGCAACCCCACCCCCGCCCTCCGCCGCAAACTCATCGACCAACTCGACGACTTGAGGCGGGCGTTGAGGGTCCGGGGCGCATTCGGGGGGCCCGAGGCGGGGGAGCCCGAAGTGGGGGAGCCCGGTCGCGGGGATTCCGCCACGGGGTAGTCCTCAAAGCCGGGGAGCCCCGCCACGGGGACTCCGCCACAGGGTAGTTGCCGAAGCCGGGAAGCCCGGCCGAGGGGATTCCGCCACCGGGGGTGCCGCCACGGGGGAGTCCCCACCCGGGGACTCCCCGCCCGGGTCCCGGCGAGTCCGCCCGGGTGGCCGTTCCCCCCGGAATACCGCTCCGTCAGCCCGCGTTGTGGACTCGTAGGGGGCCTTCCCGCCCCCTACGGGTAACCCCCTCCGAGTTCCGTTCGAGTTCCGTTCGCCCGGCCGCACGCCCACCCCGCCGCGGGGGTCACCGCCCCCGGGAACCCGCCCCGGCGGGACCGCCCCGGGCACACCAACCCCCGCGTCTTCCGCCGGGAACCCCTATCCCTTACCCGCCCGGAATACCGACCCCTGACCCGCCCGGAATACCCGCCCCCTGACCCGGCGTTATGGCCCGCAAGGGGCCCTCGCGTCCCCTACGGGTAACCCCTACGGGATCCGTTCCCACCCCCGGCGCCCCGCGCCCCACCCTTCGGCGCCCCCGCGCCCGGCGCCCGCTCCCCGCCCCGCGCCCCCCCGGCCCCCCGCCCCACCCCCACAACTCCCCCCGGGCCACCCCCTCCACCGCACCCGAACACCTGCGGTACACCCGTACCACTTACGGGTGGTATGACCGCGACCGGTGGATACGCGCCGTACAGGGAAAGTAACTTAGGGCCGCCTAAACGGCTCGTCCGCACCCGGACCGACCAGGCACACGCCCCAACCCTCCCTGACAGAAGAGCACATCCATGTCTGTGCCCCCTGCCGGCACCGCCCTCGCAGGCGGCACCCACGGCCCCCGCGCACTCCGCCCCCTCCTCGACACCGTCCTCGACGCCCTGACCGCCGGTGCCGAGGACCGCGCCGGCCCCCTCCCGCCCGGCGGCCCCGACACCGTCGCCCGCGCCGTGCACGACGCCTGCCACCCCCTCCTCCCCGACCACGGCACCGGCCCGCACGCCGCCCTGCGCACCCTCGTCCACACCCTCGCCGCCGGCGCCGCCGACCCCGCCGACCCGCACTGCGCCGCCCACCTGCACTGCCCCCCACTCGCCGTCGCCACCGCCGCCGACCTCGCCGCGGCCGCCCTCAACCCGTCACTCGACTCCTGGGACCAGGCCCCCGCCGCCTCCACCCTCGAAGCCCTCACCAGCCGCGCCCTCGCCGCCCTCGTCTACCCCCAGACCCCCGAACCCGACGCGCTGATCACCACCGGCGGCACCGAATCCAACCAACTCGCCCTGCTCCTCGCCCGCGAAGCCACCCCCACCCCCGGCCGCCCCCACACCGGCCCCCTCCAGATCGTCTGCGGCGCCAACGCCCACCACTCCATCCACCGGTCCGCCTGGCTCCTCGGCCTCCCCGAACCCCTCACCCTCCCCACCCCCAACGGCATCCTCACCCCCGACACCGTCCACACCTGCCTCGCCAACCTCACCGGACACTCCGGACCGGTCCTCCTCACCGCCACCGCCGGCACCACCGACTCCGGCGCCATCGACCCCCTCCCCGACCTCGCCGACCTCGCCGACCACCACGGCGCCCGTCTCCACATCGACGCGGCCTACGGCGGCGCACTCCTCTTCAGCAACACCCACCACACCGCCCTCACCGGCCTCGCCCGCGCCCACACCGTCGCCCTCGACCTGCACAAACTCGGCTGGCAACCGGTCGCCGCCGGCCTCCTCGCCGTCCCCGACCCGAGCGCGCTGGCCCCCCTCACCCACCAGGCCGACTACCTCAACGCCGACGACGACACCGCAGCCGGCCTCCCCGACCTCCTCCACCGCTCACTGCGCACCACCCGCCGCCCCGACATCCTCAAAATCGCCGTCACCCTCAAAGCCCTCGGCCGCCACGGCCTCGGCGAACTCGTCAACCGCACCCTCGCCGCCGCCCAGACCCTCGCCGACCTCATCGAGGACCACCCCCGCTACGAACTCCACTCCCGCCCCACCCTCAGCACCGTCCTCTTCCGCCCCACCGGCGCCGACGACTCCGCCCTCGCCACCATCCGCCGCACCCTCCTCACCGACGGCCAGGCCGTTCTCGGCCGCGCCACCACCCCCACCGGCCTCTGGCTCAAGGCCACCCTCCTCAACCCCCACACCCAAACCGGAGACCTCACCACCCTCCTCAAACTCGTGGAAGGCCGCATCCCCCGATGAGCAGCACCCCCGAAACCCCCGTCACCCACCCGGCCACCCCCGACGAGCCCCTCGACCTCGCCGGCATCGGCATCGGCCCCTTCAACCTCTCCCTCGCCGCCCTCGCCCACCCCCTCACCCACCTCCGCACCGCCTTCTACGACCAGCGCCCCGCCTTCCACTGGCACCCCGGCCTCCTCATCGACGGCGCCACCCTCCAAGTCCCCTTCCTCGCCGACCTCGTGACCCTCGCCGACCCCGCCAGCCCCTGGAGCTTCCTCAACTACCTCAAGACCCGCGAACGTCTCTTCCCCTTCTACTTCGCCGAGCGTTTCCACATCCACCGCGCCGAATACGACGCCTACTGCCGCTGGGTCAGCGAAAACCTCCCCACCCTCCACTTCGGCCACCAGATCGACGCCGTCCGCTGGAACCCCGAACGCGAGATCTTCGAGATCGACTACACCCACCTCGGCACCGACGGCGAAGCCGAAGCCCTCGGCCGCACCCACGCCCGCAACCTCGTCCTCGGCATCGGCACCACCCCCCACGTCCCCGTCCCCCTCCGCCCGCTCGCCGACGCCCCCGCCGTCCCCGTCCTCCACTCCGCCGACTACCTCGACCACCGCGACCGCCTGCTCGCCGCCGACCACCTCACCGTCATCGGCGCCGGCCAGTCAGGCGCCGAAATCTTCCTCGACCAGCTCCGCGCCCGCCCCGTCGGCCGCGAAGGCCTCCACTGGCTCGCCCGCACCCCCGCGTTCGCGCCCATGGAATACAGCAAACTCGGCCTCGAACACTTCACCCCCGACTACACCCGCTACTTCCACGCCCTGCCCGAACGCGTCCGCGACGACCTCGTCCCCGCCCAGTGGCAACTCCACAAGGCCATCGACCACGACACCCTCGCCGCCATCCACGACGAGCTCTACCGCCGCACCCTCCACGGCGGCTGGCCCGACGCCACCCTCACCCCCGGCGTCTCCGTACGCACCGCCGGCCGCGTCGGCACCACCAAGGTCGAACTTCACCTCGACCACATCCAGCAAGGCAGCCGCTCCCGCCTCACCACCGACGCCGTCGTCCTCGCCACCGGCTACCGCGAACGCCGCATGGACACCCTGCTCGCCGCCCTCGACCCCTACATCCGCCGGGACGCCGCCGAACGCCCCCGCATCGACGCCCACCACCGCATGGTCCTCGACCCCACCGTCACCGGGTCCCTCTACGTCCAGAACGCCGAAACCCACACCCACGGCGTCGGCGCCCCCGACCTCGGCCTCGCCGCCTGGCGCAGCGCCACCATCCTCAACAACCTCACCGACACCACCCCCTACCCCCTCCCCACCCGCACCGCCTTCACCACCTTCGGCCTCCCGCAACCCCCCACCCCCCACACCCGCGCCATCCCCACCCAAGGCAGCACCCTCGTCCCACGCCACTAACAGCAGGGCGCGGCGGCGCCCCCGGCACCGCCGCACCCTCCGTCGCCCCCACCGTCCGGCCGCTAGAACACCGGCACTTCGTCCCGCACCAACCGCCGGTCCACCGACGCGAACACCGACGGATCGATCTCCTTCTTCCCGCAAGCGTGTTGTGCCGGCCCTTCTCCCGCCGCACCCGCGACACCAGCGTCGAGATCTTCGCCAGCCCCCCATCGTTGTGGTCCGCGTCGTCGAATTCCGCATCCGTGGTGTAGTCCCGGTTGAAGACGTTCCCGTGCAGATCCGTCGTCCTCATCACCGTGCACGCATACCGCTCCGGCCGACGACCACGACCGTGCCCGCGCTGCCCCACCGGCCCCGCCGCCGCGGCCGCCGGTGCCCCCGCAGCCCCCGCGAGCGCCGCCCCGGCCCCGTCACCACAGAACTCCCCACGAATGTCCTACGGTCGAGCGGCATCCCAACTCCCCTGAACCCACCGGGACAAGCGCCACCACAAGCCGTGGCAACGCGCGTAGATTCTGGTTCTGGCCCCGGCCGCTCCTACGCCAACACCCCCGGACGACTGGAACCCCACGATCCGCCCCCGGATGTGCAACCCTGCGCCCACCGCACCCACCCACACCCCACCCCCCCCGAGGAGCCACCCATGACCGACCCCAACCCCCTGCCCTACGGCACCCCCGACACCCCCCGCCTCGCCGTACGCGGCGAAGCCACCCTCGAAGTCGACCCCGAAATCGCCCGCATCGCCGTCACCGTCGCCGCCCGCGGCACCGACCGCACCGCCGCCCTCACCGACCTCACCCGCCGCAACGAACAAGCCCTCACCCTCATCAAGAGCTACCCCGACGCCCTCGAAAAGCTCGAAACCGGTGCCTTCAGCCTCACCCCCGAACTCACCGACAAAGGCCGCCACGAACGCATCCGCGCCTACCGCGGCCGCGTCACCCACACCGCCACCCTCACCGACTTCACCACCCTCGGCGAACTCACCACCCGTCTCGCCGACCTCGACCTCACCCGCGTCGACGGCCCCTGGTGGGCCCTCCGCCCCGACTCGCCCGCCCACCGCGCCGCCCGCACCCAAGCCGTCCACGAAGCCGTCCAACGCGCCCGCGAATACGCCGAAGCCCTCGGCGCCCGCCTCGACGCCCTCCTCGAAATCGCCGACCTCGGCGCCGAGAACACCGCCCCCGCCGCACCCGCCATGCGCTCCTTCGCCGGCTACGGCGGCGCCCCCGCCCAGGAAAGCGCCCCCGCCCTCGACCTCGAACCCCAACGCCAAATCGTCTACGCCAGCGTCAACGCCCGCTTCACCATGACCCGTCCCGCACTCTGAGACGCCACCGCGCGAGGGCGAAATTCCGCTCATCGGAGCGCCTTCGCGCGCATTCCAATACTTGTCAACAGCCTTTCACCAAGCGCTCGTTGAGCAGTCACTTACTTACAGTTCCCTACCGCCGGGTAAGTCATAGGGTCGAAACATGCGCCGAGCAAAGATCGTCTGCACTCTGGGACCCGCCACCGACTCGTACGAGCAGATCAAAGCCCTCGTCGAAGCCGGAATGGACATCGCCCGCTTCAACCTCAGCCACGGCACCTACGCCGACCACGAAGCGCGATTCGACCGGGTCCGCAAAGCATCCGAGGAAACCCGCCGCAGCGTCGGCATCCTCGCCGACCTTCAAGGCCCGAAGATCCGACTCGGCCGATTCCGCGAAGGACCCGTACTTCTCGAACGCGGCGATGAGTTCACCATCACCGTCGAACCCGACACCCAGGGCGACCGCCACCTCTGCGGCACCACCTACCCCGGCCTCGCCGCCGACGTCACCACCGGCGAACGCATCCTCGTCGACGACGGCAAGGTCACCCTCCAGGTCGCCGAAGTCAACGGCCCCCAGGTCCGCACCGTCGTCATCGAAGGCGGCATGATCTCCGACCACAAGGGCCTCAACCTCCCCGGAGTCGCCGTCTCCGTCCCCGCCCTTTCCGAAAAGGACCAGGACGACCTCCGCTGGGCCCTCCGCTACGGCGCCGACGTCATCGCCCTCTCCTTCGTCCGCAACGGCCGCGACATCGAAGACGTCCACCGCATCATGCGCGAGGAAAACCGCTTCCTCCCCGTCATCGCCAAGGTCGAAAAACCCCAGGCCGTCGACAACATCGACGACATCGTCGCCGCCTTCGACGGCATCATGGTCGCCCGCGGCGACCTCGGCGTCGAAATGCCCCTGGAAACCGTCCCGATCGTCCAGAAGCGCGCCATCAAACTCGCCAGGCGCAACGCCAAACCGGTCATCGTCGCCACCCAGATGCTCGACTCGATGATCGACAACTCCCGCCCCACCCGCGCCGAAGCCTCCGACGTCGCCAACGCCGTCATCGACGGCACCGACGCGGTCATGCTCTCCGGCGAAACCAGCGTCGGCAAATACCCCACCGAAACCGTCAAGACCATGAGCCGCATCGTCGAGGCCGCCGAGGAAGACCTCCTCGCCAAGGGCCTCCCGCCGCTCACCGAGGCCAACAAGCCCCGCACCCAGGGCGGCGCCGTCGCCCGCGCCGCCGCCGACATCGGCGACTTCCTCGGCGCCAAGTTCCTCGTCGCCTTCACCCAGTCCGGCGACACCGTCCGCCGCCTCTCCCGCTACCGCTCACCCATCCCGCTGCTCGCCTTCACCCCCGACCCGGCCACCCGTTCCCAGCTCAACGTCAGCTGGGGTGTGGAGACCTTCCTCGGCCCCACCGTCAACTCCACGGACGAGATGGTCGCCCAGGTCGACGAGCAACTCCTCAAGATCGGCCGCTGCCAGAAGGGCGACCTGGTCATCATCACCGCCGGCTCCCCGCCCGGCGTCCCCGGCTCCACCAACCTCGTCCGCGTCCACCGCATCGGCGAATCCGACGCCACCAACTAGCCCCACCCGCACGAGATTCCCGCTGGGCCGAGGTACCTGACTGCCGTCCCTGTCAGTACTTCGGCCCGATGTGTCGGTCCATGAGGGCCACGGAGGCCTTGCGGGCTACGGAGATGTTCTCCGCCCTGCGTGCCTGGTGCGCCGTCTTCCACTCGACGCCGACCTTGTCGAGGGTGTCGGTGTAGAGACGGATGATGTCGGTCGACATGTTGGTGAAGAAGTACCGCGGGTACTCGTAGCGCCTGCGCTTGCCCCCGACCATCCGCGTCGTCCAGTTGGTGATCCGACACCCGTCGGAGTGGATCAGCCCGCGGATGAACTCCCAGGGGTGCTCGTCCACGATCTCCTGCTGCCAGGGTTCGAGAGCGATCCGCCGCTCGTGCTTCTTGCCGGGGCCGTGCTGGGGGAAGAGGCACGGCCAGTGGTGGCTGTAGCTCGTCACCATGACGCATCCTTCGCGCTGGATGATGCACACGCTGTTCATGGGGCGGACCGCCTTCACCGCCGCGCGGCACGCCACGATCAGGCCGGGCCACGCGTCCGCGCAAGCGATGCGGAGCGCATATCCGCGGTTCCGGGGCTGCTTGCTGAGGCACCCGTCGCCCAGGTAGAGGCCGAGCAGATAGGCGTAGGCCTCGGCGGGCGCCGGTGGTCGTGGCTCGGGTTCGCATCGCGGACATTCCGTCGCGCGGGAGAGCGGCTCGATCCTGGTCTGCCAGGAGCGGATGGCGTACCGGGATATGCCGGTCTGCTTGCTTACGGAGGTGAGGCTGCGGCCTTGGGCGACGAGGGCCAGGGTCTGCTCGCGCGTACTGCGGTCGTACATGCATGCGAGCTTGCCGCGGGGATGATCCATGGAGGGGCGTCCGAGCTGATGTTCGCCCTATCGAGCGAACTTCGTGAAAGCTCAGGTGACCTTGGAATCGAAGGTAAAGTGCCCCGGGTCGGATTCGAACCGACACTGTATGGGTTTTGAATCCATTGCCTGCTGCCAATTGGGCTACCGGGGCCAGCGGATCCAAGGTTCGTGCCTACCTGCTGTGGGACCACCCTACAGGAGATAGGTAGGCTCATGGGGCACCACCTGACCGGAATGAGGAGTCCCGTGAGCGCCGCCGAGCCCGAGCAGCCCGTCGCCGATGACGATCAGTCGCACGTTCCGCCGCTGACCACGCGCGTCGTGATCGCGGAGGACGAGGCCCTCATCCGTCTGGATCTCAAAGAGATGCTGGAGGAGGAGGGCTACACCGTCGTCGGCGAGGCCGGGGACGGGCAGACCGCCGTGGAGCTGGCCCGGGAGCACCGTCCGGACCTGGTGATCCTGGACGTGAAGATGCCGGTGCTGGACGGTATCTCGGCGGCCGAGAAGATCGCCGAGGAGAGCATCGCGCCGGTGCTGATGCTGACCGCGTTCTCGCAGCGTGAGCTGGTCGAGCGGGCGCGGGACGCGGGTGCGATGGCGTATCTGGTGAAGCCGTTCTCGAAGAGCGATGTCGTGCCGGCGATCGAGATGGCGGTGAGCCGGTTCACCGAGCTGAAGACGCTGGAGAAGGAGGTCGCGGACCTCACGCAGCGGCTGGAGACGCGCAAGCTGGTGGACCGGGCGAAGAGCATTCTGCAGACGCAGTACGGGCTGACCGAGCCGGCTGCCTTCCGGTGGATCCAGAAGACGTCGATGGACCGGCGGCTGTCGATGCAGCAGGTCGCGGAGGCGGTCATCGAGGATGCCGAGGAGAAGAAGCAGCAGAAGAAGGAGCAGTAGCGCGCGCTGCGCTCTGTGTGTGCGGCCCCGTACCGGTGTGAACCGGTGCGGGGCCGCATGCGTGTGGGGTCAGTCCTCGCCGAGGTAGGCCTTGCGGACGGATTCGTCGTGGAGGAGGTGCTGGCCGGTGCCGGAGAGGGCGATCCGGCCGATCTCCATGACGTGGGCGTGGTCGGCGAGGGTGAGGGCGGCCTGGGCGTTCTGTTCGACGAGGAGGATGGTGGTGCCTTGTTCGCGGAGGTCGCGGATGGTGTCCATGATCTTCTTCATCATGATCGGTGAGAGGCCCATGGAGGGTTCGTCGAGCATGAGGAGTTTGGGGCGGGACATGAGGGCGCGGCCCATGGCGAGCATTTGCTGTTCGCCGCCGGAGAGGGTGCCGGAGGCTTGTTTGCGGCGTTCTCCGAGGATGGGGAAGAGGTCGTAGACGCGCTGGATGTCTTTGTCGATGCCTTCTTTGTCCTTTCGGAGGAAGGCGCCGAGTTGCAGGTTTTCCTCGATGGTGAGGCGGGGGAAGAGGTGGCGGCCTTCGGGGGAGTGGGCGAGGCCCAGGGCGACGATTTTGTGGGCGGCTGTTCCGGTGAGGGGTTTTCCGTCGAAGGTGATTTTTCCGCTGCTGGGCTTGAGGAGTCCGGAGAGGGTGCGCAGGGTGGTCGTTTTTCCGGCGCCGTTGGTGCCGATGAGGGTGACGACCTGACCGGTTTCGACGGTGAAGGAGATGCCTTTGACGGCTTCGATCTTGCCGTAGGCGACCCGGAGGTCTTCGACCTCTAGTAGTGCGGTCACGGGGCTTCTCCCTTGGTGGTGCCGGGGGTGCTCGGGGTGTCCGCCGCGTCGGCCGTCGTGTCCGCTGCCGCGCCGGCGACCGCTTCGGCGGCGGCGACCTCGGCCGCTTCGGCTTCTCCGGGGGCGCCTTCGAAGGGTTCACCGAGGTAGGCGGCGATGACGCGTTCGTCGGCCTGGACGGTGTCGGAGGTGCCTTCGATGAGTTTTTCGCCCTGGACGAGGACGGCGACGCGGTCGCAGAGGTTGAAGATGAAGCGCATGTCGTGCTCGATGACGAGGACGGCGATGCCTTTGTCGCGGATGGCGTGGACGAGTTCTTCGGTGGCGCGCGTTTCCTGGGGGTTCATGCCGGCGGTGGGTTCGTCGAGGAGGAGCAGGCCGGGTTCGGAGGCGAGGGCGCGGGCGATTTCCAGTTTGCGTTGTTCGCCGTAGGGGAGGTTGCGCGCGAGGTGGTCGCGTTTGTGGGCGAGGCCGATGAATTCGAGGAGTTCTGTGGCGCGTTCTTCGCTGGTGCGTTCGGCCTTTTTGAATCCGGGGCTGCGGAGGAGCGCGGACCAGAGTCCTTCCTTGGTGCGGGTGTGGCGGCCGACGAGGACGTTTTCGAGGACGGTCATGTTGGCGAAGAGGCGGATGTTCTGGAAGGTGCGGGCGATGCCGGCTTTGGTGACGAGGTGGGGTTTGGGTGGGAGGACCGTGCCTTGGTAGGAGACGGTGCCTTCGGTGGGGATGTAGAGGCCGGTGAGGCAGTTGAAGAAGGTGGTTTTGCCGGCGCCGTTGGGGCCGATGAGGCCGACGATTTCGCGGGGGTGGACGGTGAGGTCGACTCCGCGTACGGCGGTGAGTCCGCCGAAGCGCATGGTGACGCCGTCGGCGCGGAGGACGGGGTCGTCGTCGGTGGGGGTGTTGTCGGTGGCGGGTGCGAGGGTGGGTGGTGTGGTCATGGTCGTCACGCCTTTGCCTTGGTGACGCCGGTGGTGGCGGCTGGGTCGGGGAGGCGTTGGTCGGGCACGTCGAGTTGACCGGTTTCGTGGAATTCGAGTTGCTTGCGGCGGTCGGGGATGAGGCCTTCGGGGCGGAAGCGCATGAGGAGGACGAGGGCGAGGCCGAAGAGGAGGAGTTGGTAGTCCTGGAGGAAGTCGAGTTTGGCGGGGATGAGGAAGAGGAGTGCCGCGCCGACGAGGGGGCCGCTGAGGGTGCCCATGCCGCCGAGGATGACGGCGGCGAGGAGGAAGGCGGAGTTGGGGGGTTGGGGTCCGGCGAATTGGAATTGTTCGGGGGTGGCGGTGGTGACGACGTGGGCGTGGACGGTGCCGGCGAGTCCGGCGAGGGCGGCGCCGAGGGCGAAGGCGAGGAGGCGGAGGCGGAAGCTGTTGATGCCCATGGCGACGGCGGCGGTTTCGTCTTCGCGGATGGCGATCCAGGCGCGGCCGATGCGGGAGGCGGCGGCGCGGCGGAAGACGAGGACGACGAGGGCGGTCACGAGGATCATCAGCAGGTAGTAGTTGCCGTAGGTGGCGATGGGGATGCCGAGGATGTCGTGGGTTTCGCCGAAGTTGAAGCCGAAGATTTCGAGGTTGGGGATGTTGGGGATGCCCATGGCGCCGTTGGTGACGTCGGGGCCGGTGGTGCCGTTGAGGTTGAGCATGGCGATGCGGAAGATCTCGCCGAAGCCGAGGGTGACGATGGCGAGGTAGTCGCCGCGTAGCCGGAGGGTGGGGGCGCCGATGAGGACACCGAAGACGAGGGAGGCGGCGGCTCCGGTGAGGAGGGCGGCCCAGAAGGGGAAGTGCAGGCCGAGGGCGGATTCGGGGGAGCCGGAGACGAGGGCGGCGGCGTAGGCGCCGACGCCGAGGAAGGCGACGTATCCGAGGTCGAGGAGGCCGGCGAGGCCGACGACGACGTTGAGGCCCAGGGCGACGGTGGCGAAGATCAGGATGTTGGCGCCGATGATCGTGTACTGGTCGGTGTCCTGGGTGAGGGGGAAGCTGGCGGCGGCGAGGAAGGCCGCGGTGAGGGCGATGCCGCGGTGTCGGTGGGTGAGTTCGGTGAGGCGTGCGATGAGTCCGGCGCGGTGGAGGGCGGGGACGGCGAGCGCGATGAAGAGGAGGTAGCCGACGAAGGGGGCGCCGTCGTCGGTGTCGATGCCGTAGGTGAAGGCGATCAGCCCGGCGGCGAAGGCGGCGGCGATGGTGAGGATCTCGGCCCAGGTGGGGAGTTGGCGGGTGCGGGGCCGGAGGGGGCTGGCGGTGAGGAGCGCGGTGAGGCGTTGCCAGGGGTTGGCGGGTGGGGTGGTGGGGGGTTGGTCGGGGGGCAGGGCGAGGGCGGCGAGGAGGGTGAGGAGTGCGGTGATGCCGGCTGCGACGCCGCCGGGTTCGAGGTTGACGAGGCCGCCGAGTTGGACGGCGATGGCGCCGAGGGTGAACCACGTGGCGGCGAAGGTAGCGAGGGCGGCGAGGAGGGTGGGGGCGTTGCGTCCGGCGGGGGTGAGCCAGGTCAGTCCGCGGAGGCCGAGTGCGGAGGCGGCGAGGAGGAGGGTGAGGAGGCCGCCGGTGAGGGTGACGAGTTGGAGGCCGGCGGGGGAGCCGTAGTAGGTGAGGTCGCCGGGGAAGTCGCTGCTCCAGGTCCAGGAGAGGCCGGTGGTGGCGGCGGTGGCGAGGGCGCCGGCGGCGGTGGTGAGGCGTGCGGTGCGTTCGGGGAGGGGGAACAGGCCCCGGGGGGTGGTTGCGGTGGTGGTGGTCATCGGTATCACGCCCGATCCGCGACGCGTTCGCCCAGCAGGCCTTGTGGCCGCAGGAGGAGTACGAGGATGAGGAGGACGAAGGCCCAGACGTCCTTCCAGGCTCCGCCGCCGAATTGCTGCATGCCGGGGATGTCTTCGATGTAGGCGGTGGCGAGGGCTTCGGCGATGCCGAGGACGACGCCGCCGAGCATGGCGCCGTAGATGTTGCCGATGCCGCCGAGGACGGCTGCGGTGAAGGCTTTGAGGCCCATGATGAAGCCCATGCGGAATTGGACCTCGCCGGTGCGCAGGCCGTAGGCGACGGCGGCGACGCCGGCGAAGGCGGCGCCGATGGCGAAGGCGAGGACGATGATGCGGTCGGTGTTGATCCCCATGAGTTTGGCGGTGTCGGGGTCCTGGGCGGTGGCCTGCATGGCGCGGCCGCTGCGGGTGCGGGAGACGAAGAAGCCCAGGGCGATCATGCAGAGGGGCGCGGCGATGAGGACGAAGAGGTCGCCGCGTTGGACGGTGGCGCCGAGGATGTCGAGGGCGTGGCCCTTGAACTGGGGGAAGACGCGGGCCTGTTTGCCGTCGGGGTACCACTTCCAGATGGCTTGCTGGAGGGCGATGGACAGGCCGATGGCGGTGATGAGGGGGGCGAGGCGGGGGGCTCCGCGCAGGGGGCGGTAGGCGAAGCGTTCCGCCGCGATGCCGACGAGGACGGATACGAGGATGCCGCCGAGGAGCATGACCGGCAGGGCGAGGGCGAGTGAGGTTCCGGTGGGGAGGGCGAGGTAGACGCTGAGCGCTCCGAAGCCGCCGACCATGAATATCTCGCCGTGGGCGAAGTTGATGAGCTGGACGATTCCGTAGACCATCGTGTAGCCGATCGCGATGAGTCCGTACATCGCGCCGAGGATGAGTCCGTTGGCCAGCTGTTGCGGCAGTTCGCTCACCGCAGGGCCTCCGTGGTGTGATCAAGCACGGGTGGGAATTCGGGAGTTCGGGGTGTCCCGGTGTGCCGCGGGCCGCGCCAGGGTCGTTGGTGGCGTCCTGGCGCGGCCCGGGTGTGTGGGTGGTGCTTGGGGGGTCAGCTCTTGTCGAATTCCTTGAACGGGGCGCTGAAGCGGGCGGCCCAGTCGCCCTTTTCGACCTGGTAGGCGGTGATCATGGTGTTGGTGGTGTCGCCGTATTTGTCGAAGGCGACCTTTCCGGTGACGCCGTCGAAGGTGACCTTGTTCATGGCGTCGGTGACCTGCTTGCGGGCGTCGTCGGGGAGTTTGCCGTTGTTGGCTTCGACGACGCTCTTGACGGCCTGGATGAGGGCCCAGGTGGAGTCGTAGGTGGAGCCGCCGTAGGCCTCGTAGGGCTCCTTGAATCCGGCTGCCTTGTAGTCGGCGATGAATTTCTTGGCGGAGGGGAGTTCCTCGACGGGCTTGCCGACGGAGGAGGCGTAGTCGCCCTGGGCCTTTTTGTTCAGCTTGATGTAGTCGGCGCTGTACATGCCGTCGCCGCCCATGAGGGGGACGGTGACGCCGCCGTCCTTGAGCTGCTGGCTGAGGGGGCCGGAGGCGGGGTATTCGCCGCCGTAGAAGACCAGGTCGGGTTTGGCGGACTTGACCTTGGAGACGACGGCTTTGAAGTCGCGGTCGTCGGGGCTGACGTGTTCGGTGCCGACGATCTTTCCGCCGAGTTTGGCGAACTGGTCCTTGAAGGAGGAGGCGAGGCCGACGCCGTAGGTTTTCTGGTCGTCGATGACGTAGGCCTTCTTGGCCTTGACCTTTTCCCAGGCGTACTGGCCGTCGAAGGCGCCTTGTACTTCGTCGGTGGTGGCCGTGCGGAAGTAGGTGGGGAATTGCCGGACGCGCTTGTTCTTCTTCCAGTCCGGGCCCTGGGTGAGGTCGGGGGTGGTGTTGGCCGGGGAGATCAGCGTGAGGTTGTTCTGCTTGGAGACCTGCTGCATGGACTGGGCGACGCCGGAGTTGAGGGGGCCGACGATGCCGAGGACGTCCTTGTCGCCGGCGAGTTTGGTGGCGTTCTGCTGGCCGACGTTGGGAAGTGCCTTGTCGTCGAGCGGCTTGAGTTTGAAGGTGACGCCCTTGACCTCGTTGGTCTTGTTGGCGATGTCGACGGCGAGCTGGGCGGAATTGCGTATGCCCAGGCCGAGCGCGGAGAGTTCGCCGGTGGTGGGGGCGTCGAGACCGATGACGACGGTGGTTTTGCCTTCGCCGTTTGTGTTGTCGTCGCCGCGAGAGCCGCACGCGGAGAGCGTGAGGGCGCCGGTGGTGACTGCGGTGGTGAGGAGAAGCAAGGAACGGTGACGCACGATCAGTCCTTTCCCTGGCGCGGCCACGGCTGTCGCATGGCCGATTCGCGCGCCGGGCTGCACGGGAATACAGGGGCCGTGCTCGCAGCGCGCCCGGCGGCGCGGTGACTGGCGGTGACTCTAGAGCGGTGTTCGTCGCGTCGGCAGAGGCGCTGGCCAGGATGTGACGCTCTTGTTATGACCGGCGATGAGCGTTTTGCCGCCATGGTCCTTACAGGTGGAGCGAACGCGGCGCGGAAGGTGAACTCGCACTTCCGTGGGTGGTTGCGCGGTGCGACCGCCGGAGGGTGTCCGGCTATCGGAGGGGGTGGGCAGGGGCCTGTGGTGGCACGGGGTCCGGGGATGTGCGGGTTGAGGCGGTATTGCGTGTGTGTCACGCAGAGTTACGGGAAAAGGTGCGGCCCCGCTCCCTGGGCGGGCGCGGGGCCGTGGTGGTGGGCGGCGTGGGCCGTCCGGATCCGGTCAGCTGCGGTAGGCGTCGGTGTCGGCGTCGCGCAGCATGCAGGTCAGCCGGGCGGTGCAGACCCGCTTGCCGTGTTCGTCGGTGATGACGATCTCGTAGGTGGCGGTGGAGCGGCCGCGGTGTACGGGGGTGGCGACGCCGGTGACGAGGCCGGAGCGGACGCCGCGGTGGTGGGTGCAGTTGAGGTCGACGCCGACGGCGAGTTTGGTGGGGCCGCCGTGGAGCATGGAGCCGACGGAGCCGAGGGTTTCGGCCAGCACGGCCGAGGCGCCGCCGTGCAGGAGGCCGTAGGGCTGGGTGTTGCCCTCGACGGGCATGGTGCCCACGACGCGGTCGGGGGCGGCTTCGGTGACCTGGACGCTCATCCGCTCGCCGAGGTGTCCGGCGGAGAAGAGTGCGGGCAGGTCGAGGCCGATTCCGGCCCACTGGTCGAGGATCTCCTGCGGGAATGTCGTGGTGGTCTGCTCACCCATGCCTTCGGCTCCGTTCGCTCGCCCGTGATCGTCGTCGATCCGTGCCCGTTCCTATCAGGCCACTGAGCGAGCGCTCAGCGCGGGGTGGGGTGTTCCCGGCGGCCGGTGCGGTGCCGGCCGCCGTGGTGGGGGTCAGTCGGTGGGGGTCTTCTCCAGTCGGATCACCACGGACTTGGCGGCGGGGGTGTTGCTGGTGTCGGCGGTGTGGTCGAGCGGGATGAGCACGTTGGTCTCGGGGTAGTAGGCGGCGGCGCAGCCGCGGGCCGTGGGGTAGTGGACGACGCGGAAGCCGGGGGCGCGGCGTTCGCTGCCGTCGGTCCATTCGCTGACCAGGTCGGTGTAGTCGCCATCGGCGAGGCCGTGGGCGCGGGCGTCGTCGGGGTGCAGCAGAACCACCCGGCGGCCGTTCTTGATGCCGCGGTAGCGGTCGTCGAGGCCGTAGATGGTGGTGTTGTACTGGTCGTGCGAGCGGAGGGTCTGCAGCAGCAGCCGGCCTTCGGGGACGGCGGGGTATTCCACGGGTGCGGCGGTGAAGTTGGCCTTGCCGGTGGCGGTGGGGAAGCGGCGGCTGTCCCGGGGGGCGTGCGGCAGGGCGAAGCCTCCGGGGCG
The DNA here is from genome assembly GCF_040640655.1 of Streptomyces sp. NPDC021749. NCBI lineage: Bacteria > Bacillati > Actinomycetota > Actinomycetes > Kitasatosporales > Streptomycetaceae > Streptomyces > Streptomyces sp. NPDC021749. Next base: position 180,287 of record NZ_JBFACE010000001.1, on the reverse strand, counting down.
GGCGACCTTGGTGTTGAAGTCGTCGAAGCCGGGGACGACGCGGGCGATGCGGTCGCGGATCGTGGCGTAGTCCTTCTCGAACTCCTCCCACGGGATGCGGCTGTCGGGGCCGAGGACGCGGCGGGCGAGGCGGGCGACGATGGCGGGCTCGGACAGCAGGTGGGGGCTTGCCGGTGCGAGGCGGCCGCGGGAGGCGTGCACCATGCCCATGGAGTCCTCGACGGTCACGAACTGCTCGCCGCCGTCCTGGCGGTCGCGCTCGGTGCGCCCGAGGGTGGGCAGGATCAGGGCGCGGGCACCGGTGACGACGTGCGAGCGGTTGAGCTTGGTGGAGACGTGGACGGTGAGCCGGGCGCGGCGCATCGCGGCTTCGGTGACGTCGGTGTCGGGGGTGGCGGAGACGAAGTTGCCGCCCATGGCGAAGAACACCTTGGCCTGTCCGTCGCGCAGGGCGCGGATGGCGCGGACGACGTCGAGGCCGTGTGCGCGCGGGGGCGCGAAGCCGAATTCCTTCTCCAGGGCGTCGAGGAAGGCGGGGGCGGGGCGTTCGAAGATGCCCATGGTGCGGTCGCCCTGGACGTTGCTGTGGCCGCGTACGGGGCAGACGCCGGCGCCGGGGCGGCCGATGTTGCCGCGCAGGAGGAGGAAGTTGACGACTTCCTGGATGGTGGGCACGGAGTGCTTGTGCTGGGTCAGGCCCATCGCCCAGCACACGATGGTGCGCCGGGAGGCGAGGACCATCTCCAGGGCGCGTTCGATCTCGGCGCGGGTCAGTCCGGTGGCGGCGAGTGTGGCGTCCCAGTCGTCGTCGGCCTTCGCGGTCCGGGCGAACTCCTCGAAGCCGTGGGTGTGTTCGCGGATGAATTCCTCGTCGACGGCGCCGTCGGTGGCGAGGACCAGGTGGTTGAGGGCGCGGAAGAGTGCCTGGTCGCCGCCGAGGCGCACCTGGAGGAAGAGGTCGGTCAGGGCGGTGCCGCCGCCGGCCAGTCCGCGGGGGGTCTGGGGGTTCTTGAAGCGTTCCAGGCCGGCTTCGGGCAGCGGGTTGATCGAGATGATCTTGGTGCCGCCGGCCTTGGCCTTCTCCAGGGCGGTGAGCATGCGGGGGTGGTTGGTGCCGGGGTTCTGGCCGGCGACGATGATCAGGTCGGCCTTGTAGAGGTCCTCCAGCAGGACGCTGCCCTTGCCGATGCCGAGGGTCTCGGTGAGGGCCGAGCCGGACGACTCGTGGCACATGTTGGAGCAGTCGGGCAGGTTGTTGGTGCCGAATTCGCGGGCGAAGAGCTGGTAGAGGAAGGCGGCCTCGTTGCTGGTGCGGCCGGAGGTGTAGAAGACGGCCTCGTCGGGGGAGTCGAGGGCGGTCAGTTCCTCTCCGATGATGTCGAAGGCGCGCTCCCAGGTGACGGGGGTGTAGTGGTCGGCGCCTTCGGCGAGGTACATGGGGTGGGTGAGGCGGCCCTGTTGTCCGAGCCAGTAGCCGCTGCGGGTGGCGAGGTCGGCGACGGAGTGGGCGGCGAAGAAGTCCGGGGTGACGCGGCGCAGGGTGGCTTCTTCGGCGACGGCCTTGGCGCCGTTCTCGCAGAATTCGGCGGTGTGCGGTTTGTCGGGCTCGGGCCAGGCGCAGCCGGGGCAGTCGAAGCCGTCGGGCTGGTTGACGCGCAGCAGGGTCAGGGCGGTGCGGCGGACGCCCATCTGCTGCTGGGAGATCTTCAGGGCGTTGGTGATCGCTGGCATGCCCACGGCGGAGTGCTGGGGTGCGCTGACCTGGGGCGCGTCCTGGATGGGGTCCGACGCGGGCGGCTTGCCTGCCATGGCGCTCTCCCTTGAGCCGTGAGCTGTGCTCGCTCCGCCGGCGCGGCGGATCGTTGTCGTGCACATCCGATCCTGTCACGGACCGGGACGGGCGGTGTAGGGGAGTGCGGGCGGGGTGCGGGGGAGGGGCGGTGGCGAGGGGGCGGGGGTGTGCGGGGCGGGGCGCTGACCGTCGCGGCGGGGATTGTCAGTGGGGCGTGGCAGGATCGGGGGCGTGGCAGCAAAGGCAGCGAAGAAGAGCGAAGCGACCGGCACCGAGGCGGCGGCGGGCGGTCGTCCCCGCCTGCTCCTCATGGACGGGCATTCCATGGCATACCGGGCATATTTCGCCCTGCCCGTGGAGAATTTCACCACCGTCACCGGCCAACCGACCAATGCGATCTACGGCTTCGCGTCGATGCTCGCGAACACCCTGCGTGACGAGGCGCCCACGCATTTCGCGGTCGCCTTCGACGTCTCGCGCAAGACCTGGCGCTCCGAGGAGTATCCGGAGTACAAGGCGAACCGTTCCAAGACCCCCGACGAGTTCAAGGGCCAGGTCGAGCTGATCGGCGAGCTGCTCGACGCGATGCGGGTCAAGCGCTTCGCGGTGGACGGCTTCGAGGCCGACGACGTCATCGCCACGCTCACGGAGCAGGCCGTCGCCCAGGGCTTCCACGTCTCGATCGTCACCGGTGACCGGGACTCCTTCCAGCTGGTCTCCGACGACGTCACGGTCCTCTACCCCACCAAGGGCGTCTCGGAGCTGACCCGGTTCACCCCCGAGAAGGTCTTCGAGAAGTACGGCCTGACCCCCGCCCAGTACCCGGACTTCGCCGCGCTGCGCGGCGACCCGTCCGACAACCTCCCCGGCATCCCCGGCGTCGGCGAGAAGACCGCCACGAAGTGGATCAACCAGTTCGGTTCGTTCGCGGAACTGGTCGAGCGGGTCGACGAGGTCAAGGGCAAGGCCGGTCAGAACCTCCGCGACCACCTGGAGTCGGTGAAGCGCAACCGCGTGCTCACGGAGATGGTGCGCGATGTGAAGCTGCCGTGCGGCCCCGAGGAGCTGACCCGCGAGGCGTACGACCGCGAGGCCCTCAAGGTGTTCCTCAACGCCCTGGAGATCCGCAACCAGGGCCTGCGCGACCGGCTGCACGCCGTCGACCCGGGCGCCGTGGAGACCGCCGAGGAGGCCGCACCGGCCCCCGGCGTCGAGGTGGACGGTACGGTCCTTTCCACCGGTGAACTCGCCCCGTGGCTGGCCGCACACGCCACCGGCCCGCTGGGCGTGTCCACCGTCGACGTCTGGACGCTGGGCAGCGGCAGCGTGGCCGAGATCGCGCTCGCCACCCCGGAGGGGCCGGCCGCCTGGTTCGACCCCGCGCAGCTGGACGAGGCCGACGAGCAGGCGTTCGCCGCCTGGAGCGCCGACCCGGAGCGCCCGAAGGTGATGCACAACGCCAAGGGCCTGATGCGGGTCTTCGGCGAGCACGGCTGGCGCATCGAGGGCGTGACGATGGACACCGCCCTCGCCGCCTATCTGGTCAAGCCCGGCCGCCGCTCCTTCGCGCTGGACGCCCTCTCCATCGAGTACCTCGGGCGGGACCTCGCCCCGGCCGCGGCCACCGACGGCCAGCTGGCGTTCGGCGTGGACGAACAGGCCGAGGCGGACGCCCTGATGACACAGGCCCGTACGGTCGTCGACCTGGGCACGGCGTTCGAGGCGAAGCTCGCCGAGGTGGGCGCGGCCGATCTGCTGCGCAATGTGGAGCTGCCGACCAGCGATCTGCTGGCCCGGATGGAGCGGGCCGGTATCGCCGCGGACCGCGGCTGGCTGGAGCGGATGGAGCAGCAGTTCGCCGGGGCGGTCGCGCAGGCCGTCAAGGAGGCGCACGCCGCCGCGGGCCATGAGTTCAACCTCGGCTCGCCCAAGCAGCTCCAGGAGGTCCTCTTCGGCGAGCTGGGCCTGCCCAAGACCAAGAAGACCAAGACCGGCTACACCACCGACGCCGACGCCCTGGCCTGGCTGGCCGCGCAGACCGACAACGAGCTCCCGGTGATCATGCTCCGCCACCGTGAGCAGGCCAAGCTGCGCACGACCGTCGAGGGCCTGATCAAGACCATCGGCGCGGACGGCCGGATCCACACCACCTTCAACCAGACCGTCGCCGCCACCGGCCGGCTGTCGTCCACCGACCCCAACCTGCAGAACATCCCGGTGCGGACGGACGAGGGCCGGGCGATCCGCCGCGGCTTCGTCGTCGGCGAGGGCTTCGAATCGCTGCTGACCGCGGACTACAGCCAGATCGAACTGCGCGTGATGGCCCACCTCTCCGAGGACGAGGGCCTGATCGAGGCGTTCACCTCCGGCGAGGACCTGCACACCACCGTCGCCTCCCAGGTCTTCTCGGTCGACAAGACCGCGGTCGACCCGGAGATGCGCCGCAAGATCAAGGCGATGTCCTACGGTCTGGCGTACGGGCTGTCGGCGTTCGGCCTCTCCCAGCAGCTGGGCATCCAGCCCGACGAGGCCCGCAAGCTGATGGACACCTACTTCGAGCGGTTCGGCGGGGTCCGCGACTACCTCCGCCGCGTCGTGGAGGAGGCCCGCGCCACCGGCTACACGGAGACGATGCTGGGCCGCCGCCGCTATCTGCCGGACCTCAACAGCGACAACCGCCAGCGCCGCGAGATGGCCGAGCGGATGGCGCTGAACGCCCCGATCCAGGGCACCGCCGCCGACATCGTCAAGATCGCGATGCTGCGGGTCGACACCGCCCTGCGGGCCGCGGAGCTGGAGTCCCGGATGCTGCTCCAGGTCCATGACGAAATCGTCGTCGAGGTCGCCCCCGGCGAACGCACCCAGGTCGAGGAGCTGGTCCGGCGCGAGATGGCCGGCGCGGTCGCACTGCGCGCCCCGCTGGACGTCTCGGTCGGCTCCGGCAAGGACTGGGAGTCGGCGGCGCACTGACGTCGCCGCGGGTGCCCCTTCCCGGCGCGGCGAGCCGGGGCGGGAAGGGGCCCCGCCGCCGCGCGGACGGGCCTCAGTCGGTGGCGTGCACCGCCTCGCGTGGGTCCGCCGCCGCGCCGGCCCGCGAGGCGGGCAGGGGGCCGTCGGCGGGCCGGCCGCGGCGCGCCCGCCGGTCCAGCAGCCGTACCGCCAGGCCGTACAGCAGCAGCCCGACGAGGAGGCCGGCGCCCGCGCCGAAGAGCGAGGTCGGCAGATAGTCGAACCACACCGCCGTGTCCCCGTACTCCGCGTGGGCCCGCAGGACGCGGTCCACCGCAGCGGCCGGCACGCAGGCCAGCAGCAGGGGGGTGAGCAGCAGCCGCAGCCGTACGGACAGCGCGGGCACGGCCGCCGCGGCGCCGGCCCTGACCGCGGAGTCGGCGGCCCCGGCGGCCCGCAGCGCCGACCACCCGAACCACACCAGCGCGGCCGTCGCCAGCACCGAGGTGCCGTACTGCAGATACGTCGGCACCGGCCACCCGCCCACGACCCGGTCCAGACCGGGCACCAGCCGGGTACCCCAGCGGCCCGGGTGGGTGAAGGCGTCCCACACCACATGGGTCGCCGAGCCGAGCACCGCGGAGAGCACGAACCAGCCGGTCAGCGCGGCGAGTTCACGGGGGCCGCGGGGGCGCCACGGGCGGCCCCGGACGCACAGCGCCACCCGCCCCCGCCACGCCTGCGGCAGCAGCGCCAGCAGCGGGTCGCGCACCAGCAGCCAGCCGCCGACCAGCGCCGCGGTGATCAGTACATCGACCGTCAGCACCCCGGGCAGCGCATGGGTGACCGCGCCGAACTCCATGCCGCCGGGTACAAACGTGTCCGCGTAGTACGTCATGTCCGGCGCGAACGACCCCGCGACCAGCGCCGAGGCGACCAGCCGGCCGCGGGCCGTACCGGTGCGCCGGACGGCCGGCAGCACGGCCGCGGCATGGCTGAGCGTGAACGGCATGGCAGCTTCTCCTCGATCGATTCAGATCATTATGTGTCCGATGAGGTGGTAGATGCCGGGCCCGAGTTGTCGTAGTGTCGCCTGAGTTGGAGCGCCGGGGAGCGCGACACCACGTCAGAAAACGCGGTGCGTCAACGCGGAGGGGACCACGTATGGCAGCCACATTCCGGCGGCGGCTTCGCAGGGGAGCGGCCTCGACGGCCGTGGCGGCGTTCGTTCTCGCCGCCCTGACCGCCTCTCAGTCGCCGGACGCCACCGCGAAGGCGGCCAAGGAACAAAAACCCTCCCCGCCGGCCGACACCCCCATCGACGGCGGTACGACGTACTGGGCCGACCTGCCGCCGCACAACCGCCCGGCGCCGCCCCGCCGTTCCTCCCACCCCCGCCCCGACGGCGGCACCCGCGTCATCACCGGACCCGCCCAGGCCGGCATCCCCGCCACCGTCCTCGCCGCCTACAAGAAGGCCCAGTCCCGCCTCGACGCCGAGGCCCCCGGCTGCCGGCTCCCCTGGCAACTGCTCGCCGGAATCGGCAAGGTGGAATCCGGCCAGGCATCCGGCGGCGCGGTCGACGCCGAGGGCACCACCCTCCAGCCGATCCTCGGCCCGCAGCTCAACGGCCACGGCTTCGCCCGCATCCTCGACACCGACGGCGGCCGCTACGACGGCGACACCACCCACGACCGCGCCGTCGGCCCGATGCAGTTCATCCCCTCCACCTGGGCCCAGGGCGGCCCGTACCAAGGCGGTTGGGGCGCCGACGGCAACGGCGACGGCAAGAAGGACCCCAACAACGTCTACGACGCCGCGCTCGCCGCCGGCCGCTACCTCTGCGCCGACGGCCGCGACCTGTCGGACCCCCGCGACCTGGACCGCGCCGTCCTCGGCTACAACAACTCCGCCGACTACCTGCGCACCGTGCTGTCCTGGTACACGTTCTACCGCAAGGGCACCTACGAGGTGCCCGACGGCCACGGCGTCCTCCCGGCACACCGCCGCCCCGCGCACGAAACCGGCCACGGCAACAACGGGCACGGAACCGGGCACGGCACCGGCCGCACCGGCGGCCACCGCCCCGGCCGTCCCCACCAGGGTTCCGGTACGCCCGCCAAGCCCCGTCCCGAGCCCAACGGGCCCGCCCGGCCCGGCGGTTCCGGCTCCGGCCGCACCCCGGGCACCCCCACCCCGAAGCCCAGGCCCGGCACCCCCAGGCCCGGCACCCCCGCACCCGCCAAGCCCGGCCCCGTCACCGCCCTCGCCCGCATCGGCGACCGGGCCCTGACCGCCACCGCCGGCACCGACTTCGCCACCGCGCCCCGACTACGCGCCAAGGACGCCGCGGGCAGGCCCGTCGCCGGCGTGCGGATCCGCTTCACCCTCCCCGCCGGCACCGACGCCCGCTTCCCCGGCAACGCCATCTCCGCGACCGTCACCACCGACAAGAAAGGCCTGGCCACCGCGCCCACTCTGCACGCGGGCGACCGGGCCGGTGACTTCACCGTCCGCGCGACGGCCGTGGGCCGGACCCTGCCCGCCGTCACCTTCGACGCCACCGTCAAGGCCAAGCCGGAGCCGAAGGCCGACACCCTCGCCCGCACCTCGGACAAGGAACTGACGGCCACCGCCGGCCAGGCCTTCGCCGAGGACGCCGTCGAGATCAAGGCCACCTACCAGGGCAAGATCGCGGCCGGGGTGCCGGTGACCGCGACCATGGTCACCGACGACCCCGACAAGCCGGTGGAGAACGACCGCGGCCCCTACTTCAAGGACCCCAAGGCCACCGGCGACAACAAGGACAAGCCGGTCCGCACCCTCGCCGGGCTCACCACGGACGCCAACGGCCTGCTGAAGCTCCCGAAGATCTACACCGACGCGCACACCGGGACGTTCCTGCTGCGGCTGACCACCGACGACGGCGCCGTCCTCACCGTCAAGCTGAAGGTCGCCGCCCCCGCCGCCTCCTGACCGCACCGGCGGCCGGCGCCCCCGGCCGCAGACCCCGGCCGGCCCGGCACCCCGCCCGGTCCGCACCGCCGTCCTGCCCGCCGTCCCGGGCAGGACGGCGGTGCCCCATGCGCTCCGGTGGCACGTGTTCTCATCTCCGCCGACCGTTGCTACGGTGCGCCCTCCCTGACGCCGCATCAGATGTGCCGGGAGGCGACCATGCGCGCCCTGATTGCCGCCGCGGCCGGACTGGCCGCCGCACTCGCCCTCATCCTCACCGTCACGGCCGTCGGCGCCCCCAGCGGCACCACCTCACCCAAGCCGCTGCTCACCACCGTCCCTGCACACCCCTGAGGGAGGGACGTCACCGCCATGCGCCGCACCGCCAGCCTGGTACTGCTCGCCTTCGCCGTCTTCTTCACCGCCCTCTCCCCGCTGCTGCGGTGGTACGCCTTCCCGCGGCTCGCCAAGATCCCGGCCGGCCAGTACCAGGACATGGTGCTGGAGGCCCGGCCCGCCACGCTCATCGACTACGGCACCATGAAGGCCAGGACGGTCCCCAAGGTCACCATCGTCCAGACCCTCAAGGGCAACGTCGCCGCCTCCGACCGGATCGAGCGGACCGCAGGCCGCGACGTCGTCGTCTGGGACGCCCTCTCCTACGTCGCCGGACCCGACGGCAAGATGGTCTCCCAGGTCCCCGAGCGCTACATCTTCGACGCGCACTCCCAGGAACCCGTGCACGCCACCGGCGAGACGGTCGACGGCGACCCCGTGCACCGCGCCGGTATCGAGTACAAGTGGCCGTTCCTCACCGAGAAACGCGACTACACCTACTTCGACGCCCAGACCCGCACCTCGGCCCCCATCCACTACAAGGGCACCCGCACCTTCCGCGGCCTGGAGGTCTACTACTTCGAGCAGACCATCCCCTGGACCAAGGTCCCCCTGCCCAAGAAGATGCCGGTCAAGGGCATCACCCCCGAAGCCGTCCAGAAGATGGGCACCACCCGTTGGTACACCACCAAGCGGATGTTCTGGGTCGAGCCGGTGACCGGCGCCCCCGTCAACGGCCAGGAAATCCACAAGGAGGAGCTGCGCGGCGGCGACCTCCTGCCCGGCGGCGGCAAGGTCACCGCCTTCGCCGGCCACGTCAAGATGCGCGCCGACTACGTCGACTCCACCGTCGCCCTGGTGACGTCCCAGCGCACCCTCGTCCTGCTCCTGACCGGCTACCTCCCCTGGGGATTCCTCCTCCTCGGCGCCGCACTGCTCGCACTCAGCCTCCACCTCGAAGCCCGCGGCCGCCGCCCGGCCACCCCGGAGACGGAAGCGGAGCCCGCCGTCAGCCCCGTCTGAGCCGCGCGGTGGTGTGCCGGGTCGGCTCGGCCGCCGAAGGGTCCTCCGGCCAGGGGTGCTTGGGATAGCGGCCGCGCAACTCCGCGCGCACCGCGCGGTACCCGTCCCGCCAGAAGGACGCCAGATCGGCCGTGACGGCGGCCGGGCGGCCCGCGGGCGAGAGCAGATGCACCAGCACCGGCACCCGCCCGCCGGCTATCCGCGGCGACTCCTGCCAGCCGAACAGCTCCTGCAGCTTCACCGCCAGCACCGGCTGCTCCCCGCCGTAGTCCACCCGCACCCGGGAACCGCTCGGCACCTCGATGCGCTCCGGCGCCAGCTCGTCGAAGCGGGCCGCGTCACCCGTCGCCCACGGCAGCAGCCGGGCCAGCGCCGCCGCCGTATCGGCCCGCTCCAGGTCGGCCCGCCGCCGCGCCCGGCCCAGCTCCACCCCCAGCCAGTCCTCCACCCGCCCGAGCAGCGCCTCGTCCGACACGTCCGGCCACGGCGCGCCCCGCTCCCGGTGCAGGAACGCCATCCGCTGCCGCACCGCCACCGCGCCCGCCGGCCACCGCAGCAGCCCGAGCCCCTCCCGGCGCAGCCCGGCCACCACGGCCTCCCGCACCAGCTCCGGATCGGGCGCCGGCAGCGGCCGCACCGCCAACTCGATCGCCCCCAGCCGCTCCACCCGCCGCGCCACCACGTCGCCGTCCGACCAGCGCACCTCCTCACCCGACGCATACAGCGCCCGCGCCGCCGCACACGCCGTGTCCTCGTCGATCACCGCGGCCAGCCGCACCCGCGCCGACGCCGCGGCCACCGGCCGGTCCGCCACCGCCACCGCCAGCCACTGTGCGTCCCGCAGCCGCGAACCCTCCCCGCCGGGCTCGGCACCGGTGCCCGACGCCATCAGATAGCTACCGGCCCCACGCGCCCGGGCCACCCGCTCGGGAAACGCCAGCGCCGCGACCAGCCCGGCCACCGCATCGTCCGACGCGCCCCGCCCCGCGCCGTCGCCCCGGGGCGCCTCCCCGGCGCCGGCCGCGCCGGGCTCACCGACCGCCGCCGCCAGCCGCCGCGCCTCCTGCCGCCATCTGGCGGCATAGCCGTCCCCGCCCCGGCGCGCGGTACGCCAGGCCTCCGCCAGATCGTCCCCGTACGCCCGCGGCGGCTCCTCGCTGAGCAGGGCGACCACTTCCGCCGCCCGCCGCACCCCGACCTCGGCGGAGCCGTCCAGCAGCGCCCGCGCCAGCCGGGGATGCACGCCCATCCGCGCCATCCGCATCCCCCGCTGCGTCGCCCGGCCCTCCGCATCCACCGCACCGACCGCCGTCAGCACCTCCCGGGCCGCGGCCAGCGCCCCGGCCGGCGGCGCGTCCAGCAGCGCCAGTCCGCTCGCGTCCGGATCGCCCCAGCACGCCGCCTGCAACGCGAACGCGGTCAGATCGGCCACCCTGATCTCCGGGTCGGGGAAGGCCGGCAGCCGCCCGTCCTCGCCCTCCGCCCAGCAGCGGTAGACCACGCCCGGCGCCTCCCGCCCGGCCCGGCCCGCCCGCTGCCGGGCCGCCGCCCGGGACGCCCGTACGGTCGTCAGCGCGCTCAACCCCCGGGCATGATCCATCCGCGGCACCCGCGCCAGCCCGCCGTCGACCACCACCCGCACCCCCGGCACGGTCAGGCTGGACTCCGCCACCGAGGTCGCCAGCACCACCCTGCGCACGCCGTCCCCGCCCGCCAGCACGGCGTCCTGCACCTCGGCCGGGGCCCGCCCGTGCACCTGCAGCACCTCGGCGTCCACCCCGGCCAGCTCCCCGGCGACCCGCCCGATCTCCCCGACACCCGGCAGGAAACACAGCACATCGCCGGTCCGCTCGCGCAGCGCCCGCCGCACCACGCCCGCCACATGCGTCAGCAGCGCCGGATCGACCCGCAGGCCGTGCGCCGGCCGCACCGGCCGCTCCGGCGGCGCCCACACCGTCTCCACCGGATGCGACACGCCCGCCGCCTCCACCACCGGGGCCGGCCCCGCCGCCCCGCCCAGCAGCCCGGCCCACCCCTCGGCATCCGTCGTCGCCGACGCCGCCACCAGCCGCAGCTCCGGACGGAGCGTCTCCCGCACGTCCAGCAGGAACGCCGCGGACGTGTCGGCGTCCAGATGCCGCTCATGGCACTCGTCCAGCACCACGACGTCCACCCCGGCCAGCTCCGGATCGCGCTGCAACCGCTGCAGCAGCACGCCGGTCGTCACCACCTCCACGGCCGTACGCGGCCCGGCCCGCCGCTCACCGCGCACCGTGAACCCCACCCGGTCGCCCACCTGCTCGCCCAGCAGCCAGGCCATCCGGCGGGCCGCGGCCCGGGCCGCGATCCGCCGCGGCTCCGCGACCAGCACCCGCCGGCGCGGCCCGTCCCCGGTCAGCCCGGCCAGGTCCAGCGGCACCAGCGTCGTCTTTCCGGTGCCCGGCGGGGCGCACAGCACCGCGCTGCCGGGCCCGTCGAGGGCGGCGCGCAGCGCGGGCAGGGCGGTCCGTACGGGCAGCTGGGCGAGGGCGTCACGGGCGATCACATCCCCCAGTCTGCCGCCCGCCACCGACAACGCCGCGGCCCGCCGGCGCCGCCGCACCGCCCGGCCGCCGCGAGGGCTGCCACGCCACCGCTCTACGCCACCGCTCTACGCTTCCGCCTCGCACACGAAGATCGCCGTGCCCGGGATCAGACGCCCGCGCAGCGGGGACCAGCCGCCCCACTCCTGGGTGTTCCACTCCGGCCATTCCGGCTCGACGAGGTCCAGCAGCCGGAACCCGGCCGCGACCACGTCCCGCACCCGGTCGCCCAGCGTCCGGTGGTGCTCGACATACACCGCCCGCCCGGTCGCGTCCTGCTCGACGTACGGGGTGCGGTCGAAGTAGGAGGCCGCCACAGAGAGCCCCTCGGGTCCCGGCTCGTCCGGGAAGGCCCAGCGGAGCGGGTGGGTGACGGAGAAGACGAACCGGCCGCCCGGCCGCAGTACCCGGCGCACCTCGCGCAGTACCCGTACGGGATCGGCGACGAACGGCAGCGCCCCGTAGGCCGAGCAGGCGAGATCGAAACTGCCGTCGCGGAAGGGGAGCGCCCCGGCGTCCGCCTCCACCAGGTCCGGGACGGCGTCCTCCGGCGCGGCGTCGGCGATCCGCAGCGCGTGCTGGAGCTGCCGGTGGGAGATGTCCAGCGCCACGGGGAGCGCGCCCTGGGCCGCCAGCCAGCGGGAGCACTGCGCCGCGCCGGCGCCGATCTCCAGGATCCGGCGGCCCTTCAGCTCGACGGCCGGGCCGAGCAGCGCCGCCTCCGCCTCGTCCAGCCCTTCGGGACCCCACACGAACCGGTCGTCCCCCAGGAACGCGCCGTGCTCGCTCTGGTACTCGTCGGCGTTGCGGTCCCACCAGCCCCGATTGGCCCGGCTGCTCTCGGTGGCCGAGGCGTCACGGCGGGTCGCCTCCGGCTCGTGGTCTTGGTTCATCGCGCCCGTCGTCGTAGTCTTCGCTCTGCTTGTTGCTGCAGGGACTGTGAGGCCCCCCGGCCTCGTGGAACATCGCGTGTGCCGGTTTTGGGGCGCTCTGCCCCCGGTGTGCGCGTTCGCGCATTGACCGTGTCCGGCTGCCCCCGTATGCTACAAGTTGCGCTGCGGGCTTGCGCGCCTCAGACGGAGCAGGCCGCGCTCGCATCTGTATGCACCCCTCGGTTTTGAGGCGTTTCGGGCGGCTCCGAATGCTCCGGCATTCACGGACCTCCCCGAGAAGGCGTCTCTGACACTGTCCGGCTTATGCAGAGGCGATACGGGCTCTCGGCGTAGCAGTACCTACGACTTCAATGTCCGTACCGGAGCCCTTTCCCACATGACGAGCAGCACCGAGACCACCGCCACCACCCCGCAGGTTGCGGTCAACGACATCGGTAACGAGGAAGCTTTCCTCGCCGCGATCGACGAGACGATCAAGTACTTCAACGACGGCGACATCGTCGACGGCGTCATCGTGAAGGTCGACCGGGACGAGGTCCTGCTCGACATTGGTTACAAGACCGAAGGCGTCATCCCGAGCCGCGAGCTCTCGATCAAGCACGACGTCGACCCCAACGAGGTCGTCGCCGTCGGTGACGAGATCGAGGCCCTCGTCCTCCAGAAGGAGGACAAGGAAGGCCGCCTGATCCTCTCGAAGAAGCGCGCCCAGTACGAGCGTGCCTGGGGCACCATCGAGAAGATCAAGGAAGAGGACGGCATCGTCACCGGTACCGTCATCGAGGTCGTCAAGGGTGGTCTCATCCTCGACATCGGCCTCCGTGGCTTCCTCCCGGCCTCCCTGGTCGAGATGCGCCGCGTCCGCGACCTGCAGCCCTACGTGGGCAAGGAGCTCGAAGCCAAGATCATCGAGCTGGACAAGAACCGCAACAACGTGGTCCTGTCCCGCCGCGCCTGGCTGGAGCAGACCCAGAGCGAGGTCCGCCAGACCTTCCTCACCACCCTCCAGAAGGGTCAGGTGCGCTCCGGCGTCGTCTCCTCCATCGTCAACTTCGGTGCCTTCGTGGACCTGGGTGGCGTCGACGGTCTGGTCCACGTCTCCGAGCTGTCCTGGAAGCACATCGACCACCCGTCCGAGGTCGTCGAGGTCGGCCAGGAGGTCACGGTCGAGGTCCTGGACGTCGACATGGACCGCGAGCGCGTCTCCCTGTCGCTCAAGGCGACCCAGGAAGACCCGTGGCAGCAGTTCGCCCGGACCCACCAGATCGGTCAGGTCGTCCCGGGTAAGGTCACCAAGCTGGTTCCCTTCGGTGCGTTCGTGCGCGTCGACGAGGGCATCGAGGGCCTGGTCCACATCTCCGAGCTGGCCGAGCGCCACGTCGAGATCCCGGAGCAGGTCGTCCAGGTCAACGACGAGATCTTCGTCAAGGTCATCGACATCGACCTGGAGCGCCGTCGCATCAGCCTCTCGCTGAAGCAGGCCAACGAGTCCTTCGGCGCCGACCCGACGGCGGTCGAGTTCGACCCGACCCTGTACGGCATGGCCGCGTCCTACGACGACCAGGGCAACTACATCTACCCCGAGGGCTTCGACCCGGAGACCAACGACTGGCTGGAGGGCTACGAGGCCCAGCGCGAGGCGTGGGAGCAGCAGTACGCCGAGGCGCAGCAGCGCTTCGAGCAGCACCAGGCCCAGGTCATCAAGTCCCGCGAGGCCGACGAGCAGGCTGCGGCCGAGGGCGCTGCGGCGCCGGCGGCGCAGGGTGGCGGCCAGGCCGGCGGCGGCAACGCCGGTGGCGGCTCGTACTCCTCGGAGTCGGCGGACAACTCCGGCGCCCTGGCGTCGGACGAGGCGCTCGCCGCCCTCCGCGAGAAGCTGGCCGGCGGCCAGAGCTGAGCTCGCGCCGGTAGGCAGTAGCTGATCGACGAAGGCCCGTTCCCCTCGGGGAGCGGGCCTTCGCCGTGCCGTCGTGCCACGTGTCGTCGTGCCGCCGTGCCGCCGTGCCGCCGTGCCGCGTGTCGTCGTTCTGTTGTGCCGTTGTGCCGTCGTCCTGTCGTGTTGTCGTGGTGGTGACCGTGTCGGCGTGCCGGCGTGGCGGCGTGGCGTCGTGGACGTGTGTGCCGGCCGGGGGCTCCGGTCGCGTCAGCCGGAGGGTCAGCCCACCGGGGTGCCCGGATCGGTGCCGCCACGGCCGCCGGTGACGGTGTCGTCCCTTGTGATGGTCGCCGAACATTCGGACGCGTCGGAGCGGGCGATGTTGGAGGAGCGTAACGGCCTGACCCGTGGCGCGGCCGTTCTTGCCGGTGTCGCGGATGGGGGAGGCCTTGATGGGGGAGGCCTTGATGGCGCCGCGCTTGCTGGACGCCCGGAAGTGCACGCCCTCCATGGCCATGACCATGACCAGGTCCAGGTCCCGGTCCAGGCCCAGGTCCATGTCCAGGCACAGGTCCAGTGGGGGACGCCGCAGCGCAGCGCCGCCGGTACCGCCGGCCACCCGGACATGTGTGCCGCCCGCGTGCCGGCGCGGCGGGCCCTTCGGTGACGGGCTGGTACGTACTCCACTCGGCGTCGCGTTCAGCGTTCAGCTTGGGGTCCACTCGTCAGCGGAACGGGCATGCGAAGGCGAATCCATTTGGGTACCCAACTGCCTTCCTGTAGGTGAACGTTCGGTGACCTTGTGAACCCTGGTGGTCCGGGCCGGCGGTAGAGGCGGGTGGGGAACGCGTCAGGGTTGCGATCGAGAGCAATGGCACGATTCAACTCCCCTTCAAATGAGCCCATTTGGCGTCATGTCCGGGAAAGGTGAGGGCGAGAGGGGAGAGGCGTGCTCAGGCAGAGGGCACGGCAGTCGGCCGGGTGGCGGAACGGCGGGGTCCGGCGGTGGCGGGAACTGTCCGGTACGGGACGGGGTCATATCCACGGCCGGGAATGCCGGCGGCCGACCGCACGTTGCCGTTCATGAGAACGAGGAGGAGCGGTCACTGTGTTGGATCCCCAGGGTTTGTACGAATGGGAGCCGAGCGGGCTCGCGGAGGTCGAGGCGCTGGCCTCCAGGGACTCCGCCGGACTGGTGCTGCTGTACCACTTCGACGGGTACATCGACGCCGGTGAGACGGGCGATCAGATCGTCCGTCGGCTACTGGACGGCCTGCCGCACCAGGTCGTGGCCCGCTTCGACCACGACCGCCTCATCGACTACCGCGCCCGCCGCCCGCTGCTCACCTTCGAGCGCAACCGCTGGACCGCCTACGAGACGCCGAGCATCGAGCTGAAGCTGGTGCGCGACACCACCGACGCACCGTTCCTGC
Source organism: Streptomyces sp. NPDC021749 (assembly GCF_040640655.1). Taxonomy (NCBI): domain Bacteria; kingdom Bacillati; phylum Actinomycetota; class Actinomycetes; order Kitasatosporales; family Streptomycetaceae; genus Streptomyces; species Streptomyces sp. NPDC021749. Next base: position 164,451 of record NZ_JBFACE010000001.1, on the reverse strand, counting down.
TGCTGTCCGGTCCGGAACCGGACGTGGAGTGGGAGCGCTTCGCGGCGGCGGTGAAGGAGATCGTCGAGCGGCTCGGGGTGCGTCTCTCGGTCAACTTCCACGGCATCCCCATGGGCGTTCCGCACACCCGCCCGGTCGGCATCACCCCGCACGGCAACCGCACCGACCTCATGCCCGGGCACGCCAGCTTCTTCGACGAGGCACAGGTGCCGGGAAGCGCGGAGGCACTGATCGAATTCCGCCTGGCGGAGGCGGGGCACGACGTGCTCGGTGTGGCCGCGCACGTGCCGCACTACATCGCCCGCTCCGCGTATCCGGATGCCGCGCTGACGGTCTTGGAGGCCGTGACGGCGGCGACCGGCCTGGTGCTGCCCGGCCCGGCACACGCGCTGCGTACGGAGGCGCTGCGCACCCAGGAGGAGATCGAGCGGCAGATCTCCGAGGGCGACGAGGAGCTGGTCGCGCTGGTCAGCGGGCTGGAGCACCAGTACGACGCGGTGGCCGGCGCCGAGAGCCGGGGGAACCTGGTGGCCGAACCGGTGGAGCTCCCGTCGGCCGACGAGATCGGCCGGGAATTCGAGCGCTTCCTGGCGGAACGGGAGGGCGAGGGAGGCGGGCCCGGCATCTGACGCCCGGCCCTGCCCCCCCCCGCGTTGCCCGGCTCCCGCCCGGACCTCTCCCGCCCGGACCTCTCCCACGCATCGCTTCCGGCGCATCGCTTCCCGCACAGCGCCCCGCTCCGGGCACCGTATAGCGTGGGCCCATGGTGAAGGTGGGGCTGACCGGCGGCATCGGCGCGGGCAAGAGCGAGGTTTCACGACTGCTGGCGTCGTACGGCGCGGTCATCGTGGACGCGGACAAGATCGCACGCGAGGTCGTCGAGCCGGGCACGCCCGGACTCGCGGCCGTGGTAGAGGAGTTCGGGGCGGACGTACTCGCGCCGGACGGCACGCTGGACCGCCCCAAGCTGGGCGGCATCGTGTTCGCCGACCCCGGCAAACTGAAGGCGCTCAATGCGATCGTGCACCCCTTGGTGGGTGCGCGGTCGGCCGAACTTGAGGCGACGGCGGGCCCGGACGCGGTGGTCGTGCACGACGTCCCCCTCCTCACGGAGAACGGTCTGGCGCCGCTCTACGACCTGGTGGTCGTGGTCGACGCCGCCCCCGAGACCCAGCTGGACCGCCTGGTACGGCTGCGCGGCATGGCGGAGGACGAGGCGAAGTCCCGCATGGCGGCCCAGGCCACCCGCGAACAGCGGCTGGCGATCGCCGACCTCGTCATCGACAACGACGGCCCCTTGGAGGCCCTGGAACCCCAGGTCCGCAAGGTCTGGGAACGCCTGCGCAACCGCTGAGGTGACTGCGCAGCGGCTGACGTGCCTGCGCAGCGACTGGGGTGACTGGGGCGACCAGCGCGGTCCGCAAGCGGAACGGGCGGCGGGCCGCTGAGGTGACGAGCCCCGGACCGGCAGGGGGAAACCGGCAGGGGAAGCGGGTACTGCCGAGCGACTGAGGCGACGGGTGCTCGGACCGGCAAGGGAGCGGGTGCTCGGACCGTCAAGGGAGCGGGTGCTCGGACCGTCAAGGGAGGGGCGCTCGGAGCGGCAGGGGAGCGAGGCTCGGAGCGGCAGGGGAGCGGGTGCGGGCCCGCCGAGGTGCGGGGTGCCGGCTGGCGGGCAGGGTGGTCCCGGTCTGCCGGGGGGAGTGGCTGCCGGGCTCGAACGGCTGGGCGATACCCTCGCCGCCATGACTGCTGCTTCCGATCTTGACGCCACGACGCCGGCCGACGAGTCCGCATCCGTGTCCGTGTCCGCATCCGTGTCCGTGTCCGCGTCCGTGTCCGCGTCCGCGACCGCGTCCGCGACCGAGCCGGCCTCGTCCCCTTCCGCCGCCGAGGTGGCACCTCCTTCCTTCGTCGTGAACATCCCCGGCATCGCGGACGCCGAGCTGGAGCCGGATCCGTTGGACCCCTCGCAGATCGTCTCCGGTGCGCCTGAGGTGACGGGGAAGGTGCTGTGGGAATCCGCCGACGGTCGGCAGATCCGCGGTATCTGGCAGATCACACCGGGTGTGGTGACCGACACCGAGGCCAATGAGCTGTTCGTCGTCGTCAGCGGACGCGCCACCATCGAGGTCGAGGGCGGCTCGGTCCTAGAGGTGGGCCCCGGCGACGCCTGCATCCTCCGCGAGGGCGACCGCACCCGCTGGACCGTCCACGAGACGCTCCGCAAGGCCTACCACATCAGTCTCTAGCGACCCTCTGGCGGTTCTCCGGCGGCACATGAACCTCGCGCGCGGAGCCGGAGGAGCCGGAGGAGCCGGAGGAGCCGGAGGGGCTGGAGAAGCTGGAGAAGCTGGAGGAGTGAGGGTGCCGGTGGTGCCCGGGCGAGTGTGCCTCCGCGCTGCCTCGGCCTCCGCCGGAGCCGGGGAATGCCGTGGCCGGCAGGGTTGTTCTGGCCCCTGGTAACGCCGTACGGTCCGTGGCGGACGCATGCCTGCGCCGACGGCGACGCCGGTGGAGAGGAGTAGGCCGTGCCCGAGAGCAGCCCCGAGACACATGTCATCGACTTCCGCGCCGCGGAGCAGCTGCTGGCTGCCCGCGACCCGCGAGGCGCGATCCGGTTGCTGGACTCGGTCATCGCCGCGCATCCGGAGAACACTGCGGCCCGCCTGCTGCGCGCCCGTGCCTTTTTCCTCGCCGCCCAACTACGGCCGGCGGAACTGGAGTTCCAGATCGTGCTGGAGCGCGAGCCCGACAACGCCTTCGCGCACTTCGCGCTCGCCCGCACTCTGGAGCGCGCTGCCCGCCCTGACGAGGCGCTCCGCCACTTCCGGCTGGCGGCCGCCCTCGACCCCCGCCCGGAGTTCATCCAGGCGGCCCGCTTCGCCCCGGACGACACGGGCAACGGTGGCCGGGCTCCGATGGACGGGGGAGCGGAGTAACGGGGGACCGGAGTAACCGGGACCGGAGTAACGGGGGCCGGAGCAAGGGACGCCGGCTGCACCCGGCCGTAGAGTTCGGCTGCCTGCCTGCCTGCCTCCTCCCTCCCGGCGGCGGCCTTCCTTCAGGCCGGGACCGCCTCCCTCCGGGCTGGGACCACCTCCCTCTGCCGCTGGGACCGCCTCCCTCCGGTTACGGGCGCTTCCCTGCGATCGGTCGGCGGCGTCACGGTCAGCCGCCGCGGTCGGCGGCGGCGTTACGGTCGGCTGCCGCGTCGGCGGTTCGGGTCGGTGCGTATGCCGAAGGCGTCGTTCCGGCCCCGGTCGGGCTCGTACGGCGGTACGTCCTTGCCCGGCTGGTAGTGGGCTCCCTGGCGGATATGGCGGATGACCATGATCAGGTCCGCGGCGGCCACCATGGCGAGTGCGGCACACGCGGCCGCCCATTCCGGCCGCCCGAAGTCGGCGAAGGCCACGGCTCCGGCGACGGCCCACAGCAGTCCCCACAGCGCCAGTCCGCAGCGTATTTTCAGCGGGCTGCGTGCCTGCAGGGGCTCATTTCCCGTACGCATCGGCATCATCTCCCACTTCACCTTCCAGGATCCTCCCGATCCGTGGGTCAGTCACTCGTCTCGCCTTCTTCTCCTTGGTCGGTCTTCGTCTCCGTGGTCGTCCTGCCCGTGGGGCGGGGATCGCCTGCTGGGTGGCCGTTGATCCAGGACAGCCCGCCGATGTCGAGCTGCGAGCGGGCGCGGGTCACCGCGACGTATGCCAGGCGCGCCTCGTCGACATCGACCGGGCCGGGGAGCGGCTGGCCGGCTTCGTCGCACTCGTCGAGGTCGTCGGGGCCCGTGAAGTCGTCCGCGATGCGTACGCGCGGCCACTCCCGGCCCTTGGCTCGGTGGGCCGTCGACACCGTCACCTCGGCGGAGTCCTCGGGTGAGAGCCGGTCCAGGGCCTGGAGCACGGCGTCCGTGCCGTGCTCGTCGACGAGTTCCACCAGGGGCAGGAGGTCCCGTCCGGCCGGATCGAACTCCGCGTACTCGCGCAGCTCGGCCCAGGTCTCGAAGAGCGTCAGCTCCGGATGGCCGGTCCGGCGCCCGGCTTCGAGGTCCTGCACGTCGCGTGCCAGGGCACTCAGGGGCTCGCCGCCGCCCGCGAGGGCGACCGGCGGCCCGCCTCCAACTGCCGTATCACCTCCACCACCGCTCCCACGTTGGTCCGGCACAGAACGGCCTCGGGGGAGCGGACCGCGCACAGCTCCGTCTTGCGGTCCGGGGAGCCTCTGAGCCGGATCGGCGCGTCGACGATCGCGAGCCAGCGGTTGGCCTCGGCCGCCAGCGCCGGTCCGAAGCGGAAGGAGTGGGAGAGGGTGAGCTGTCTGCCGTCGAAGCCGGTCATCACGTCCCGGGCGCCACGCCAGCCGTAGATGGCCTGGGCGGAGTCTCCGACCAGCACCAACTGGGCGCGGTCGCGCTGTGCGGTGAAGACCTGCTCGACGACGGGGTTGGTGTCCTGGGCCTCGTCCAGGAGCAGGAAGTCGGCCGGGATGACGGGGTCGCTGAGGGCCCACATCTTCAGGTAGTGGTCGTGCTCGAAGCGGACCACGCCGTGATCGGGCCGCTGCAGGTCGGCCCAGGCCTTGCGGGCGTACGGGAGGACGGCCTCGGCGAGGTGCGCCTGCAGTGGCGGGGATTCGGCGCCGCGCAGGGGCGGGACGTGCCGGGCACGGAGCTCGCGGTCGGCCGAGTGGCAGAAGCGGGTGACCGTGCGCAGGACCGTATACGAGAGTGCCTTGTGCGTGACCCTGCGTGCACCGATGCGTAAGGACATGCCGTCCTCGATGCCCAGGGCTGCGCCGGTGCGCCAGCCCGCCAGCCGTGGGGCGTTCATCCGGGACTGATAGTGCTTGCCCACGGCGGTGTAGGCGAGGGCATGGGCGGTCCCGCAGGCGACCTCGGGTGGGAAGGTCCGGGCGGCGTGGCGGGCGACGGCTCTGTTGAAGGCGATATAGCGGCCGAGGCGGCCCCGCCGTCGCGCGGAGTGCGCGAGCATCGCCAGCGTCGTCGTCTTGCCGGTGCCGGCACCGGCCTGGATCACGAGGTGGTCGCCGGTCGGGAAGACCGCGGCGGCGGCGCACTGTTCGGGCGTCGGAGTGTGCATGGGGCTGCCTTTCGGGTGGGAGTGGCGGCGGGATGCGGGAGGGCCCCGCGCCCGCCGATCGACATTGCACGATCACTGAGAGTGACGATGCAACTGACTGTAGCGGATCGCGGCGGATGTGCGACGAATTTCTTTTTGCCTGTGGATAACTTCGGGCCGCTGGCCGCTGGCCGTCGGCCGTCGGCCGCAGACCCCCGGTTGCCGGTCACCGGTCACGGGGCACCGGCCGCCGCGCCCCACCGCTGCCGGCCGAGCGCCCCCCTCGCCCCCGCCGGCCGACGGCGTTGTCAGTGCCGTCTGCTTTCATCGGGAGACGGCAGGAGCCGGAGGATGCGGACGTCAGGAGACGGCATGAGCACGCAGTGGGATGACGGTGGGTACGCCGCCGCGGCCTGCTGCGCCGCGATCTTCCTGCCCGCGCAGCCGCCCCGCGCCGGACGGATCGCGCTCTGGCGGCCCGACGGCGGGCCGCTTCCGCAGCCGGGCGCCGATGCACAGGACGACGGCTCGCAGCCGGGCGCCGATGCACGGGACGACGGCTCGCGGTCGACGGGCGCGGAGGCGACGGAGCTGACCGTGGCCCGTCGTCACGGCAGCGGCGCCCGGGCCCGTACGGTCCCCGCCGTGCTGCTGCCGGTGGCCGAGGCCGTCCCCCTGCTGGTCCGCGCCCGGCACGATCCGGACGCCGACCCGGCCGCCGCCTGCTGGGGAGCGGCCACCCTGCACGCGCTGCATCTCGCCGCGCGCGGGCGGCTGCTGCCGGGGCTGACACCCGAGGACACCGACGCCTGGCGCGCCGGCCCGCTCGACCCGGACGACATCGCGCACCTCCGGGCGATCGCCGCCGCCATGCCCGCCGAGGCCTACGCCGTCCCCCTCCCCGGCAGCCGCCCGCTGCACCTGCACGACCCCGCAGACCTGGTGCGGCGCTATGTGGACGCGGTGGTGGACGCGCTGCCCCGTACCCCCGCCGCCGAGCTGGTGGCCGGCGCCCCCTTTGCCGCGTACCCACCGCAGCGCCTTCCGGGTGCGCGCGACTGGGCCGCCGAGGTCGCGGCCGGCGTCGACGCGGGCGTGCGGCTGTCCCTGCGCCTCGATCTCGCGCCGGACCGGCTCTTCGACGTCACGGGTGAGGGTGAAGAGGGAGGCGAGGGGAGTGCGGCGGTGGTGCTGCAGGTGCAGAGCCTCACGGACCCGACGCTGATCGCCGACGCCCGGCAGTTGTGGGACGGCGAAGCCGACCACTTCGGTCCGCGTTCCCGCGTCGACACCCTGCTCGCGCTGCGTCGTGCCGCCCGGGTCTGGGCCCCGCTGACCCGCCTCCTGGAGCGGCCGGTCCCCGACGTACTCCCCCTGGGGGAGGACGAGTTGTACGAGTTGCTGGGGGATGCCGCGCCCCGGCTCGGCGCCGCGGGCATCGCCGTCCACTGGCCCAGGGAACTCGCCCGCGGCCTGACCGCGGCCGCGGTGCTGCGCCCGGCACCGGGCTCCGCCGCGGACGGCTTCGGCTTCTTCGACACCGGCCAACTGCTGCAGTTCCGCTGGCAGCTGGCGATGGACGGCCTGCCGCTGACCGAAGCCGAGATGGACGAACTCGCCGAGGCGCACCGCCCCGTCGTCCGGCTGCGCGACCAGTGGGTCCTGGTGGACCCCGGGCTCGTACGCAAGGCCCGTAAGCGGGAACTGGGCTATCTGGAGCCGGCGGACGCCCTCGCCGCGACGCTCAACGGCACCACCGAGGTGGACGGGGAGCAGGTCGAGGTGGTGCCTCTGGGGGCGCTCGCCGCGCTGCGCGGCCGCCTCACCTCAAAAGTCCGCCCACTGCCCCAGCCCTCCGGACTGCGCGCGACCCTCCGCGACTACCAACTCCGGGGCATGACCTGGCTCGACACCATGACCTCCGTCGGCCTCGGCGGCTGCCTGGCCGACGACATGGGCCTGGGCAAAACCATCACCGTCATCGCCCTCCACCTGCACCGGCGCCCCACCGACCCGGTCCTGGTGGTCTGCCCGGCCTCCCTCCTCGGCAACTGGCAGCGCGAGATCGAGCGCTTCGCCCCCGGCACGCCCGTACGGCGCTTCCACGGCACCGGCCGCAGCCTGGACGGGCTGGCGGGCGGCTTCGTGCTGACGACGTACGGCACGATGCGCAGCAGTGCCACCGAACTGTCCGCCCGGCGCTGGGCCTGGGTCGTCGCCGACGAGGCACAGCACGTGAAGAACCCCCGCTCGTCCACGGCCAAAGCGCTGCGCGGCATCAAGGCACCGGCCCGGATCGCCCTCACGGGCACGCCGGTCGAGAACAACCTCTCCGAGCTGTGGGCGCTCCTCGACTGGACCACGCCCGGCCTGCTCGGCCCGCTGAAGACGTTCCGGGCCCTGCACGCCCGCGAGGTCGAGGGAGGCCAGGACCCGGAGGCCGCGGAGCGGTTGGCGAGGCTGGTGCGCCCGTTCGTCCTGCGCCGCAAGAAGTCCGACCCGGGGATCGCCCCCGAGCTCCCGCCCAAGACGGAGACGGACCACCCGGTCGCCCTCGGCCGCGAACAGGCCGCCCTGTACCAGGCCGTGGTCCGCGAGACCCTCGCCCGGATCGAGACCGCCGAGGGCATCGCCCGCCGCGGCCTGGTCATGAAGCTGCTCACGGCCCTGAAGCAGATCTGCAACCACCCCGCGCAGTACCTCAAGGAGACCGCGCCGGGCCTGGCCGCCCGCTCCGGGAAGCTCGAACTCCTCGACGAGCTTCTGGAGACGATCCTCTCCGAGGGCGGCTCCACCCTGGTCTTCACCCAGTACGTGAGCATGGCCCGGCTCCTCGAACGCCATCTGGCCGCCCGTGGCGTCCCCGCCCAACTGCTGCACGGCGGAACCCCCGTCGCCGAACGGGAGAAGATGGTCGACCGGTTCCAGGCGGGACGGGCCCCGGTCTTCCTGCTGTCCCTGAAGGCGGCGGGCACCGGCCTGAACCTCACCCGGGCCGGACACGTGATCCACTACGACCGCTGGTGGAACCCGGCGGTGGAGGAGCAGGCCACCGACCGCGCCTACCGCATCGGCCAGACCCAGCCCGTGCAGGTCCACCGGCTGATCACCGAAGGCACCGTCGAGGACAACATCGCCCAACTCCTCGCCGCCAAAAGGGCGCTCGCCGACGCCGTGCTCTCCGGAGGGGAGACCGCACTCACCGAGCTCTCCGATGCCGAGCTGGCCGATCTCGTCTCCCTGAGGAGGGCCGCATGATCCCTCGTCGCCCCTCGGGGCGTGCCGCCGCCGCGGACCGGCTCGCCCGCGCCGACCGTACCCGCAGCTTCCCGCCCCTGCCGCCCCGGCCCGGCGCCCGGGGGCTGTTCGCCGAGTCCTGGTGGGGCAGCGCCTGGCTGGACGCACTGGAGACCACCGCGCTCGACAGCGCCCGGCTCGCCCGCGGCCGGACCTACGCCCGCGACGGCCATGTCGACACCATCAACGTCACCCCGGGCCGCATCCTCGCCACCGTACGGGGCAGCAGGCCCCGCCCGTACAGCGCCGAGATCCGCCTGCGCACCCTCAGCGACCACGAATGGGACGGCCTCCTGGACGCCGTCGCCGCCGAACCGGACCAACTCGCCGCCCTGCTGGCCAAAAAGCTCCCCCGCGCGCTGGCCGAGGGAGAGGTGCGCCTCCTTCCCGGGCCGGGCGATCTCGTCCCCCGCTGCTCCTGCCCCGACCACGGCAGGCCGTGCAAACACGCCGCCGCCCTCTGCTTCCAGGTGGCCAGGCTGCTGGACGCCGACCCGTTCGTGCTGCTGCTGATGCGCGGCCGCGGCGAGCGCGAACTCCTCGACGCACTCTCCCGCCGTAACACCGCCCTCACCGCAGGGGAGGCCCGCCACCGGACACCGGACGGCACCGCACCGCCCACCAGGGGACGCGATGCCGCGCAACCGGCGCGGCCCGGCACCTCCGGGCGCCCCAGTGCCACCGGTGAGGACCCGGCCGCAGCCGCGCCGGGGACGCCCGCGCCGCGCGACGTTCTCGCCCGCGCCGCCCTGGCCGACCGCCGCCGTCCGGCCCTCCCGCCGCCCCTGCCCGCCCCGCCGCACCCCGGCCGGCCGCACGCCCTGCCCGAGGGCGACGGCCTGCCCTTCGATCCGGCCACCCTCGAACTGCTCGCCGCCGACGCCGCGGCCCGCGCCCACGCCTGTATCACCGCCGCCGCGGGTGGCGACGGCCGGCCGGCCCCCACCGGCCCGTTCCCGGAACTCCCGCCCTGGGAGGACGCCGTCCGCCTCGCCGCCACGGCCCACCCCACCGCCGGACTGACCTCCGCCACCCGCACCCTCTACCGCGACCTCGCCGCGGCGACCGGACGGACCCCCACGGACGTGGCCCGCTCCGTCGCCGCCTGGCGCCAGGGCGGACCCGAAGGGCTCGCCCTCCTCCACACCACCTGGAACCCCCCGGCCGGCGACTTCGACCGGGCCCGCAGCGCCCTCCGCGCCGCGGACCTCCCGGCCCTCCGGCCCCACCACAACCACCTCACCGACCCGGTGCGCGGCCTCCAGCTCCGCTTCGGCCACGACCACCGCTGGTACCCGTACGAATCCGAACCAGGCGCCGAGGACTGGTGGCCCGCCGGCCCCGCCGACCCGGACCCCGTAGGCGCCCTCACCACCCTGCTCGCACGATGACTAACCTCAACACCGTGGAAGGTCTCGACACACTCACCCGTTCCCTCGCCCGCCGCACCCCCGAGCAGCTCGCCGCACTCCTCACCCGCCACGCCGAACCGCTCGCCCGCCGCCCCGCCCCCACCGAACTCCGCGGCCTGGCAACCGCTTTGTGGTCCTACGAAACCCTCCACCACCTGGTGCTGCACCTCGACCACCCCCGGCTCCAGGTACTCGCCGCCACCGCCCGCCTCAGCCAGGAGCGCACCGGGCGGACCGCCCCCGCGCCCGGCGCCGACTACCAGTCCCTGATGGCGCACCGGCTCTCCTTCGCCCACCTGGCCGGCGAACCGGTCCCGCCCCAGGACGTGTTCACCGCCCTCGGCGCCGACCGGCCCGGACCCGCGCGTTCCGCCGCCGAGGCGGCCCTGCGCGCCCTCTACGACGACGGCCTCGCCGCCCCCACCGAGGACGGCGCCGTCGTCGTCCCGCCGCGCCTCCCCCAACTCCTCGGCGCCCACGACCTCGGCCCGTTCCACCCCGACGCCCCACGGCTCGGCCCGGACCCGAGTGCCGACCCCGGCATGCCCACCGCACCGGTCCCGGCGACCTCGCCGTACGACGAGTCCCGGGCCGCCGCGGCCACCTTCGCCGCCACCCTGGAACGCCTGCTGGCCTCTCTGGCCACCCAGCCCGCCGCCCTCCGCAAGTCCGGCGGGCTGGCCGTACGGGAGATCAAACGGCTGGCCAAGGCCGCCGGCGCCACCGAACCGCACGTCCGCCTGCTCCTCGATCTCGCCCTCGCCGCCGACCTGATCGCCCTCACCCGCACCCCGGCCGGCATCACCGCCCTCCCCACGGGTGCCTACGACGACTGGCTGGACCGCCCGCCCGGCGCCCGCCTCGCCCCCGTCCTCGCCGCCTGGTCCGCGCTGTGGGCCGTCCCCACCCACACCCCGTTCGGAGAGACCCCGACCGCACTCGTCCGCGGCAGCGACCGGCACGCCCCCGCACTCCGGCACGCCCTCCTCGCCGCCCTGGACACCGTTCCCTCGGGCGCCGGAACGCCCCTGCCGGCCCTGCCGTCCACGGGCACACCACCGCAACAGGAGTCCGCCGACGGCCCGTTGGGGGACCTGCTACGGGCCGCGGACTGGTACCGTCCGCTCGCCGTCACCCGCCAGCCGATGGCCGAGGAACGCGCCGCCCACACCCTCCACGAAGCCGCCTACCTGGGGCTCGTCGCCCACGGCACCCTCACGCCCCTCGGGCGGGCGCTGCTCGACGGCCCCGACGCCCTCGCCGAGCCGCTCGGCGACCTGCTGCCGCCACCGCTCGAACGGGCCCACTTCCAGGCCGACCTGACCGCCGTCGTGCCCGGCCGGCCGTCCGCCGCGCTCACCGGACTGCTCGCCTCCGCCGCCGACCGGGAGTCCGAGGAACACGCCGTGACCTGGCGGTTCACCCCCGTGTCGGTCCGCCGCGCGCTGGACGCCGGACATTCCGCCGACACCCTCCTGACGGAGCTCACCGCGGTCTCGGCGACCGGCGGTCTGCCGCAGCCGCTCCACTTCCTCGTCCGGGACGCCGCCCGCGCCCACGGCCGGATGCGGGTGCTGCCGGCCGCCTGCTGCATCCGCTCCGACGACGAAACCCTCGTCAAGGAACTCGCCGGCCACCGCGGACTGCGTGATCTCGCGCTGCGCGCCATCGCCCCGACCGTCCTGGTCAGCGGCCGTCCGCCGACCGCCACCCTGGACGCGTTGCGCGCCGCGGGCTATGCGCCCGCCCTGGAGTCCGACACCGGCACGACCACCGTCGAACGCCTCCCCTCGCACCGCAGCCAGGCCCCCGCACCGGCCCGCGACCCGCACGCCCCGCTCCACCTCGCCCGGCGCCTCCTGGGGCAGGAACGGCCCCAGGAGACCGCCGCCACCCCGACCGGGCCGAACTGACGGGGCGAAGGCGGCCCGACCGGCGGCGGGCAGGGGCGGCCGGCGCGGACGGCCCGGGCCGCGGCCCCGGCTACTCGTACTCCGTGCCGCCCTTGCGCGTCAGATAGGCGCCGCCGACCACCTTGGCCACGGCCCGGCCGCCCAGCACCGCGCTGTAGCGGTCCCGCAGCGGGCGGACGACCACCCCCTCACGGAGGTGTTCCGCGCGCCCGGACAACGTCTCGCGGCCCTCGGCCAGCTCCATCACCTCGCGCGCCTCGTAGGGGCCTTGGTACAGCGTCGGCACCAACGGGAGCCGCCCGTCCAGCATCCCGGTCAACTCCTCGGGGTCCAGCCACCGCAGCTGCCCGCCGGCCTCCACGGCGACGTCGAACACCGCGTACCCCGGCTCCCCGCGCCGGCCGTCCGCGCCGTAACCGAGGTCCTGCACGCCGGCGCCGTAGACCTCGCCGTACACGCCGACCCGCGACGCGCCCAGTTCCCCGGCGAGCTCCGCCGCCACCCGGGCGACGTCATGGCCGCGCACCGCCCGCCAATACAGGTTCTTCGGATCCTCCACCAGGGCGAGCCGCTGGCTGCCCAGCCCCTTGGACGTCACCTGGAGCCGCCCGCCCTCGGCGTGGTACGTCACACAGCAGGCGGTGCCGTGCACCTTCTCGGTGACCGCCACCGGCTCGCCGTCCGTGAACGCCGCCGGATAGCGCTTGAGGTTCTCGATGTCGATCCACGGCAGCAGATCGGGCGCCGGCTCGACCTCCCCGCTCATCGAAACCGGGACCGGCGGAACCCACTTCACGATCCCCAGCTCCGCCGTGAAGTCGGTGCCGTCCGCCCGCGCCTTCGCCAGATCCACCCCGGCCAGGGACGTCGGACGGCAGACGATGCCCTGCGACAGCTCGCCCCGCAGCCGGATCGCCTTGACCCGGTTGGCCGCCGAGCCGGCCAGCTTCCCCGTCAGCCCCAGCTCGGCCACCAACTCCGCGGGCAGCACGGCCTGTTCCGGTATGTAGACCGCCAGATCACCCGTCCGGTAGGCCCCCTTGGCGACCACCGCGCGATACAGGCCCACCTGGGCGAGCTCCAGCGCATCGGCGTTCGGATGCGCGTGGACGGTCAGTTCCTCGGCGGTGACGCGCAGCGTCGACATTCCGCCCCCCGTTCTGCGTCGGGCGCCGCCCGGTGCGCCGCCCCCGTCCCACTCTGATCGACCCCGACGACGCCCGGCGACCGATTTTCCCGCCGGCCGGCACCCAGCCGCAGAAAGGTCGTCGCCGCCACCGCGCTCGCCCCGGTCGCCGGTGCCCTCCCGCTCGGCACCCGCACCGCGCGCGAAGGCGGCCGCGGGCTCAGTCCGCGGCCGGTTTACGGCGGTCCGCACCGCCGATGCGGCGCAGCGCCGTCGGCCGGAAGCCGAGCGGGCGGGGGAGGCGCCTCTGGGCCGGCCCGGCCGAGACCGCGGACGGTGCGGCGGCCGCGGACGGTGCGGCGGCCGCGGCCGGCGAGACCTCGGGCGGGGCACCGGACGCGGGGGGCACGGTGGGCGGGACGGGCAGCGGGGACGCCTCCCAGTCCGCGGTGCCGTTGACCGGGAGGTTCCGGGTCGTGCCCCGCAGCATGGCGAGAGCGGCCGGGCCGCGCAGGAACGGTGCCGGACGCGGCCCACCGGTGACGACGTCGACATAGGCGCGGCAGACGGTGGTCCGGCCGGCGGCGGGGGAGTGCCGGGGCGCACCGGTGGCCAGGGACCAGGGCTCGTCGACGAGACGCCCGATGGTGCGCTGCACCCTCCGGGCGAGCGTGGGATCGTCCATGCCGTAGCGGCCCAGCGCCTCGCGTAGTGCGGTGGCGCTGTGGGCGGCGAGCGACAGGCCCTGGCCGAAATCGGGGCTGAGCGCGGCCACCGCACCGCCGAGCGTGAGGAATCCGGAGGGCCAGGAGGGCAGTTGCTCGTAACGCCGCCGCCGGTTGACGGTGTCGGGGGAGAGCCGCACCTCGCTCAGCGGCTCGGCGTCGGCGATGAGGTCGCCGATGCGGGGGTCCCCGGCGCGCCGGGCGAACGGCACGAACCGGCGGGCGTGCGGGGTCGGCCGGTCCCGGCCCGTGCCGGTGAGCGTGACCAGCCAGCGGCCGCCCTCGATCGGTACCAGCGTTGCGGTCCGCTCCGGCAGGGCACGCACCGGGAGGGCACGTCCGGGAACGGTACGGCCGGCGCCGGACGGGCCGGGCGGCGGCACGGTGAGGCCGGAACGGGAGGTGAGCACGGGGAGGTTGGCCATGCCCTCGGGAGCGCGGAAGATGCGGGTCGCCGAGACGATCGCGGAGTCCGCGAGGTCTTCTCCCACCGGCGGCAGTCCCAGGGCGGCCAGACGCGCCCGGGTGGTGGAGTGGCGGCCGGTGGCGTCGACGACCAGGTCGGCGTCGAGCCGATACGTTTCACCAGTCGTGGTGTCGCGGACCCGGACCCCGGTGATGTGTTCTGCGGTGCCCGTCAGCTCCTCCGCTTCGGTGCCGTCGATGACGGCGACCCCGGCGCGTGCGGGCACTTGTCGGCGGATGACCCGGTCGAGCAGATCGCGGGAACAGGCGATCAGATGCGGCGGACACCGCCGGTCCGACCGCCCCAGCGGAGCGCGGCCGGCCAGCTCCGCCGGCACCGGGACCCGACGGGCGCCCTCCGCCAGCCAGTGCTCGATGCTGCCGGGCACCAGGGCCTCGACCGTCCGGGCGCCGTCCGCGGCCAGCAGATGGGCGTGCCGGGCGTGCGGCAGATCGGTCGGCAGGGCCGGGGTCCGCGGCAGCCGCTCCCGCTCGACGACGATGACCTCGGCGTACTCGGACAGCGCCGCCGCGGCGAGCATGCCCGTGAAGCCGCCGCCGAGCACCACGGCGAGGTAGGGATGGGTGAACTGCAGCCCGGTGCCGGGCGCACTGCTCGATGCGTTCATGGGCAGTCCCGTTCTCGTCGTGGGCGCACGGTCCCCCGGCGGGGGCGGGACACGTCCAGATAGAGCGGCGCCGCGTACGGCCGGGAGCGGCGGCGCGCGGCGGCGATGACGGCATCGGTGGCGGCCGCGAAGGTGGCCGTCAACGAGGGCGGCAAGGACGCGGATGCGGTCCGCAGCAGGCGGAGAGGTGCCGGTGGCAGTGGCAGTGCGCGTTGTGGGTCCCGGCAGGCCGGCGCGTACGCCGGCCTGCCGCCCCCCGATTTCCCCATCATGATTCCCCCTCATGCCGTGCCCGCGCTGCCCTGCACGCGGCCATGCCCTCCGCCACCCGCCCGTATCACCGGGTGCGGCGGGCGAGCAGCGCTGCCTCGCGGAGCGTGCTCGGCCCCTGGGGACGCGGCCGTCACAAGTGGTCGACGGCGGACACAATTCGGGATCGTAGGCGGCGGCGATCACATCCGGTAGCCGAGTTTGAGCGAGGGATGCGAGGCAGCCACCCCGGCCGTACCCCCGGGTAGATCTGCAGCAAAACGGCGCAATGGGTGGAAAACACTGTGGCTGTTTCTCGTGTCGCGAGAAAGCAGACGGGAAAAACTCGTCAGAAGAAGGGCAGCGGCATCCCGAACCTCTCATGGTTGGCGCGAAATGATCGGGTATCCGCCCGACAACGGGCACCCCGCCTACCCTGTGCGGGCACCGCACTTGTGAACCTGAGGGAGAGTCGTGCGCGCGATTGTGATGCGAGAATTCGGCGGTCCGGACGTGCTGCGGCTGGAGGACGTGCCCGAGCCCGCACCCCGCGCCGGCCACTCGCTGGTCCAGGTGACCCTGGCCGGCGTCAACTACGCGGACGTGCACGCCCGGGGGGACTCCTACCTCGCACCCGTGGAACTGCCGTACATCCCCGGCAACGAGGTCGTGGGGACCGTGGACGGCGGCCGCCGGGTCGTCGGGCTGTGCCGCGGCGGGGGATACGCGGAGCGGACCCTGCTGCACCGCCGCGTCACCTGGGACGTGCCCGACGCCATCAGCGACGAACAGGCCGTCGCCCTCGCCCTCCAGGGCAACAGCGCCTGGCACCTGCTGTTCACCGTACTGCGGATCACCAAGGGCGAGACCCTCGTCGTGCCGGCCGCGGCCGGGGGCGTCGGCTCGCTCGCCGTCCAGCTCGCCGCGCACGCCGGGGCCAGGGTCATCGGCCTCGCCGGCTCGCCCGAGAAGCGCGAACTGGCCGCGGAACTGGGCGCCGACGCCGTCGTCGACTCGCACGCCGACGACCTGACGGAGCGCATCCTGGACGCCGCCGGCGGACCCGTCGACGCCGCGCTGGAGATGACCGGCGGCGCCACCTTCACCCGCACCCTCGCCGCCGTCGCACCGCGCGGCCGGCTCGCCGTCTACGGCTTCGCCGGCGGCGACCTGGCGAGCGTGCCGACCCGGGAGCTGATGGAGCGCTCGCTGACCGTCTCCGGCTTCTGGCTGCCGCAGCTCTACGCGGACCGTACGGCGCTGCCGACGTCCATGCGCGCGCTGTTCGACGCCGTCGCCGACGGCACCCTCAAGCCGCTCACCGGCGCCGTCCACCCGCTCGGCGAGGCGGCCCGCGTACACCACGACCTCGCCGCCCGCACACCGACCGGGAAACTCGCCCTCGACGTAACCCGATGAGGCGGACAACCCCGGGCCACCGACGGGCAGAACCGCCCCGGGAGCACTCCCGGGCGCCGACTGCCGGAGGGTGCGGCCGCGGGTGACGGGGGCGTCGGCTTCCACCGGACACGCCGGACACGCCGGGCGCCTTCGGGCGCGGAACACTGCCAGGGGAGAGAGCACACGATGGGCCACCGCACCACCACACCGGGATCGACGACCCCGGTCGCCGCGCCCGCCTCCGCTTCGGATACCGCCGTCACGACGCCGGGCACCCCGGGGCGCAAGAACGGACGCCAGACGGCCAAGAACGGGCCCTCGACGGGCTCCCGGGCGTCCGGATCCAGCCATGCCGAGCGGGTCTTCCTCGTCCAGACCGCCTTCGCCGAACTGGGCGGATCGGCGCACGGCCCCGGCGAGATAGCCGAGTTCACCGGCCTGGACGACTCCGTCGTCTACCGCATCCTGCAGTCCGGCATCTACCAGCGCATCTTCGAACGGGTCGACCGCGGCCTGTACCGCCTGCGGACCTCGGCCGCCCAGCTCGCCTTCACCGCGCTCGACCACCGCCTCGACGGCACGGTCACCCAGACCGTGCTCCGCGAACTGCGGACGGCCACCGACGGCGGCCTGGCCTTCCTCTACATGGTGGCGCCCTTCTCCGGCGCACAACGACAGTGCGTCGACATGGCCGTCGGCGACTCCGACCTGGCCGAACTCGGCATGACGCCGCGCGATGTGCTGTCCGTGACACGCTCCCTGCGCACCGGCGCCTCCGGGCGGACGATCCTGGCCTACCTGCCGGAGGTGCTCCAGCAGCGGGTCCTGGCCGAGCCCGTACCCGACCAGGCCGGACCGGGCGTCTACCGGGACAACGACGCGCTGGCGGCCTCCCTCGCGGAGGTCCGCGACCTCGGCTACGCCCTCGGGTACGAGGAGTGCATGGCCGGATGGAACTCCTGCGCCGCGCCGATCATGTGGGACGGTTCCATCATGGGCGCGGTCCTGCTGCTCAAGCTCAAGTCCGTGATGCCGGCGGCCCCCGAGAGCGTCATCGAGGCGACGAAGGAGGCGGCGGCCGAACTCAGCCGCTACGGCGCCGCCGGCCCGGACGCGGGCCAGGCCTGAACCGCGGCGGGACCGAACCACACCCGACACCCGAGGGGGAGCAATGGAAGCGGAGTTGGTGGCACTCGCCACGACAGGGGCGAACGCGCTCGTACAGCAGATGGCGACGGAGGGCTGGGCCGGCGTCCGGCGCCGCATGGCGGCCTTCCTCGCCCGGCGCCGGGGCGCCGGCGACGAGGCCGCGCTGGAGGGCGAGCTGGACGACTCGCGCGCCGATCTCGTCGCCGCGCAGGAGGAGGGCGACCAGGACGGGGTGGCGGGCGTGACCGCGGCCTGGCGGCTGCGGCTGCGCCGGCTGCTGAACGAGGACCCGGCCGCCGCGGCCGAACTCCGCGCCCTGCTGGACGAGGTGGCGCCGCAGGAGCCGGACCGCGGAACGGTACGAGTGGCGCACAACACCATCAGCGGCGGGTCCCACGGCATGGCCATCCAGATCGGATTCGTCGATGGCGCCCCCACCTTCCACACCCCACCCGGCGGACCGCTCCCCGGCTGACGCCCCGCGCGCCGCGCCCCGCCGCCCGGCACAATGGCGGGGTGCGGCTCGAAGCGATCACCTGGGAACGGCTCACCGACGCGCTCGCCGAGCGGATCCTCACCACCGAGGCCGAGGACGGCAGCCCCTGGCGGAGAGTGGCCCTCGACGGGGCGCCCGCCGCCGCCCCCGGCGACCTGGCCGGGCGGCTCGCCGAGGCCCTGCGGCTCCGGGGGCGGGCGGTGCACCAGGCCGGCGCCTTCGGCTTCCTGCGCCCCGCCTCGCTGCGGCTGGAATACGGCCGGCAGGACCCCGACGCCTACCACGACGAGTGGTTCGACCGGCAGGCGCTGTGGCGCGAGGTCTTCCAGCCGCTCGACCCGGGCGGCACCGGCCGTGTCCTGCCGGACCTCTGGGACCCGGTGGCCGACCGGGCCACCCGCAGCGGGTACGTGACGCTGCCGCCCGGCGGCGTCCTGCTGCTGCACGGCCCCCTCCTGCTCGGTCACTGGTTCCCCTTCGATCTCACCGTCCACCTCACGCTGTCGCCGGCCGCGCTCGCCCGCCGCACCCCGCAGCACGAGCACTGGACGCTGCCCGCCTTCGCGCGCTACGAGGCCGAGACCCGGCCCGAGGAGGCCGCGGACATCGTCGTCCGGGCCGACGACCCGCGCCGGCCGGCCTGGAGCGGATCCGCCTGATCCGGCGGCCGCGGAGCGGTCCGGTGACCTCAGACGAGCTGCCGGATCTCGCCGCGGACGCGGTAGAACCCGCCCGCGGCCGCCGACAGGTCGTCGACGACATACCGCGCCCCGGCCCGCCGTATGTGACGGGGGAACTGGACGTTCCACGACGGCTCATAGCCCTCGGAGACCACATGGACCCGCAGCCGGCCGCCTTCCTGGACGCACTCCACCACGATCCCCGAGGCGGCCGCGGACGTCACCGTCCGCACCGTGGCCGACGGGGTGTACGTCGGCAGCGCGGCGGCCGACTTCACGTCCCGGGCCACCGGCACCGTGCCCGCACGGGCGGCGGCGACGGCCGCCTCGCTCGCGTCCACACACACCAGCGACCCGTCGGTGGTGACCATGTAGAGCTTCTCGTCCAGATACTGCATCGACAGCGCCGAGCCCCCGCCCGTGCCCAGCTTCCACAGCCGGGTGCCGTCGGCGGCGAAGCAGTACACCGAGGAGGCCGAGTCGCCGGCGAAGACGTAACGGCCGCCCGGTGCCGTCGCGCAGGAGTAGACGACCGTGTCGCAGGCGTACGTCGCCTCCAGCGCGCCGGAGCCCTTCGCCAGCCGCTGGACCACCCGCCGGTCGGTACCGGCGTACACCGCGTCGTCCTCCTGCCAGCCGAACAGCACCGCGCCCGTGGTCGGCGTGTGCCACAACTCGCCGCTGCCGTCGGTGGAATAGGCCGTCACACCGCGGCGGTGGCCGTGGTAGACGGCACGCTCGTCCCGCCGCACCATCCAGGCGTGCTCGCCCGTGCTGCGCCGCGACCACTGGTACTCGTCCTCGTGGTCGATGACCGTCAGACCACCGCTGCGGTCCGCGACGTTGAGTATGCCCTCGCGGATGTCCAGCCAGAAGATGTCCACGTCGGGGGCGATGCCGTAGGCGGCGAACGGGAGTTTCGAGGAGAGGTCGTAGACCGTGCCGTCGTCGCAGCCGGCGTAGATCCAGAAGTCGTCCGCCACCAGGCACTTGACGCCGTCCGGCAGCCGGTAGTGCGCCAGCACCTCGCCGTCGTGGCCGAGGGTGTGCACATCGCCGTTCTGGTTGCCGACCCAGCACCGGTCCTCGTCGATGTGGATGCCGAACGCCGCGGCGCCGGTGCGGAACCGCCACAGCACCGGTGCGACCGCGCGGGCCGTCGACGGCGCCGAGGAAACCTGACGGCGCGTCACCGGACGGGCGGCGCGCTGCCCCTGGACGGCCGGCGCGTAGCCCTTGCGGACCTTCTCGCCGATCTTCTTCGCGGCCGCGGCCTGCGCCTTCTCCCGCGTCGGGAACGTCGAGGTCTGCCGCTGGCCGGGCGCGCCGATCCGGCCGTAGCGCACCGAGACGACCGTGTCCCGCACCGTCACCTCGTAGAACTTGTGGGCGCCGCCGCCCTCTTGGGACAGTTCCAGATACGTCGTGGTCTCGGACATGATGCTCCCCTCCCGGGCGGCCCCGACGGCCGTCCCCCGCTGTGAAAAACCGTACGGCCGACCACTGACAACGGGCCGCGGAGCGCGCACCGGGGCCGCTGAAAGCCCTGCTCAGGGCGGCGGTTAGCGTGGGGGCGTGACCTCTTCCTTCACCGCATCAGACCCCTCCGGCGCGGCCGACGCGCTGCCCGGCAGCCAGGGGCCCACCGCAACCGTGGAAGCCCGGCCGGGCTCCGTCGGCACCGTCCGGATGACCTACGCGCCCGACCCGGACGGCGACCCGGACCCGGGCGAGATCGTCTGGACCTGGGTGCCCTACGAGGAGAACGACGGCCGGGGCAAGGACCGGCCGGTCCTGGTCGTCGCCCGGGAGACCGGCGGCACGCTGCTGGCGGTCCAGCTGTCCAGCAAACGGCACAGCCACGACCGGGAATGGGTGGCCATAGGCGCCGGACCCTGGGACCGCGCGGGCCGCGACTCCTGGGTGGCGCTCGACCGGGTCCTGCGGGTGCACCCGGAGGGCATGCGACGCGAGGCCTGCGCCCTGGACCGGGGCCGCTTCAACCTCGTCGCCAACCGGCTGCGGGAGTTCCACGGCTGGCGCTGAACGGCCGGCCGCCCGGGCGGGGTCAGGCGTCCGCCAGCGCCAGGAGCTTGGTGACGGTGTTCCAGTTGCGGGCGGTGGCCGACACCCCGAGCGGGGTGCGGCTCACCAGCGCGGCGAGCTTGGAGCGGCCGATGCCGTCCGGGCACCACAGATACAGTTCGCGTCCGGCCAGCCGGAAACGGTCGGGCGCGAACGCCGCCTGGTCGATCTCGTCCAGCCGCGAGGTGTCGGCCGGCACGTCCGACAGGAACGTGACGTGCAGGCTCTTGGGCTCCGCCACGGCCTGCGGAAACGGGTTCGCGTCGACGGCGGCGGCCAGTTCGTCCCGGGTCCGCACGATCACCGGCACCGTGAAGTCGAGCTCGTCGGCGATCCGGTCCTCGATCCTTTGGGCCGTCTCCTCGGGCGGGGCGCCCGGATCGGCGAAGACGAGGTTGCCGGTCTGCAGCAGCACGGTGACCTCCTTCAGCCCCAGCGACTCCGCCAGCTCCCGCTGCCGGGCCTTGGGGAAGGGGTGGTGGCCTCCGACGTTGATGCCGCGGAGCAGGGCGATCTGACGGGACATGGCACTGCCCTTCGGGGAGCCGACCTGGGGTGAGGCCGGACGGTACGGCCGGAACCGGAAGCCGGAACCGGAGGGACGGGATCAGAAGAGCGGCGCGGGCAGCACGCCTTCGAGGGCGAGCAGCTGCCGCTTGGTCTCCAGGCCGCCGCCGAAACCGCCGATCCCGCCGTCACTGGCGACCACACGATGGCAGGGCACGACGACCGGCAGCGGATTGGACCCCATCGCGGCGCCCACCGCACGGGCGGCACCCGGCTCCCCGACCCGGTCGGCGAGGTCCTGATAGCCGACCACGTCGCCGTACCGGACACCCGAGGCCAGGGCCTGCAGCACCCGGGCGGGGAAACCGGACGACAGCGACCAGTCCAGGGGGACGGTGAAGGTCCGCAGCTCACCGGCGAAATAGGCGGTGAGCTCGGCCGCGGCCGTCGCCAGAGGAGGTATCTCCGCACGCGGCGGTCCGTCGAAGAACTGCTCCAGCCGGGTCAGCGCCCGGCGGCTCGTCCGCTCGTCGGCGTGGAAGACGACCTGCACCAGTCCGTCCCGCGTCGCGGCGAGCAGCAGCGGACCGATCGGGGTCGTAAGGCGGGTCCACGCCCAGTCGCGCCGGGCGGCGGACCCGGCCTCCGGCGGCGCGTCCGCCCGGGCCGCCGGCCCCGGAACCTGCTCGGAATTCGTCACCTGATCAGGGTAGGACGCCCCACTGACAACGCGGCGGGGAACGGCCCTCCGGCGGCTGCCGCGGCCCGCTCCCCGCAGGGCGGCGGTGCTCAGCCGGAGTGGTCGTGGCCCTCCACGGCGTCCCGGACCACGTCGGGCTTGTTCGTGATGATGCCGTCGACGCCCAGACCGGCGACCTTCACCGCGGTGGCCGCGTCGTCGACGGTCCAGGTGTACAGGTCCAGCGCCCGCCGGTGCGGCCCCCGCAGCCCGTGCACGGCGGCGACGTACTCCGGGGTGACCGCCGTGTGGACCGGATTGATCTGGTCGCAGTACTTCGCGTACTTCGGCAGGTCGGCCACCGACGGGTTCCCGAGGAAGCCCGTCCTGATCTCCGGGCGGAGGGTGTGCACGGTCTTGATGGCGTCGGCGTTGAAGCTCTGGATGACCAGCCGGTGCCGGACGTGCGACCGGTCCAGCCAGCCGGCCCGGCGCAGCTCCCTGAGGGTCTGCAGCTCGATGCCCGGGTAGAGCTCCGGGGACTTCAGCTCCATCAGCAGGCTCTGGTCGTTCTCCTCCACCTCGTCCATGTAGTCCTCAAGGGTCGGCACCCGCTCGCCCTCGAACTTCGGTCCGAACCAGCTGCCCGCGTCCAGCTTCTCGATCTCCTTGAGGGTGAAGTCCGAGACGTTCCAGGGGGAGCGGTCGGGGAAGACCTCCTTGACGTTGGTGGTCCGTGCGAGCGAGTTGTCATGGAGGATCACCAGCTCACCGTCCTTGGTGCGCTGGACGTCGTTCTCGACCCATTCGAAGCCGAGCCGGGCGGCTTCGTCGATGGAGGCGAGGGTGTTCTCGGGGGCGTACGACGAGGCGCCGCGGTGCGCGACCGTCACCGGGGTGGTCCGGTGCGGTGCGGCCTGGGCGGCGGCCGGGGAGAGGACGAGCGCGGACAGACCCATGAGCGCACCGGCGACGACGGTGGCGACGGGGCGAATACGCATACGGACTCCTCGTGACGTCGTTGAGGTGAGCTGACGAGAACGGACGGGAACCGGAGGGACGGACAGAGGCTCGCAGCCGGGCCGTAGCGGGAGGCGGTCGTGCGGTGGCCGGGCGCTGAACGAGACGTGACCGGTGTGCCGTGTGGAGCGTCGCGCAATTGCAGGATGCCCGGATCTGTCATGCAACAGACGTACGCTTCCGCCGCCGTCCAACTTGCCGGAGCCCGGGCGTCCGCGCATCTTGGCCGATGATGCGTCACCCGTCGCGCGTCTGACCGGTTTTGGTCATACGGGCAGAAAAGCCGAACTCCGGATCGCCTCGCGCGGGGCGCCCGGGCGATCGAAGGGCCGGGCCGCCGTCCCGGCGAAGACGATCAGCGGGGGCGGGCCGCCACGGCGCCCCCGCGGCGCCCCGCCGTCGCCGCCGCACCGCGTCCCGCGCCCGCCCGCTCGCGCCGCCCGCCGACCGGTCCCGCTTGCGAAATCGCAGGTCGGAGCAATTGCCACGTCGATTGTCAGTGGCGGGTCGTACGGTGGATCCCATGCGGCCCGTATCAAAGATCGAACGCACGGTGGCACCCTTCGAGGTCGTCAGCCCGTACCAGCCCAGTGGTGACCAGCCGGCGGCCATCGCCGAGCTGGAGCAGCGCATCCGCGGGGGTGAAAAGGACGTCGTCCTGCTGGGCGCGACCGGTACCGGCAAGTCGGCGACCACCGCGTGGATGATCGAGAAGCTGCAGCGCCCGACCCTCGTGATGGCGCCCAACAAGACCCTCGCGGCCCAGCTCGCCAACGAGTTCCGCGAGCTGCTGCCGAACAACGCCGTCGAGTACTTCGTCTCCTACTACGACTACTACCAGCCCGAGGCGTACGTCCCGCAGTCCGATACGTACATCGAGAAGGACTCCTCCATCAACGAGGAAGTCGAACGGCTGCGCCACTCCGCGACGAACTCCCTGCTCACCCGCCGTGACGTCGTCGTGGTCGCCTCGGTGTCCTGCATCTACGGCCTGGGCACGCCGCAGGAGTACGTCGACCGGATGGTGCCGCTCAAGGTCGGCGACGAGATCGACCGCGACCAGCTGCTGCGGCGCTTCGTCGACATCCAGTACACCCGCAACGACCTGGCCTTCACCCGCGGCACCTTCCGGGTCCGCGGCGACACCATCGAGATCTTCCCGGTCTACGAGGAGCTGGCCGTCCGGATCGAGATGTTCGGCGACGAGATCGAGGCGCTCTCCACCCTCCACCCGCTCACCGGCGAGGTGATCAGCGACGACCGGCAGCTGTACATCTTCCCGGCCAGCCACTACATCGCCGGCCCCGAGCGCATGGAGCGGGCCATCGCCGGGATCGAGACCGAGCTGGCCGACCGGCTCGCCACCCTGGAGAAGCAGGGCAAGCTGCTGGAGGCCCAGCGGCTGCGGATGCGCACGACGTACGACATCGAGATGATGCGCCAGATCGGCTCCTGCTCCGGCATCGAGAACTACTCCATGCACATGGACGGCCGCGAGCCCGGTTCGGCGCCCAACACCCTCATCGACTACTTCCCGGAGGACTTCCTCCTGGTCATCGACGAGTCGCACGTCACCGTCCCGCAGATCGGCGCCATGTACGAGGGCGACGCCTCCCGTAAGCGCACCCTCGTCGACCACGGATTCCGGCTGCCGTCCGCGCTGGACAACCGGCCACTGAAGTGGGAGGAGTTCCTGGACCGCATCGGGCAGACCGTCTATCTGTCCGCGACCCCCGGGCCGTACGAGCTGGCCCGCAGCGACGGCTTCGTGGAGCAGATCATCCGCCCGACCGGCCTGGTCGACCCGGAGGTCGTGGTCAAGCCCACCGACGGGCAGATCGACGACCTGGTGCACGAGATCCGCACCCGCACCGAGAAGGACGAGCGCGTCCTGGTCACCACGCTCACCAAGAAGATGGCCGAGGACCTCACCGACTACTTCCTGGAACTCGGCATCCAGGTCCGCTATCTGCACAGCGACGTCGACACCCTGCGCCGCGTCGAGCTGCTGCGCGAGCTGCGCTCCGGCGAGTTCGACGTCCTGGTCGGCATCAACCTGCTGCGTGAGGGCCTCGACCTGCCCGAGGTGTCCCTGGTGGCCATCCTCGACGCCGACAAGGAGGGCTTCCTGCGCTCCGGGACCTCGCTGATCCAGACCATCGGCCGCGCCGCGCGCAACGTCTCCGGCCAGGTCCACATGTACGCCGACAAGGTCACCCCGGCGATGGAGAAGGCCATCGAGGAGACCAACCGCCGCCGGGAGAAGCAGCTGGCGTACAACAAGGAGAACGGCATCGACCCGCAGCCGCTCCGCAAGAAGATCGGTGACATCGTCGCCACCATCGCCCGCGAGGAGATCGACACCCGGGAGTTGCTCGGCAGCGGCTACCGCAAGGCGGGCGACGCCAAGGACACCAAGGGCAAGGCGCCGGTCCCGGCGCTCGGCGCCAAGCCGGCCAAGGGCAAGGGCAAGGGCGCCAAGGCGGAAGCACCTCTGACGGACCGTCCCGCGGCCGAACTCGCCGAGCTCATCGAGGAGATGACGGAGCGCATGCGGGCCGCCGCGGCCGAGCTGCAGTTCGAGATCGCCGCCCGGCTGCGCGACGAGGTCGGCGAGCTCAAGAAGGAGCTGCGGCAAATGAGGGAGGCCGGCGTGAAGTAGTGGGGGCCGGGCGGGTGACGCACTCACCGGTACGGTGGCGCGCCCGCCCGGGTGTTGCAGAAACGCCACAAACGCGGGCCCGCGACGCCCCGGGCCCGTCGTCGTGCGTAGGGTCGGGGCTGCCGCCGGAAACGTGGGCGGGACAGTACAGAGAGGGGACGGCGCGTGTCGGTCAATTTGTCCAAGGGACAGGGCATCAGCCTGCAGAAGTCCGACGGGGGGACGCTGACCGCGGTCCGGATGGGGCTGGGGTGGCGCTCGGCGCCGCGCCGCGGACTGTTCGGCCGGCGGACCAAGGAGATCGACCTCGACGCCTCGGCGGTGCTGTTCGCCGGCAAGCAGCCGATCGACGTCGTCTTCTTCCAGCACCTGGTCAGCGACGACGGTGCGGTCCGGCACACCGGCGACAACCTGGTCGGCGGCGCCGGCCAGGGCGGCGACGACGAGGCGATCCTGGTCGACCTGGAGCGGCTGCCGGTCCACATCGACCAGATCGTCTTCACCGTCAACTCCTTCACCGGGCAGACCTTCACCGAGGTGGAGGACGCCTTCTGCCGGCTGGTCGACGAGGGCACCGGCCAGGAGCTGGCCCGCTACACCCTCACGGGCGGCGGCAACTACACCGCCCAGGTCATGGCGAAGGTGCACCGCGTCGGCAACGGCTGGCAGATGACCGCCATCGGCGAGCCCTCCGTCGGCCGCACCTTCCAGGACCTGGTCCCGGCGATCGTCCCGCACCTGTAGAACGCGGCAGTAGTACGGCAGCGCGCACCCGGGCCGCGCCGCCGTGCGCCCCGGGCAGCCGCCCGGGGCGGGCCCGGGACGAGTGACGACCAGGGGGAAGAACGATGACGGCCGAGCTGGTCCGGGGCCAGAACCATCCACTGGACCGGAGCCGGGTGGAGGTCCGGATCGCGGCGGGCGTCCCCGTCGTGGCCGGGGTGACGCTCGGCGACGAGCGGGGCGGGCTCCCGGACGCCGAAGCGGTGGCCCACCCGGGTGCCCCCTGCCGGCCCGGCGTCGAGGTGCCGGCCCGGGCAGCCGCCGAGCACCGCATCACGGTGGACCTCGACGCGCTGCCCGCGGCCGTCCACCGGGTCAGCGTGCTGCTGGCGCTCGCCGCCCGGAGCGGCGCGCCGGCCGCCTTCGGTGCGGCCCCCGCACCGTCCGTGCGGCTCGCCGCCGCCGACGGCACGGACCTGGTCGGCTACACCCTCACCGGACTGACCACCGAGACGGCCGTCATCGCCGTCGAGCTGTACCGCCGACAGGACGCCTGGAAGGTACGGGCGGTGGGCCAGGGATACGCCGGCGGCCTGGCCGCGCTGCTGCACGACCAAGGGCTGGCGCAGGCGGCCGAGCTGGCCGCCGAGGCCGAGGCGGCGGCCGTGCCGGACCCGGCCCGCGAGGCCCCGGCGCCCGCCCCCGCCGTCAGGTCCGCGGCCGGCACCCCGCCCACCGGCGGTCCCGTCGACTACCGCCACCCCAAGCGCCGCAGCGCCCCCGCACCCGGCTCCACCCCGCCAGCCCCCTCCGGCGCCCCCACGGCCGCCGCCCCCACGGCCGCCGCATCCACGTCCGCCGCCCCCGAGGCGGACGGCCCGCCGCCACCCGTGGCCGGCGACGCCGCCGGATGGAGCATGGAGGAGCGGCTCTACAACCAGGTCTGGGGCATGTTCGAGGACCTGGCCCGGTCGGTCGCGGCGTACCGCAGCGCGTCGGACTTCGCCGCGTCCCGTCTGGAGCAGGAGCTCGACGAGGTCCTCGCCGACCCGCGCAACCGCCTCGGCACGGCCGCGGACGTCGCCCGGGCCACCGCCCGCGACCGGCACGCCACCCTCCTGACCCGGGCCCGCGCCGCCCTCGACCGCGACCTGGCGCAGCTGACCGCGGAGTCGGAGGTCGTCGAGCCCGCCCTGCCGCCCGCGTTCGCCCGCTGGGACAACCCCGTGTGGCAGGGCCACCACGTCCCCCTGGAACGCCCGATGGCGCTGCGGCTGGGCGATCTGCACCTCCCCGAGGTGCTGGACCTGCGCATCCCCATGCTCGTCCGGCTCCCGTTGGAGCGCGGGCTGTGGATCGACAGCGGACCGGACACCTTCGCCCGGGGCCCGGAGCCCGGCCCGGAGCGCGAGTTCGGCCGGCGCGAGCTGGGCAGCGCACTGACGGACGGCCCGCCGGACGCGGCGGAGGTACGGCGGCTCGCCCAGGAGACCGCCGTGGCGATCGCCGCCCGGCTGCTCGCCGTCCACCCCGCGGGACAGTTCGCCGTGCAGGTCATCGACCCCGGCGGTACGGCGGCCCAGGCGCTCGCGCCGCTCGTGGAGACCGGTGCCCTGCCGGGGCCTCCGGTGCCCGGCGCCAAGGGGGTGGCCACGGTCCTGGAGGGGCTGATCAGGCGGGTGGACCTGGTCCAGATGGCGGTGCGCAGCCGGGCCGCGGACGCGCTGCCGCCCGATCTGGACACCGCCGAGCAGCTGCTGATCGTCCATGACTTCCCGCACGGCTTCGACGACCGCGCGGTGACCCGGCTCCGCTATCTGGCCGACGAGGGCCCGGCGGCCGGGGTCCATCTGATGATGGTCGCCGACCGGGCCCAGGCCCGGGAGTTCGGCCCGGTGCTGGACCCGCTGTGGCGTTCCCTGCTGCGCATCACGCCGGTGCCGGACGCCCACCTCGCCGATCCCTGGGTCGGCCACGCCTGGACGTACGAGCCGGCGCTCGCCCCGAAGGGCAGCCAGGTGGTGCGTCAGGTGCTGACCCGCCTCGCGGAGGCCCGGCGCGCCGCGGCCCGCTCCGAACCCGCCCGGCCACCCCTGCCGCCAACCGCCTGACCAGCTCTTTTACCCATCCCTTTACTAAATCTTGGTCATCCTTTACTCTTCTTGGTGCGGAGGGGAGTACTCCCGATGCGGCGTACCCGTCATCACGGATCGTGAGAGTGACGAGATCCCGGGACGCCGGCCCCGTGCCCTTCGGGCGGTGCGGGGCGGAAGAGACCTCCGGCAGCGACGACGCTGTGAGTGCCGTACGACTCTGCCGGAGGAGCAGTGAACGTTTCCCTGACCCTGTGGGTGCTGACCATTCTCGGTCTGTGCGCCCTGATCGCCGCCGACTTCTTCATCGGCGGCCGCAAACCGCACGAGGTCTCCCTCAAGGAGGCCGGCACCTGGACCGCCGTCTGGATCGCGCTCGCCGCACTGTTCGGCCTTGGTCTGCTGGTCTTCGGCGGGACCGCACCGGCCGGTGAGTTCTTCGCCGGCTTCATCACCGAGAAGTCCCTGAGCGTCGACAACCTCTTCGTCTTCGTCCTGATCATGGCGAAGTTCGCGGTTCCGGCGGTCTACCAGCAGCGGGTGCTGATGGTGGGCGTGCTGATCGCGCTGGTGCTGCGGGCCGGTTTCATCGGCGCGGGCGCCGCGATCATCGCCAACTTCTCCTGGGTCTTCTACCTCTTCGGCGCGTTCCTCATCTGGACCGCCTGGAAGCTCATCCAGGAGGCGCGGGCGGACCAGGAGGACGAGGAGTACGAGGAGAACCGCTTCCTCAAGATGGTCGAGCGGCGCTTCCCGTCGACCGACCGCTACCACGGCACCAAGCTGTTCGTCGTCGAGAACGGCAAGCGGCTGATGACCCCGATGCTGATCGTCATGATGGCGATCGGCACCACCGACGTCCTCTTCGCCCTGGACTCCATCCCGGCGATCTTCGGCCTCACCCAGGACCCGTACATCGTCTTCACCGCCAACGCCTTCGCCCTGATGGGCCTGCGGCAGCTGTACTTCCTCATCGGCGGACTGCTCAAGAAGCTGGTCCACCTCTCCTACGGCCTGTCGGTCATCCTCGGCTTCATCGGCGTGAAGCTCGTGCTGCACGCGCTGCACGAGTCCGGAGTGGCCGTCCCGGAGATCAGCATCCCGGTCTCCCTGGGCGTGATCTGCGCCGTGCTGGTCGTCACCACGCTCACCAGCCTGCGCGCCGCGAAGAAACAGTCGGCGGCCGAGGCGGCGGACGCCGAGGAGCGCATCGAGGTCTGAACATGCGGAGACGGGCCGGCGCACGGCCCGTCTCCGCAGGCTTCCCGGCGGCCCGCAGCCCCGCTACCAGCCCCGCTCGCGCCACGCCGTGAGATGCGGGCGTTCCGCGCCCAGGGTGGTGTCGTTGCCGTGGCCCGGGTAGACCCAGGTCTCGTCGGGGAGTTCACCGAAGAGCTTGCTCTCCACCCCGTCGATCAGGCTGGTGAACTTCTCGGCGTCGCCCCAAGTGTTGCCGACGCCGCCCGGGAACAGGCAGTCGCCGGTGAACAGATGCGGGGGGCCGTGCGGGTCGTCGTAGACGAGCGCGATGCTGCCGGGGGTGTGGCCGACCAGATGGCGCGCCGTCAGCCGGACCCGGCCGACGGTGATCGTGTCGCCGTCGTCGACCAGGACGTCCGTGGGCACGGGGATGCCCTCGGCGTCGTACCGGCCCGCGTACGTCCGCGCGCCCGTCGCGTCGACCACCTCCCGCAGCGCGCCCCAGTGGTCGCCGTGGCGGTGCGTGGTCACGACCGACGCCAGACCGCTCTCGCCGACCAGCGCGAGGAGGGTGTGCGGGTCCGCCGCCGCGTCGATCAGCAACTGCTCGTCGGTCGCCCGGCACCGCAGCACATAGGCGTTGTTGTCCATCGGACCGACCGCGACCTTCGAGATCATCAGGTCGGTCAGCTCGTGCACGTCGGCCGGTCCGCCGACCTTCACTGCTCCGCTGTAGGCCATGGAGCCCACTCTAGAGCGGGGGTACGACAGGCAGCGCGGAGCCGTGACCGTCGAGTCCCGTGCCGTCGCCGCGCCCGGTGAGCCACCCCACCAGGGCCGTTGCCGAGCCGCTCACCACTACGGGCGCGGCCGTGTCCCCCGAGCCGGCGGCCGCGCGGCCGGTGCGCCAGTGCCGGCCGTCGTCGGTGCGGATCTCCAGGGCGGGCAGGTCAGGATGCCCGGCGAACTTCACGGTGGTGAGGAACGCCAGCTCCCTGTCGATGAACCCGGGCGACAGCTGGTCCAGGGTGTGGCCGACCCCGAGGTCCAGGTGGTGCAGCTCCACCTCGGCCAGCCGGCGCAACGGCAGCCGGTCGGCGCGCTCGACGACCCCGTTGCGCATCTCCACCTCGAAGGCGCGGCGCGCCTCCGGCAGCGCGTCCACCGCCGCGTCGAACCGCGCGGCGCTCTCCTTCAGGTCCGCCAGATGCGCCTCCAGGGAACGGTCGGCGTCCCGCTCGATGTCGGCGTCACGGGCCTCGGCGCCGGCGTACATCGGCGTACGGACGTCCGTCCGCGCCCAGGTGAGGAGGTTGACCAGGGCGTCCGCGTTGCGTGCCAGATGGGCGAGGACATGGCCGCGGGTCCATCCGGGCAGCAGCGACGGTTCGCCGATCGCCTCGTCGTCGAGCTTGCCCAGCGAGATCAGGAGCCGGTCGGTGGACTCACGGACGGCGGCCACGTCGTGCGCGAAATCGGTCGGGGTGACGGTCATGCTCCGAAGCTAGCGCCGAGCGGGCGAGTGCGGGAGTCGGCGGGCACCGGTCAGGGCGTACGCGGGGCGGGAAGGGCGGCGCGCGACGGCCGGACGGGCCACCGGGCGCCGCCCCCTCCAGAGCCCGGCGGAGTCAGCCCGCCAGATCGGCGGGCGCGCCGAACCACCGCCGGAGCGCGGCCGCCAACCCGTCCGGCGCACTCGCCGTGCCGCCCGTGGTCGCCGGCGTCCCGGAGATGTCCGCGGCCCAGGCGGTGCAGCCGTCCGGCCGCACCAGGAGGCCGGCCAGCTCCGGCCGCTGCGGGCAACCGGCGGTGAGCGGCCGCACCCGGCCGCCGTATCCGGCGGCGCACTTGCGCAGCTCCGCGTCGTCGGCGAGATCGAGCAACAGCCCCCGGCCGTCCCGCAGATGGTCCCCGAGCCGGCTGCCGTCGGAGAGTTCCAGGTCGGGAGCGCTGCGGCCGGTCAGCGGATGGTCGCCGGGCAGGTCGTAGCGCTGCCAGACACCGGAGATCTTCTTGGCGAAGAAGGTGGTGCCGGAGACCGTGCCCGTCAGTTCGGCGACGACCCGGCGCAGCGCCCCGGCATGGGCCTCCGGACGCATCAGCGCCACCTGGGCACGGGTCCAGTCCAGCACCCAGGCGCCTATCGGGTGCCGCTCGGCCGTGTAGGTGTCGAGCAGCCCCTCGGGCGCCCAGCCGCGGACCGTCGCGGCCAGCTTCCAGCCGAGGTTCACCGCATCGCCGATGCCCAGGTTCAGCCCCTGCCCGCCGAACGGCGAGTGGACGTGCGCCGCGTCACCGGCGAGCAGCACCCGCCCGGCCCGGTAGTCGGGCACCTGACGGGCGTTGTCCGTGAACCGGGTCGCCGAGATCACCTTGTGGACCCGGACGTCGTCCACACCGGAGACGCGGCGCAGCGACTCCTCCAACTCCTGCGCGGTGACCGGAGCCTCACGGTCCGCCGGCGGACCGTCGAATTCGACGGTGAGGAACCGGCCGGGCATCGGACCGTGCGCGTACGTCCCGACCTCCGTCCAGTTCCAGCCGGCCCCCAGCGCCTCGGTGCCGGTCATCTCCACGAGGGCCTGGCGGCCGGTGATCCCCGGGTCCGTACCGGGGAACGGGAATCCGGCGAGCCGGCGGACCGTGCTGCGGCCGCCGTCGCACCCCACCAGCCAGCCGGTGTGCAGCGTGCCCTCCGAGGTGTGCACCCGCACCCCGTCCTCCCCGGCGTCGAAGCCGGTCAGGGTCACCCCGCGGCGCACCTCGACGCCCAGTTCGGCGGCGCGCGCGGCGAGCAGCCGTTCCAGGGCCTCCTGGGGGACCAGCCCGATGTCGGCGGCGGGGCCGGCGGCATGGAGGTCCGGATCGGACTCGTCCAGCAGATCCCCGCGCAGCATGATGCCCGCGAAGTGCCCGGCGAACTTGGGCGGCTGCTGCACCACCGAGGCGCCGGCGGCCTGCCGCTGGCGCACGAACGAGCTGAACTTCCCGAGGACGGTGCGCTGCACCTCGGCCAGCTCCGGGAGCATCCCGCGCCGGTAGAAGGCCTCCGCGCTGGGGGTGTTGATCGCCCCCGCCTTGATCGTCGTGTCCACCTCGGTCAGCCGCTCCAGGACGACGACCGGGACATCGGCCAGTGCCAGTTCGCAGGCGAGCATCAGCCCCACCGGGCCGCCCCCTGCCACGACTACGTCTGCGTCATAGGTCATGCGCCGAAGTGTAGCCACTAAAAATTTTTTGCGACTCAAAATTGTCGGAGGGGGCGCCTAGGATTCCCGGCATGGTGGATGTGCAGCAGCGGGTGGACGCGCGGACCGGTGAGGACCCGAAGGGCGGGGCCGCGACGGGCGGGGGCCCGGCCGGTGCGGGGCGCCGCACCGAAGCGGCCCGCGGTCGGCAGGCGGAGACCGGCTTCGAGGCGGAGGACGGGCGGCTGACGCTGCGCGAGCGGAAGAAGCTCCGCACCCGCCAGCGGATCTCCGGCGAGGCCACCCTGCTCTTCATCGAGCGCGGCTTCGACAACGTCACCGTCGCCGAGGTGGCCCGCGCCGCCGAGGTCTCCACGATGACCGTCTTCAACTACTTCCCGCGGAAGGAGGACCTCTTCCTCGACCGCATCCCCGAGGGGCGGGAGCTGGTCGTCCGCGCCGTACGGGAACGCGGCCCGGACGAGGCGCCGCTGGCCGCACTGCGCCGGCTCGTCCTCGACCTGCTGGCCGAGCGGCATCCGCTGTGCGGGGTGGGGGAGGGGTTCGAGCACTTCTGGCGTACGGTGCTGGGCTCCCCGGCGCTGCGGGCCCGGGCCCGCGAGGCGGTCGAGGAGCTGGAGGGTACCCTCGCCGGACTCCTCGCCGAGGCCGCGGGCGGCGACGCCGGGCGGCCGGACCACCCCGCCCGGCTGGCCGCGGGGCTGATCGTCGCCGGGATCCGGACCGCGTACGCCGAGGCCGTGGGCCGCCAGCTCGCGGGTGAGCCGGTCGAGGAGGTGGCCGCAGGGCAGGCGGAGGTGCTGCGGCGCACGTTCGAGGCGCTGGAGCGGGCGCTGCCGGCTTGACGGGCCGGGCGGGCTGTGCCGCGGGCGTTTCCGCAGCGTACGGGCGTGCGGCGAGCCGGGAAGGTTGTACGGCCGCCACACGTTTGGGTGAAGAGGGCTTGCGGGCCCCGTAAATCGAATGCGCGTGCTATAGGCTCGTGTGTGGCATCCCAAAGACACTGCCGCTGCGGGCCCCATACCCTGGGGCGGGGGCCCCGCTCCGTTCCGCCGCCTCTGCTCGCTCACCGAGCGGCGGACGCAGAGCCCGCGGCTCCCGCCCCTCTCCAAGAAAGGTGCCGACCGGCGTGGCCGACCGTCTCATCGTCCGTGGCGCTCGCGAGCACAACCTCCGCAACGTCTCGCTCGACCTCCCCCGCGACTCCCTCATCGTCTTCACGGGCCTCTCCGGGTCGGGCAAGTCCTCGCTCGCCTTCGACACGATCTTCGCCGAGGGGCAGCGGCGTTACGTCGAGTCGCTGTCCTCGTACGCCCGGCAGTTCCTCGGGCAGATGGACAAGCCCGACGTGGACTTCATCGAGGGCCTGTCCCCCGCGGTGTCGATCGACCAGAAGTCGACATCGCGCAACCCGCGCTCGACGGTCGGCACGATCACCGAGGTCTACGACTACCTCCGCCTCCTCTTCGCCCGCATCGGCAAGCCGCACTGCCCCGAGTGCGGCCGGCCGATCGCCCGGCAGTCGCCGCAGGCCATCGTCGACAAGGTGCTGGAGCTGCCCGAGGGCAGCCGCTTCCAGGTGCTCTCCCCGCTGGTGCGCGAGCGCAAGGGCGAGTTCGTCGACCTCTTCTCCGACCTCCAGACCAAGGGCTACAGCCGCGCCCGGGTCGACGGCGAGACCATCCAGCTCGCCGAGCCGCCCAAGCTGAAGAAGCAGGAGAAGCACACCATCGAGGTGGTCGTCGACCGCCTCACGGTCAAGGAGAGCGCCAAGCGCCGGCTGACCGACTCCGTCGAGACCGCCCTCGGCCTCTCCGGCGGCATGGTCATCCTCGACTTCGTCGACCTCGACGCCGACGACCCCCAGCGCGAGCGGATGTACTCCGAGCATCTGTACTGCGCCTACGACGACCTCTCCTTCGAAGAGCTCGAACCCCGCTCCTTCTCCTTCAACTCGCCCTTCGGCGCCTGCCCCGAGTGCACCGGCATCGGGACGCGCATGGAGGTCGACCCCGAGCTGATCGTCCCCGACGAGGACCGCTCCCTCGACGAGGGCGCCATCCACCCCTGGTCCGGCGGACACACCAAGGACTACTTCGGCCGCCTGGTCGGCGCACTCGCCGACGCCCTCGGATTCCGTACGGACATCCCCTGGGCCGGGCTGCCGGCCCGCGCCAAGAAGGCGCTGCTGTACGGCCACAAGACCCAGATCGAGGTCCGCTACCGCAACCGCTACGGCCGCCAGCGGGCCTACACCACCCCCTTCGAGGGCGCGGTGCCGTTCGTCAAGCGCCGCCACTCCGAGGCCGAGAGCGACAGCAGCCGCGAGCGCTTCGAGGGCTATATGCGCGAGGTGCCCTGCCCGACGTGTGAGGGCACGCGGCTCAAGCCGATCGTGCTCGCCGTCACGGTCCAGGAGAAGTCGATCGCCGAGGTCGCGGCCATGTCGATCAGCGACTGCGCCGACTTCCTGCGAGGCATGACGCTCAACGCCCGTGAGAAGAAGATCGCCGAGCGGGTGCTCAAGGAGGTCAACGAACGGCTGAAGTTCCTGGTCGACGTCGGCCTGGACTACCTCTCGCTGAACCGCGCGGCCGGCACCCTCTCCGGCGGCGAGGCCCAGCGCATCCGGCTCGCCACCCAGATCGGCTCCGGACTGGTCGGCGTGCTCTACGTCCTCGACGAGCCGTCCATCGGTCTGCACCAGCGCGACAACCACCGCCTGATCGAAACCCTCGTCCGGCTGCGCGACATGGGCAACACCCTGATCGTGGTGGAGCACGACGAGGACACCATCAAGGTCGCGGACTGGGTCGTCGACATCGGCCCCGGCGCCGGCGAGCACGGCGGCCGGGTCGTGCACAGCGGCCCCATGAAGCAGCTGCTGACCAACAAGGAGTCGATCACCGGTCAGTACCTCTCCGGCAAGAAGGCCATCGCGACCCCGGACATCCGCCGGCCCGCCGACCCCGCCCGCCGGCTGACGGTGCACGGCGCCAAGGAGAACAACCTCCGCGACATCGACGTGTCCTTCCCGCTCGGGGTGTTCACCGCCGTCACCGGCGTCTCCGGCTCCGGCAAGTCGACGCTGGTCAACGACATCCTCTACACCCACCTCGCGCGCGAGCTGAACGGCGCCAAGTCGGTACCGGGCCGGCACACCCGGGTCGCCGGTGACGACCTGGTGGACAAGGTCGTCCATGTCGACCAGTCCCCGATCGGCCGGACCCCGCGCTCCAACCCGGCCACCTACACCGGCGTCTTCGACCACATCCGCAAGCTCTTCGCGGAGACGATGGAGGCCAAGGTCCGGGGCTACCTGCCGGGACGCTTCTCGTTCAACGTCAAGGGCGGCCGCTGCGAGAACTGCTCCGGCGACGGCACCATCAAGATCGAGATGAACTTCCTGCCGGACGTCTACGTGCCGTGCGAGGTCTGCCACGGCGCGCGCTACAACCGCGAAACGCTGGAGGTCCACTACAAGGGCAAGTCCATCGCCGAGGTGCTGGACATGCCCATCGAGGAGGCGCTGAGCTTCTTCGAGGCGGTCCCCACCATCGCCCGGCACCTCAAGACGCTCCACGAGGTCGGCCTCGGATACGTCCGCCTCGGACAGTCCGCGCCGACGCTCTCCGGCGGTGAGGCACAGCGCGTCAAGCTCGCCAGCGAGCTCCAGAAGCGCTCGACCGGCAGCACGGTCTACGTCCTCGACGAGCCGACCACCGGTCTGCACTTCGACGACATCAGCAAGCTGATCAACGTGCTGTCCGGGCTGGTCGACAAGGGCAACACGGTGATCGTCATCGAGCACAACCTCGATGTGATCAAGACGGCGGACTGGGTCGTCGACATGGGCCCCGAGGGCGGCAACGGCGGCGGCCTGGTCGTCGCCGAGGGCACGCCCGAGGAGATCGCCTCGGTCCCGGCCAGCCACACCGGCAAGTTCCTGCGGGAGATCCTCGGCGACCGGGTCAGCGACGCCGCGACGGTCGCGGTCGGCAACGGCGGCCGCTCGGCCGGCCCCGGCGCGGCGAAGACCCCGGCCGCCAAGAAGCCGGCAGCCAAGAAGACCGCGGCGAAGAAGACCGCGGCCACGGCGGCGAAGAAGACCGCCGCCAAGAAGACCGCGGCGCGCACCCGCCGGTCCGCGTCCTGACGCCCGCCGGCCCGGCTGGGACCGCAGAGGTCTCAGCCGGGCCGGCGCGGGCCGGATCCTACGCAGCGAGCTCCGGCTACGCCGCCAGTTCCGTGGCGTACGGCGGTTCCGCGCCCGCCCGGGAGCAGGTGATGGCGGCCGCGCGGGCGGCGAAGCGCAGGATGTCCTCCCAGTCCGTGTCGCCGAGGGCGGTGAGCGCCGCGTACGAGAGCGCGTCATGGGCGTCGAGCCGGTGCAGCAGCGCCGCGTTGACGGTGTCGCCCGCGCCGATGGTGTCGACGACGGTGACGCGCTCACCGGGAACGGTCAGTTCGCCGCCGCCCCGCGTCAGCACCGTCAGCCCCGCGCCGCCATGGGTGAGCACGATCGCCGCCGGCCCCGCGGCCAGCCACTCCCGGGCCGCCGCGAGGACCGCCGACCGGCCCCCGCCCGTACCGGCACCCGCCGCGTCCCCGCCCGTACCGGCACCCGCCAGCCACAGCGCGTCCTCCTCCGAGAGCTTCAGCAGGGCGACATGCGGCAGCCAGGAGCGGAAGCGGGCGCGATAGGCGTCGGGGTCGGGAATCAGACCGGGACGGACATTGGGGTCGAGGGCGGTGAACACGCCGCGCGCGGCCTCGCGCCGCAGCAGGGACTCGTAGGCGCTCGCCCCCGGTTCCAGGACCAGCGAGCAGGTGCCCAGCGAGAGCGCCCGGGCCGTGGGAGGCAGCTCCGGCGGCAGCGTGAAGAGGCGGTCGGCGGTGCCGTCGGCGTAGAAGCCGTAGCCTGCCGAACCGTCCGGGCTGATGTCCGCCACCGCGAGGGTGGTCGGTTCGCAGCCGCGCTGCACCAGCGAGGTGTCCACCCCGCCGCTGCGCAGCCCGTTCAGCAGCGCCTCGCCGAAGCTGTCGGTCGAGACCCGGGAGCAGAACGCGGTGGGCGAGCCCAGCCGCCCCAGTGCGACCGCGGTGTTGTACGGACCACCGCCGCGTCGCGGCAGCAGCGCGGGCAACTGCCCGTCCAGAGAAGGACCTTGAGAACGGGGGACGAGGTCGATGAGCGCCTCGCCGGCGACGACGATCACGGGCTGGGGTTCCTTTCCTGGGCGGCCCGGGCGCCCCGGGCAGCGGCGGGGACGGCGCGGACGCCGGGGCGAGCGGCCTGTCCGGCCTGGTGAGCGGCCTGTTCAGCGGGGGGAGCGGTCCCGTCGGCGAGAGCAGCGGCCGGGCCGGGTTCGGGCCCCGGGCCGGTTTCCGGGCAGCCGCACGACGTACGGTGCACGAAGGTGCAGGGCAGGCGGACGGTGCGCGGCGGCCGGCCGGGCTCCTCCAGCCGCTCCAGCAGCAGCCGGACCGCGGTGGCCCCGATCTCCTTGCTGGGCTGGGCGATCGCGGTCAGCCGGGGGCTGAAGAGGTCGGCCCAGGAGAAGTCGTCGAAGCAGGCCAGCGCGATGTCGCGGGGGACGTCGAGGCCCAGGTCGCGCAGCGCACGCAGGGCGCCGATGGTCATCGCGTTGTTCGCGGTGATCAGCGCGGTGGGGGGTTCGGGAGCGGCGAGCAGACGGCGGGTGGCGTCCTCGGCGCCCTCCGCCTCGGAGTTGCCGCCGGCGAGCAGTTCGGGCGCGAATGCCAGGCCGCGCGAGCGCAGGCCCTCGCGGTAGCCCTGGACGCGTTCGGTGGTCGTGCTCAGCCCCGGCAGGCCGGCGACCAGACCGATCCGGCTGTGCCCGGCGTCCGCGAGGTGCTCGACGAGTTGCCGCACCGGCCCGGTGCTCTCCGCGCACACCTGGTCGTGTTCCTCACCGACCAGCCGGTCCAGGAAGACGGTGGGCACCTTGCACCGGGCCAGATAGGCGGCCATACCGGCGGGCTCCGCCGACGGCGCGACGATCATGCCGTCCACCCGGCGTTCGTGCAGCAGCTGGACGACCTTGCGCTCATGCTGCGGGTCGTCGTGCGGATCGGCGATCAGCAGGCTGTAGCCGGCCTGCAGCGCGCCCGCCTCGACGCCCTGGAGGATCTCGGTGAAGTACGGGTTGCTGATCGCCGAGACCGCCAGGCCGATCGACCGGGTGCGGGCGGTCACCAGCGAGCGGGCCAGGGTGTTGGGGGTGTAGCCGAGCTCCTCGATGGCGCCGAGCACCGCGGCCCGGGTGTCCGGGCGCACCGGCCGGGTCTCGTTCAGCACGTGCGAGACCGTGGCGACGGAGACCCCGGCCCGCCGCGCCACGTCCATCATCGTCGTCATCCGGATCTTCCTCCCCGCGGGTGGCACCAGGGCGGCGCCCACGGCCGCGGCCGTACGGCCTCGTTCCGCGAGTCCCCACATTACGAGCAACGACCGCAAACGTAAACGCTTGCGTAAGCGTTTACGCGCTGGGGTTCTTCCCGCGGGGTCCCGGCAGCGCACCCCGCACCACGGTGTGCGGAGGCGCCGATGCGCGCGCTCTCGGCCACGGCCCGGGCAGTCCCGGCGGCCGGTCCGGGGCTCGCGGCGGTGGCCGGGGGAGCGGGGCGCGCGCCTCTCGGCGGCCGGGCGACTCGTGGGGCCGACGCGACGCCGCCGGCCTTCCTCTTCGGCAAGCGGCCGCTGCCGAAAACCAGGGGGCCGCGGCCTGGAGGAGGCGGGGAGGAGCCGCTGCGGGGCCCCGGCCCGGCCGGAAGCGGAGGAAACCGTGCCGGTATCGTCGGGATCCGCCCGCCTCCGAACCGTGTGATCCCTGGAGCCACCATGAGCCAGCCCCCCGCCCGCCGGACCGTGCTGCGGGGTGCCGCGCTCGCCGGGGCCGCCGGCTTCGGACTCACGGCCTGCACGCCCGCCGGTTCGGACGACTCGGCCATCCCCGACAAGCCCGTGGAGCTGGGGCCCGCCGCCGACGTCCCGGTCGGCGGCGCCAAGCTCTACCGCGAGGACCGGCTCGTCGTCTCCCAGCCCGCCGAGGGCACGTACAAGTGCTTCAGCGCCAAGTGCACCCACGCCGGCTGCATCCTGTCCGACGTCGAGAAGAAGGAGGGCAGCTGCCCCTGCCACGGCAGCCGCTTCGACGTCACCACCGGGAAGGTCGTCCAGGGCCCGGCCTCCGAGCCGCTGCCCGAGGTCCCGGTCAGGGCCGAGCACGGCAAGCTGATCGCGGGCCCGAGCACGGCAAGCTGAGGGGGAGCCTCCGGCGTCCCGGCCACCCCGGTGGCCCACCCGATGCCGCTGCTACTCCCCATCCCACCCGATACCGCCGTTATCCCCAATCCCACCCGATCCCCAGTATTCCGGGCCGTACGCCCTGCTCGACCAGGTGGACGGCGTGGTACCGGCCGCTCAGCGTCAGCTCCTGCTGGGCGCTGCGCGGGGCGCCCGCCGAGGCCTGGGCGAAGCGGCGGCAGCGCACCGGCAGCGCCGCCTCGTCGAACCGCACCTGCAGGACGTACTGGCAGCCGGCGAAGCTGAAACCGCGCAGGTACTCGGTGCTGGGACCGCCGCTGCCGTCCTCGAAGACGTACCCGAAGACATGGGTGTCGCCGGCCCGCAGCCGGGTGTCGAAGAGCAGCTCGGCGACCACCACACCGGCCTCGGCGTGCCCGCGCACCCGGCCCAGCCGGCAGTTCTCCCCGGCGTGCACCCGCACCCGGGCGGGCTCGCAGCCCGCC
The DNA here is from genome assembly GCF_040640655.1 of Streptomyces sp. NPDC021749. Taxonomy (NCBI): domain Bacteria; kingdom Bacillati; phylum Actinomycetota; class Actinomycetes; order Kitasatosporales; family Streptomycetaceae; genus Streptomyces; species Streptomyces sp. NPDC021749. The sequence continues at coordinate 123,874 of NZ_JBFACE010000001.1, read as the reverse complement.
TCGCCGCGGTGGATGGCGACATAGCGGTCCACGCCGTCCCGGTGCGCCCGGACCACCTGGTGGGACTCCCGCTCGACCAGCTGGCGCTGCGGCCCGATACGGACCCGTTCGTGGTGGCCGACGGTGTGCAGCCCGCCGTCCGCGGGCGCCTCCAGCTCGGCGAACAGCCGCTGCAACGCGTCGGCGGGCGCCACCAGCGAGCGGTACGAGCGACCGGCCGGCCGCTCGGCCTCCGGACGGGCGCCGCCCTCCGGGACCAGCAGCCGGTGCAGGGAGTGCGCGGGCAGCTCCAGCACCTCCTCCAGGGCACGGACCGCCCGCAGCGATTCGGGCCGCTGCGGCCGCCGGGCGCCCTGCTGCCAGTAGCTCAGGCTGGTCACCCCGATGGTGATGCCGCGCTGGGCGAGCTTGTGCTGGACGCGGGTGAGGGCCAGCCCCCGTGCGGTGAGCGCGGAGCGCAGGGCGAGGTGGAACGGGCCGGTCCGCAGGAGCTGGGTCAGCTCGGCCGACTGGGGAGTGTTCTGTGCCATGTTCCTCTTCCTCCGGCGCGCGGGTGAACGTTCACAACCGGATTGCGCGCCGCGTGCTCTCCGTGCCTGTTCACTGCAGTACGCCGGGCACCGGTCGTTCACATCCGGGCCCGTCCGTCCACACCCCCATGTCATCCCGCATTGAAGCGTGTTGACCTGCCTGCGACAACACCCGATGCTCCTCGCAAGCATCCGGATGCGCTCCTCTCCCCCTCACCCCCCATCGGGAGGAACGCCATGCCACGTGCACCCCTGTCCCGCCGGAGATGGCTGTCGGCCGCGGCGCTCACCGCCGCCGCACTGACCGCCTCCTCCACCGCGACCGCCGCGGCGGCCACCCCGCCCGTCAGCCCGTCGCGCCCCGCCGCCACGGCCGCCACCGCGCGCCCCCTGACCGCCAACCGCCTCGACATCTCCATGCAGGCCCAGGAGAAGACCAACTGGTGCTGGGCCGGCTCCGGCAACACCATCGCCTCCTGGTACGGCAGGAACTACAGCCAGAACCAGTTCTGCAACGCCGCGTTCAACCGCCGGCAGGGCACCACCTGCCCCAACAACCAGGCCACCCTCGGCAACGTGCAGAACGCCTTCGACTGGATGGGCATCAACTCCGGCTCCTACGTGACCGGTTGGCTCCGCTACAGCACCGTCCAGAACGAGATCAACGCCAACCGGCCCATCGAGACCCGCATCCAGTGGTCCTCCGGCGGCGGCCACATGCACGTCGTCTACGGCTACGACACCGACAACGACTGGATCTACTGGGGCGACCCCTGGCCTTCCAACTACCGTTACAACTGGGGCGATTTCGACTACTACGTCAACGGCAGCTCCTTCTCCTGGACGCACTCCCTCTACCGGATAGGAGCCTGAGGCATGACGCAGCGCACCGCCGCCCCCACCGTCGTCCGCGCCGTCGCCACCGGAGCGCTGGCCACCGCCCTGATCGGCCTCGCGCCGTACGCCGCGGTCGCGGCGCCCCTCCCCGCGCCGCAGGCACCGGCCCGGGTGAGCCTCACCGCGGCCCACGACGCGGCCGCCGCCCCTGCGACCCTGAAGACCCTGGCCCGCTTCTTCGCCGCCGACGGAAAGCGCCAGGGCGCCCGCGCCGTGGCGCCCGGCGCCGTACGGCCGCACATCGAGGGCGCCGCCGTCCCGGTCTACGCCCTCTCCCCGGACTTCGTCCGCGGCAGTGCCCACGCCCCCGTCGCCCGCCTGGAGTTCCTCGCCAGCAAGGCCGTCGCCGCCGACGGCCGCACCGCCTCGGTGTGGACCGTGCGCCACGGCCGCACCTGGAAGGTCGTCAACATCGCCAGCGGCGACGACGAGACCCGCTACACCGCGGCCGGCGCCGCCCGGGACAGGGCCGGCACCGTCTTCCACGAGCCGCAGATCGACGCCTGGTACCTCCAGCGCGGCGACCGCATCGAGCCCCTGGACGCGGACGCCCGCAAGGCCGTCGGCACCCACGGCACCACCGTCGCCGCCTACCGCAAGCGGGTGGCGAAGGCCTACGGCGACAAGCTCCCCGGCTCCGCGTACGACAAGCGCGGCGAGGCCGGCGGCTACGGCCCCAGGGCCGCGGAGCACGCCGCCCCGGCCGCGGAACCCGCCGCCCGGCAGCCCGCACAGGCGTCCGCACTCCCCGACGGCGACCTCCCCGTGACCGCCGCCACCACCGCGGCCGGCGCCGCCGCCCTGCTCGCCCTGGGCCTGTCCGCCGCGACCGCCCTGCGCCGGCGCCGCCACCGCTGACCAGGGCCCCCGGCCGCCTGCCCGCCACCCCCACGGCGGGCAGGCACCCCGGCCGCAGTCCGGACACCGTGATTGTCGGTGGCGGTCAGTAGGGTGGGGTTCATGGCAGACCCCAGCAGCTACCGACCCAAGCCGGGACAGATCCCCGACTCGCCGGGGGTCTACAAATTCCGCGACGAGCACGGCCGGGTCATCTACGTCGGCAAGGCCAAGAGCCTGCGCCAGCGCCTGGCCAACTACTTCCAGGACCTGGCCGGCCTCCACCCGCGCACCCGCACGATGGTCACCACCGCCGCCTCCGTGGAATGGACCGTCGTCACCACCGAGGTCGAGGCGCTCCAGCTCGAATACAGCTGGATCAAGGAGTTCGACCCCCGCTTCAACGTCAAATACCGCGACGACAAGAGCTATCCGTACCTCGCGGTCACCCTGGGCGAGGACTTCCCCCGCGCCCAGGTCATGCGCGGCGCCAAGAAGAAGGGCGTCCGCTACTTCGGCCCGTACGCCCACGCCTGGGCCATCCGCGAGACCGTCGACCTCATGCTGCGCGTCTTCCCGGTCCGCACCTGCTCCGCCGGCGTCTTCAAGCGCTCCGCCCAGATCGGCCGCCCCTGCCTCCTCGGCTACATCGGCAAGTGCTCCGCCCCCTGCGTCGGCCGGATCTCCCAAGAGGACCACCGCGAACTCGCCGAGGAATTCTGCGACTTCATGGCCGGCCGCACCGGCGCCTACATCCGCCGCCTGGAGCGCAGCATGCAGGAAGCCGCCGAGGACATGGAGTACGAACGCGCCGCCCGGCTCCGCGACGACATAGGCGCCCTCAAGCGCGCCATGGAGAAGAGCGCCGTCGTCCTCGCCGACGCCACCGACGCCGACCTGATCGCCGTCGCCGAGGACGAACTCGAAGCCGCCGTCCAGATCTTCCACGTCCGCGGCGGCCGGGTCCGCGGCCAGCGCGGCTGGGTCACCGACAAGGTCGAGGCGGTCACCACCGGCGACCTCGTCGAACACGCCCTCCAGCAGCTCTACGGCGACGAACAGGGCGACGCCGTGCCCAAGGAGGTGCTGGTCCCCGCGCTGCCCGACCCCGTCGAACCGGTCGCCCAGTGGCTCACCCAGCGCCGCGGCTCCCAGGTCTCCCTGCGCATCCCCCAGCGCGGCGACAAGAAGGACCTGATGGCCACCGTCGGCCGCAACGCCCAGCAGGCCCTCGCCCTGCACAAGACCAAGCGCGCCTCCGACCTGACCACCCGCTCCCGCGCCCTGGAGGAGATCGCCGAGGCCCTCGGCCTGGACTCGGTCCCGCTGCGCATCGAGTGCTTCGACATCTCCCACCTCCAGGGCGAGGACGTGGTCGCCTCCATGGTCGTCTTCGAGGACGGCCTCGCCCGGAAGAGCGAATACCGCCGCTTCCAGATCAAGGGATTCGCGGGGCAGGACGACGTCCGTTCCATGCACGAGGTCATCGGCCGCCGCTTCCGGCGCTACCTCCAGGAGAAGCAGAAGTCGGGGGAGTGGACCGAGGAAGGCGGACAGCCGGACGACGAGGCCCCCGAGGACGCCCCCCAGGCCGCCGGCGGCCCGCTCGACGACGACGGCCGCCCCAAGCGGTTCGCCTACCCTCCCCAGCTCGTCGTCGTCGACGGCGGCGCCCCCCAGGTCGCCGCCGCCCGCCGGGCCATGGACGAGCTCGGCATCGACGACGTCGCCGTCTGCGGCCTGGCCAAGCGCCTGGAGGAGGTCTGGCTGCCCGGCGAGGACGACCCGGTCGTCCTGCCCCGCAGCAGCGAGGGCCTCTACCTCCTCCAGCGCGTCCGCGACGAGGCACACCGCTTCGCGATCACCTACCAGCGCAGCAAGCGGACCAAGCGACTGAAGGCCTCACCGCTCGACGCCGTGCCCGGCCTCGGCGACACCCGCCGCCAGGCACTGCTCAAGCACTTCGGCTCGCTGAAGAAGCTGCGGGCCGCGACGATCGACGAGATCTGCGCGGTCCCGGGGGTCGGCCGCAAGACCGCCGAGACGGTCGCCGCGGCACTGGCCGGAGCGGCACCGACCGCTCCCGCGGTGAACACCGCCACAGGAGAGATCATTGAGGATGACGGGGCCGCACCGGCCGCGTTGTCGGCAGAACGGGGGCAGGAACCATGAGCACAGAGCACGAGACGCAGGAAACCGAGAGAAACGGTGCACAGGTGAGTACGGGCACGATGCGCGAGTCCGACCAGGGCGAGAGCGCCGCGATCCCCGAGCTGGTGATCATCTCCGGGATGTCCGGCGCCGGCCGCAGCACGGCCGCCAAGTGCCTGGAGGACCTCGGCTGGTTCGTCGTCGACAACATCCCGCCCGAGCTGATCCCCCCGATGGTCGAGCTCGGCGCCCGCTCCCAGGGCAACGTCGCCCGCATCGCCGTCGTCGTCGACGTCCGCGGCCGCCGGTTCTTCGCCAACCTCAAGGAATCCCTGGCCACCCTCGACGCGCAGAACGTCAAGCGCCGCATCGTCTTCCTGGAATCCTCCGACGAGGCCCTGGTGCGCCGCTTCGAGTCCGTCCGCCGCCCGCACCCCCTCCAGGGCGACGGCCGCATCGTCGACGGCATCGCCGCCGAACGCGACCTGCTGCGCGAGCTGCGCGGCGACGCCGACCTGGTCATCGACACCTCCAGCCTCAACGTCCACGAGCTCCGGGCCAAGATGGACGCCCAGTTCGCCGGCGAAGAGGTCCCCGAGCTCCGCGCCACCGTCATGTCCTTCGGCTTCAAGTACGGCCTGCCCGTCGACGCCGACATGGTCATCGACTGCCGCTTCATCCCCAACCCGCACTGGGTCCCCGAACTCCGCCCCTTCACCGGCCTCAACGACGAGGTCTCCCACTACGTCTTCAGCCAGCCCGGCTCCAAGGAGTTCCTCGACGGCTACGCCGAGCTGCTGCGGATCGTCGCCGAGGGCTACCGCCGCGAGGGCAAGCGCTACGTGACCATCGCCGTGGGCTGCACCGGCGGCAAGCACCGCAGCGTCGCGATGTCCGAGAAGCTCGCCCGGCGGTTGGTCTCCGAAGGGGTGGAAACCGTCGTCGTCCACCGCGACATGGGGCGCGAGTGACCGGCCGCACACCACGGCTGCGCCGGGTCCGCCGATTCGTCCCCAGCGGCCGTACGACGAAGGGCGCCACCCCCAAGGTGGTGGCGCTCGGCGGCGGCATGGGCCTGTCCGCCTCCCTCGCCGCGCTCCGCCGGATCACCGGCGACCTCACGGCCGTCGTCACGGTCGCCGACGACGGCGGCTCCAGCGGCCGGCTCCGCGACGAGCTCGGCGTGCTGCCGCCCGGCGACCTGCGCAAGGCGCTGGCCGCGCTGTGCGGCGACGACGACTGGGGCCAGACCTGGGCCCGGGTCATCCAGCACCGCTTCCAGAGCGAGGGCGAGCTGCACGACCACGCCGTCGGCAACCTGCTCATCGTCGCCCTGTGGGAGCAGCTCGGCGACCACGTCCAGGCGCTCGACCTGGTCGGCAAGCTGCTCGGCGCGCACGGCCGGGTCCTGCCCATGTCCGCCGTCCCCCTGGAGCTCCAGGCCCAGGTCAGGGGCCACGACCCGGACCGCCCCGACGACGTCTCCACGGTCCGCGGCCAGGCCACCGTCGCCCTCACCCGCGGCGAGGTGCAGTCCGTGCACGTCGTCCCCGAGGACCCGCCGGCCGTCCCCGAGGCGGTCGCCGCGGTGCGTGACGCCGACTGGGTGGTTCTCGGCCCCGGATCCTGGTTCTCCTCCGTGATCCCCCATCTGCTGGTGCCGGAGCTCCGCCTGGCCCTGGAGGAGACCAAGGCACGCAAGGTGCTCTCCCTCAACCTCGCACCGCAGCCGGGCGAAACCGATGGCTTCTCCCCGCAGCGTCATTTGGAGGTTTTGGCCCGACACGCCCCTAAACTCGCCTTCGACGTGGTGCTGGCCGACAGGGCCGCCGTGCCCGACATCGATGGTCTGACGGTTGCCGCCAAGCAGCTCGTCGGCAGCGAGGTCGAGCTGGCGGCGGTCGCCGCCCAAGGAGACGACGCCCGCTCGACCACCGGGGGAGCCCCCGACCGGCACGACCCGGAGCTGCTGGCCGCCGCGTACGACCGTATTTTTCGGATGCATGGAAGGATCGGCCCATGGCGATGACGGCTGCGGTGAAGGATGAGATTTCCCGGCTCCCCGTCACCCGGACCTGCTGCCGGAAGTCGGAGGTCTCGTCGATCCTGCGGTTCGCGGGAGGTCTGCACCTGGTCAGCGGGCGGATTGTGATCGAGGCCGAGCTGGACACGGGCATCGCCGCCCGCCGGCTCCGCAAGGACATCCTGGAGATCTTCGGGCACAGCTCCGACCTGGTGGTGATGGCCCCCGGCGGGCTGCGCCGCGGCAGCCGCTACGTCGTCCGCGTCGTGGCCGGCGGCGACCAGCTGGCCCGCCAGACCGGCCTGGTCGACGGCCGCGGCCGCCCCATCCGCGGACTGCCCCCACAGGTCGTCTCCGGCGCGACCTGCGACGCCGAGGCCGCCTGGCGCGGCGCCTTCCTCGCCCACGGCTCGCTCACCGAACCCGGCCGCTCCTCCTCCCTGGAGGTCACCTGCCCCGGCCCCGAGGCGGCCCTCGCCCTGGTCGGCGCGGCCCGCCGCCTCGGCATCGGCGCCAAGGCCCGCGAGGTCCGCGGCGTGGACCGGGTCGTCGTCCGTGACGGTGACGCCATCGGCGCGCTGCTGACGCGGCTCGGCGCCCACGAATCGGTGCTCGCCTGGGAGGAGCGGCGGATGCGCCGCGAGGTCCGGGCCACCGCCAACCGCCTCGCCAACTTCGACGACGCCAACCTCCGCCGCTCCGCGCGCGCCGCGGTCGCCGCCGGCGCCCGCGTACAGCGCGCGCTGGAGATCCTCGGCGAGGAGGTCCCCGAGCACCTCGCGGCCGCCGGCCGGCTGCGGATGGAACACAAGCAGGCGTCCCTGGAAGAGCTCGGCGCCCTCGCCGACCCGCCGCTGACCAAGGACGCGGTCGCCGGCCGGATCCGCCGCCTGCTGGCGATGGCCGACAAGCGCGCCCAGGACCTCGGCATCCCCGGCACCGAATCCAACCTCACCGAGGAACTCGCCGAGGGCATGGTCGGCTGACCCCACCCTCCTCATCCGCCCATTCCGCCCCCGGTGCAGCAAACCGCACCGGGGGCGCACTCGTGCGCCCGCTGTTCAGGCCCGAAAGTGCTCATCTGAGAAGCATCGAGCGCGTTTTGTCAATGTCACGTACGTCTCGTATAGGGGGTAGGGTCGGAGGCGGTCGGGGACAGCCCATACAGCTCGCCGGTGTCTTTGCCGGCGTACCAACGAGGAGATCGGTTCGTGACGATCCGCGTAGGCATCAACGGATTCGGCCGCATTGGTCGCAACTACTTCCGCGCGCTCCTGGAGCAGGGCGCGGACATCGAGATCGTCGGTGTCAACGACCTGACCGACAACGCCACCCTGGTCCACCTGCTCAAGTACGACACCATCCTGGGTCGTCTCAAGCAGAACGTCAGCCACACCGACGACACCATCACGGTCGGCAACCAGACCTTCAAGACGATGGCGGAGCGCGACCCGGCGAACCTCCCCTGGGGCGAGCTCGGTGCCGACATCGTCGTCGAGTCGACCGGCATCTTCACCAAGCGCGAGGACGCCGCGAAGCACCTCGCCGCCGGCGCCAAGAAGGTCCTGATCTCCGCGCCCGCCAAGGACGAGGACATCACGATCGTGATGGGCGTCAACAACGACAAGTACGACGCCGCCAACCACCACGTCATCTCCAACGCCTCCTGCACCACCAACTGTGTGGCGCCGATGGCGAAGGTCCTCGACGAGAACTTCGGCATCGTCAAGGGCCTGATGACCACGGTCCACGCGTACACCAACGACCAGCGCATCCTGGACTTCCCGCACAAGGACCTGCGCCGCGCCCGTGCCGCCGCGGAGAACATCATCCCGACCTCCACGGGCGCCGCCAAGGCCACCGCGCTGGTCCTCCCGCAGCTCAAGGGCAAGCTCGACGGCATCGCCATGCGCGTCCCGGTCCCCACCGGCTCGGTCACCGACCTCGTCCTGGAACTCGACCGCGAGGTCAGCAAGGACGAGATCAACTCCGCGTTCCAGAAGGCCGCCGAGGGCCAGCTCAAGGGCATCCTGGAGTACACCGAGGACCCGATCGTCTCCTCGGACATCGTCAACTTCCCGGCCTCCTGCACCTTCGACTCCTCGCTGACCATGGCGCAGGGCAAGCAGGTCAAGGTCGTCGGCTGGTACGACAACGAGTGGGGCTACTCCAACCGCCTGGTGGACCTGACCACCTTCGTCGGCGGCCAGCTCTGATATCTCTGCCTGATACCCCAGGCACCGAGGTGTGAAGGACGGGGCTCGTACGGCGCGACGAAGCGTCGTACGAGCCCCGTCCTGCGACCGAACCAAGCGACGGAGCACTTCCCATGAAGACGATCGACGACCTCCAGGTAGCAGGACAGCGGGTCTTTGTCCGCGCCGACCTGAACGTGCCGCTGGACGGCACCACCATCACCGACGACGGCCGGATCCGCGCCGTCGCCCCGACGATCGCCAAGCTCACCGAGCGCGGCGCCAAGGTGATCGTCGCCTCCCACCTGGGCCGCCCCAAGGGCGCCCCGGACCCGGCCTTCTCCCTGGCCCCCGCCGCCCAGCGGCTCGGTGAACTCCTCGGCCAGGACGTGGCGTTCGCCACCGACACCGTCGGCGAGTCCGCCGCCGCCGTCACCGCCGGCCTCGCCGACGGCCAGGTGGCCGTACTGGAGAACCTCCGCTTCAACCCCGGCGAGACCAGCAAGGACGACGCCGAACGCGGCGCCTTCGCCGACCAGCTCGCCGCTCTCGCCGACCTCTACGTCGGCGACGGCTTCGGCGCCGTGCACCGCAAGCACGCCTCCGTCTACGACCTCCCCCAGCGCCTTCCGCACGCCGCCGGCGACCTGATCGCCACCGAGGTCGGCGTCCTGAAGAAGCTCACCGAGGACGTCAAGCGCCCCTACGTCGTCGTGCTCGGCGGCGCCAAGGTCTCCGACAAGCTCGCCGTCATCGACGAACTCCTCGGCAAGGCCGACCGCCTCCTCATCGGCGGCGGCATGGCCTACACCTTCCTCAAGGCCAAGGGCTACGAGGTCGGCATCTCCCTCCTCCAGGAGGACCAGATCCCGGCCGTCACGGAATACATGGAGCGCGCCGAGAAGAACGGCGTCGAACTGGTCCTGCCGGTCGACGTCCTCGCCTCCACCGACTTCCCGGACCTCAAGACCAAGGCCCCCGCGGACTTCGACACCCTCGACGCCGACAAGATCCCCTCCGACAAGGAGGGCCTGGACATCGGCCCGAAGACCCGCGAGCTGTACGCTTCCAAGCTGGCCGACGCCGCGACCGTCTTCTGGAACGGTCCGCTCGGTGTCTTCGAGCACCCGGACTACGCCGGTGGCACCCGCGCCATCGCCCAGGCGCTCGTCGACAGCGATGCCTTCACCGTGGTCGGCGGTGGCGACAGCGCCGCCGCGGTCCGCCTGCTGGGCTTCGACGAGAAGGCATTCGGCCACATCTCGACCGGTGGCGGCGCCAGCCTCGAATACCTCGAAGGCAAGACGCTCCCCGGCCTCGCCGCTCTGGAGGACTGAACAACCGTGAGTGACCGCACCCCGCTGATGGCGGGCAACTGGAAGATGAACCTCAACCACCTTGAGGCCATCGCCCACGTCCAGAAGCTCGCCTTCTCCCTCGCCGACAAGGACTTCGACGCCGTAGAGGTCGCCGTCCTGACGCCCTTCACCGACCTCCGCTCGGTGCAGACCCTGGTCGACGGCGACAAGCTCAAGATCAAGTACGGCGCGCAGGACCTCTCCGCGCACGACTCCGGCGCCTACACCGGTGAGATCTCCGGCGCCATGCTCGCCAAGCTCAAGTGCGCGTACGTGGCCGTCGGCCACAGCGAGCGCCGCCAGTACCACGGCGAGAACGAAGAGATCTGCAACGCCAAGGTCAAGGCCGCCTTCAAGCACGGCATCACGCCGATCCTCTGCGTCGGCGAGGGTCTGGACGTCCGCAAGGCCGGCCACCACGTCGCGCACACCCTCGCCCAGGTCGACGGCGGCCTCGCCGACATCCCGGCCGAACAGGCCGAGACCATCGTGATCGCCTACGAACCCGTCTGGGCCATCGGCACCGGCGAGGTCGCCACCCCCGAGGACGCCCAGGAGGTCTGCGCGGCGATCCGCGGCCGCCTGGCCGAGCTCTACAGCCAGGAGCTGGCCGACAAGGTCCGCATCCAGTACGGCGGCTCGGTCAAGTCCGGCAACGTAGCGGCGATCATGGCGCAGCCGGACGTCGACGGTGCCCTGGTCGGCGGCGCGGCACTGGACGCCGACGAATTCGTCAAGATCGTCCGCTTCCGCGACCAGTAGCAGCCGCGCAACACCAGCAGCTATGACGAGGACGAGCCCTCGTCGTACCCTGTCGGGGCCGGGACCGGTGCACCAGCGCCGACCCGGCCCCGCACCATATGTTCCACGTATCGTGATCCATACGTCCGTCCGTCAGTCCTAGAGAGTTGGTCCAGCCGTGGTCATCGGATTCTCGATCGCCCTCATCGTCTTCAGCCTGCTGCTGATGATGCTGGTGCTCATGCACAAGGGGAAGGGCGGCGGTCTGTCCGACATGTTCGGCGGCGGCATGCAGTCCTCGGTCGGCGGCTCCTCGGTCGCCGAGCGCAACCTCGACCGCATCACCATCGTGGTCGGTCTGCTGTGGTTCGCCTGCATTGTCGTCCTCGGCGTCCTGATGAAGCTCGGCAGCTGACATACCGTCGGGGGCGCGGCCTATCATGAGGGCGGCGTCCCGGGACGGTAACTCCGGTCACTGGACGCGCGTTGGGCCTTACGTAGACTGTGGCGTTCCGCAGCGCAGCTGATGTGAAGGCTTTGCAGCACCATTACGCAGGGAGTAACGACCGTGGCAAGTGGCAACGCGATCCGAGGAAGTCGGGTCGGGGCGGGGCCGATGGGGGAGGCCGAGCGCGGCGAGTCCGCGCCGCGCATCCGCATCTCCTTCTGGTGCTCCAACGGGCACGAGACGCAGCCCAGCTTCGCCGGCGATGCGCAGGTTCCGGACACCTGGGACTGCCCGCGCTGTGGTTTCCCGGCCGGCAAGGACCGGGACAGCCCGCCGGACCCGCCGCGCACCGAGCCCTACAAGACCCACCTCGCCTACGTCCGTGAGCGCCGCAGTGACGCCGACGGCGAGGCGATCCTCGCGGAGGCGCTCGCCAAGCTCCGCGGCGAGATCTGACGGAACAGACACACACCGGCCGGCCCGGCCGGAGGGAACCCCCTCCGGCCGGGCCGGCCGCGTTTGCGGGGCCCGCGCCCCTCGGGCTTCCCCCGCCGTCCCTCGGGCTTCCCCCGCCGCCCCTCGGGCTTCCCCCGCCGTCCCTCGGGTTCCCCGCCCGTCGCCCCACCGGCCCTCCGCCGCATCTGAGGCACCGGATGGGGCAGTTGCCCGAGGCTCGTTGTCAGTGGTCGGCCGTACCGTTGCTCACGCCGACGCTAAGTGGTCACGCGGCTGCGGAGTGTGGCCATGCGAAGGAGGCTCGGCCTGTTCGGCTTCGCCGGCATGGTGGCCAACGTCCTTGAGGTCACCGTTATCCAGCAGCGCGCCCCGGCCGCCGCACTCGGCCGCATCAGCGCCGCATTTCGGACGATGTCCATCGGTACGGCCCCCCTCGGCGGACTGCTCGGCGGCGCGGTCGCCACCGCGTACGGCCCGAACAGCCCCGCCCTCCTCACCGCCGGCCTGCTGGCCCTCGCGACCCTGGCACTCCTCCCCGCCCGTCCACCGGCTCGTCAGAAGCCCGACAGCGCACCGACCGCCGGCGGACAGATACCTCATACCGAGCCCTGATCAATTAGGTTGGAAGATGGCGGGGCCGGTACGAGATGAAGAAGGCTGATGTCCGAGATGAACCCACAAGGCCGCAGCAGGCTCGACCAGATGCCTGAGTGGACCGCGCTGAGCAAGCACCGCGAGCAGATGGGGGAGGTACACCTCCGCGAGCTGTTCGAGCGCGACCCCGCGCGCGCCGACCGCTACACCCTCCAGGTCGGCGACCTGTACCTGGACTACTCCAAGCACCTGGTCACCGACGAAACCCTGCGGCTGCTCGGCGACCTGGCCACGGCGACCGGCGTCGCCGAACTCCGCGACGCGATGTTCCGCGGCGACAAGATCAACGTCACCGAGCAACGGTCCGTGCTGCACACCGCACTGCGCGCACCCGGCTCCGCGGTCATCAAGAGCGACGGCGCCGACGTCGTCCCCGGCGTCCAGCACGTCCTGACGAAGATGGGCACCTTCTCCGACCGGGTCCGCTCCGGCGACTGGAAGGGCCACACCGGCAAGCGCATCAAGACCGTCGTCAACATCGGCATCGGCGGCTCGGACCTCGGCCCCGCCATGGCGTACGAGGCGCTGCGCGCCTACACCCACCGGGACATGCAGTTCCGCTTCGTCTCCAACGTGGACGGCGCCGACCTGCACGAAGCCGTACGCGACCTGGACCCGGCCGAGACGCTCTTCATCGTCGCCTCGAAGACCTTCACCACCATCGAGACGATCACCAACGCCAACTCGGCCCGCAACTGGCTGCTCACCGGCCTCCGGGCCGGCGAAGAGGCCGTCGCCAAGCACTTCGTCGCCCTCTCCACCAACACCGAGAAGGTGACCGAGTTCGGTATCAACCCGGACAACATGTTCGAGTTCTGGGACTGGGTCGGCGGCCGCTACTCCTACGACTCCGCAATCGGCCTCTCGCTGATGATCGCCATCGGCAAGGAACACTTCCGCGAGATGCTGGCCGGCTTCCACCTCGTCGACGAGCACTTCCGCTGCGCCCCGCCGCTGGAGAACGCCGCGTTCCTGCTGGGCCTCCTCGGCATCTGGTACGGCAACTTCTGGGACGCCCAGTCGCACGCGGTCCTGCCCTACAGCCACTACCTCTCCAAGTTCACCGCCTACCTCCAGCAGCTGGACATGGAGTCCAACGGCAAGTCCGTGGACCGCGAGGGCCACCGGGTGAACTGGCAGACCGGCCCGGTCGTCTGGGGCACGCCCGGCACCAACGGCCAGCACGCCTACTACCAGCTGCTCCACCAGGGGACGAAGATGATCCCGGCCGACCTCATCGGCTTCGCCGAACCGGTCGACGACCTGCAGCCCGGACTGGTCGCCCAGCACGACCTGCTGATGGCCAACCTCTTCGCCCAGGGCCAGGCACTGGCCTTCGGCAAGACGCCGGACGAGGTGCGTGCGGAGGGCGTCGCCGAGGAACTGGTCCCGCACAAGACCTTCCAGGGCAACCGCCCCACCACCACGATCCTCGCCAAGGAACTCAGCCCGTCCGTACTCGGCCAGTTGATCGCCCTGTACGAGCACAAGGTCTTCGTCCAGGGCGCGGTCTGGAACATCGACTCCTTCGACCAGTGGGGCGTCGAACTCGGCAAGGTCCTCGCCAAGCGCGTCGAACCGGCTCTGACCGAGGGCGCCGAGGTGCCGGGCCTGGACCCGTCGACCACCGGACTGGTCGCCAAGTACCGGGAGCTGCGGGGCCGTTGAGCCCCGGGTGAACCGGATGCCGCCACGGGGCCGAGCAGTTCATCGCGCGGCCCCTTGAGCGGAAACGGACGGTGGCCCCGCCCTCGAAGGAGGACGGGGCCACGTCGCAGGAGCGGGTTCCCGAGCGGTCCGGGCCGAGGACGGCTCAGGCCGACGCCGGTGGGTAGAGGCTGCGCGGCAGTTGGGCCGCGGCCGGCTCGTCGAGGAGCCAGAGCGTGCGGCTGCGGCCGCGGGCGCCGGCCGCCGGGGCCTGCACCTCGCCCGCGCCGGAAAGCGCGATGGCCGCCGCGTTGGCCTTGTCCTCGCCGGCCGCCAGCAGCCAGACCTGCCGTGCCGCACGGATTGCCGGCAGGGTCAGGGAGATCCGGGTGGGCGGCGGCTTGGGCGCGCCGTGCACCCCGACCACCGTGCGCTCGGTCTCCCGTACGCCGGGGAGCTCGGGGAAGAGCGACGCGACATGGGTGTCCGGGCCGACGCCGAGCAGCAGGACGTCGAAGGACGGGACCGGGCCGTGGTCCTCCGGGCCTGCTGCGGCGGCGAGTTCGGCCGCGTACGCCTCGGCGGCGGCGTCGGGGTCGTTGCCGTACGGGCCGTCCGCGGCGGGCATCGGGTGCACCCGGGCCGGGTCGAGCGGGACGCTGTCGAGCAGCGCCGCGCGGGCCTGGGTGTCGTTGCGCTCCGGGTCGCCCTCGGGCAGGAAGCGCTCGTCGCCCCACCACAGGTCGAGCCGGGACCAGTCCACGGCGTCCCGGGCGGGCGCCTCGGCGAGGGCTGCGAGCAGCCCGTTGCCGTTGCGCCCGCCGGTCAGCACGATGGCGGCGGAGCCGCGGGCGGCCTGGGCGTCCACGATCTTCGTGATCAGCCGGGCCGCCGCGGCCTTCGCCATCAGCTCCTTGTCGCGGTGGACGACGACTTCGGGAGCACTCACTTGGTGGCCGCCTTCTTGGCGGGCGCCTTCTTCCCCGAGGACGCGGGCTTGGCCGGGGTGTCGTCGGAGGACGCCGCCGTCGCTCCTTCAGACGGCCGGCTCGCGCCACCCTCGGCCGGCTGGTCCGTGCCGCCGTCGGTGGACTGGCTCTTGCCGCCGCCGGCCGGTTGGCCGTCGGGGCCGACGCCGAGGCGGTCGACGCCGAACTTCAGGGCGGCGGCGTAGATGTCGTCCGGGTCGAGCCGGCGGAGCTCCTCGGCGAGGAGTTCCGAGGTCTCCCGGCGCTTGAGTGCCACCGAGCGGTCCGGCTGGCCGGGCATGGAGAGCGTGGCCAGCGAGGCTTCCGGGCGGTCCAGCACTATGGGGCCGCCGCTGGACTCCATGCGTACGGCCGTGAGGCCGGGGCCGCCCGAGACCTTGCGGGAGACCGGCACGTCCAGCCGGCTGGCGAGCCACATGGCGAGCAGTTCGCAGCTGGGGTTGAACTCCTCGCCCTCGACCTCGGCCGAGGTGACCGTGCACGGGGCCTGGTCGAGTGCCGCCGCCAGCATGGAGCGCCAGGGCGTGATCCGGGTCCAGGACAGGTCGGTGTCACCCGGCGTATACGTTTCTGCACGCGCGGAGAGCTCCTGCACCGGGCGCTCGGAGGCGTAGGCGTCGGTCACCCGGCGCTGGGCGAGGGCGCCCAGCGGGTCCTTGGCCGGGTCCAGCGGGGCGTTGACCGCCCACCAGACCACCACCGGGGCGTCCGGCAGCAGCAGCGGCAGCACGACGGACTGGGCGTGGTCGATCGCCTCGCCGTAGAGCCGCAGCACGACCGTCTCGCCGGTGCCGGCCTCGGTGCCGACCCGCACCTCGGCGTCCAGGCGTGCCTTGGCGCGGTCGCGCGGCGACCGGCTGACCCGCTTGATGACGACGAGGGTGCGCGAGGGGTGCTCCCGGGACGCCTCGTTGGCCGCCTTGAGGGCGTCGTAGGCGTTCTCCTCGTCGGTGACGATGACGAGCGTGAGCACCATGCCGATGGCGGGGGTGCCGACGGCGCGACGGCCCTCCACCAGTGCCTTGTTGATCTTGCTGGCCGTGGTTTCCGTCAGATCGATCTTCATGGCCGACGCCAGCTCCGTCCGTCTCGTGCGAGCATTTCGTCCGCCTCGGCCGGGCCCCAGGTGCCCGCCGGGTACTGCGCGGGCGTGCCGTGCTTGTCCCAGTACTCCTCGATCGGGTCGAGGATGCGCCAGGACTGCTCGACCTCCTCCAGCCGCGGGAAGAGGTTGGCGTCGCCCAGGAGGACGTCGAGGATCAGGCGCTCGTACGCCTCGGGGCTGGACTCGGTGAAGGACTCGCCGTAGGCGAAGTCCATCGAGACGTCCCGGACCTCCATTGACGTGCCGGGCACCTTGGAGCCGAACCGCACGGTCACGCCCTCGTCCGGCTGGACGCGGATGACCAGGGCGTTCTGGCCGAGTTCCTCGGTGGCGGTGTGGTCGAAGGGGGAGTGCGGGGCGCGCTGGAAGACGACCGCGATCTCGGTGACCCGGCGGCCCAGCCGCTTGCCGGTGCGCAGGTAGAAGGGGACGCCCGCCCAGCGGCGGTTGTCGATCGACAGCTTGATCGCGGCGTAGGTGTCGGTCTTCGACTTGGGGTCGATGCCCTCTTCCTGGAGGTAGCCGACGGCCTTCTCACCGCCCTGCCAGCCGGCCGCGTACTGCCCGCGGACGGTCTCCTTGCCCAGGTCCTTGGGCAGCCGGACCGCGCCGAGCACCTTGGTCTTCTCCGCGACCAGGGCGTCCGCGTCGAAGGAGGCGGGCTCCTCCATGGCGGTCAGCGCGAGCAGCTGGAGGAGGTGGTTCTGGATGACGTCACGGGCCGCGCCGATGCCGTCGTAGTAGCCGGCCCGGCCGCCGATGCCGATGTCCTCGGCCATCGTGATCTGGACGTGGTCGACGTAGCTGCGGTTCCACAGCGGCTCGAACATCGTGTTGGCGAAGCGCAGCGCCAGGATGTTCTGGACGGTCTCCTTGCCCAGGTAGTGGTCGATCCGGAAGACCTCGTTCGGAGGAAAGACCTCGTGGACGATCCGGTTGAGCTCCTGGGCGCTTTCGAGGTTGTGCCCGAACGGCTTCTCGATGACCGCGCGGCGCCAGGAGTCCTCCTTCTGGTCGGCCAGTCCGTGCTTCTTGAGCTGCTGGACGACCTTGGGGAAGAACTTCGGCGGCACGGACAGGTAGAAGGCGAAGTTGCCGCCGGTGCCCTGTGCCTTGTCGAGCTCGTTGATGGTGTTCTTGAGGGTCTCGAACGCCTCGTCGTCGTCGAAGTTGCCCTGGACGAAGCGGCAGCCCTGCACCAGTTGCTGCCAGACCTCCTCGCGGAAGGGCGTACGGGCGTGCTCCTTGACGGCCGTGTACACCTCCTGCGCGAAGTCCTCGTCCTCCCATTCCCTGCGGGCGAATCCGACGAGGGAGAAACCCGGCGGAAGCAGGCCGCGGTTCGCCAGGTCGTACACGGCAGGCATCAGCTTTTTACGGGACAAATCGCCCGTGACGCCGAAAATGACCAGGCCCGACGGCCCCGCGATGCGCGGGAGCCGTCGGTCCGCGGCGTCACGAAGCGGGTTCGCTCCATGAACAGCGGTCAAGGGGATCAGCCCTCCGAGGGAGCGAGGCGCTTGAGCTCCGCCTCGGTCGACTTGAGCAGGTCGTTCCAGGCGGCCTCGAACTTCTCCACGCCCTCGTCCTCCAGGAGCTGCACGACGTCGTCGTACGAGATCCCGAGCGCGCCGATCGCGTCGAGGTCGGCCTGGGCCGCCGCGTAGGTGCCGGCGATGGTGTTGCCGGTGATCTCGCCGCGGGCCGCGGTGGCCTCCAGGGTGGCCTCCGGCATGGTGTTGACCGTGCCCGGGGCGACCAGCTCGTCCACGTACAGGGTGTCCTTGTAGGCCGGGTCCTTCACGCCGGTCGAGGCCCACAGCGGACGCTGCCGGTTGGCGCCGGCCTTGTCCAGGGCGGCCCAGCGCTCGGAGGAGAAGACCTCCTCGTACGCCTGGTAGGCCAGCCGGGCGTTGGCCAGCGCGGCCTTGCCCTTGAGGGCCTTGGCCTCGTCGGTGCCGTTCTTGTCCAGACGCTTGTCGATCTCGGTGTCCACGCGGGACACGAAGAACGAGGCCACCGAACGGATCAGGGACAGGTCCAGGCCCGCGGCCTTGGCCTTCTCCAGACCCGCGAGGTAGGCGTCCATGACCTCGCGGTAGCGCTCCAGCGAGAAGATCAGCGTGACGTTGACGCTGATGCCCAGGCCGATGACCTCGGTGATTGCCGGCAGGCCCGCCTTGGTGGCCGGGATCTTGATCAGCGTGTTCGGGCGGTCCACCAGCCACGCCAGCTGCTTGGCCTCGGCGATGGTCGCCGCGGTGTTGTGGGCCAGGCGCGGGTCGACCTCGATGGAGACCCGGCCGTCCTGGCCGCCGGTGGCGTCGAAGACCGGCCGCAGGACGTCGGCGGCGTCCCGGACGTCCGCCGTCGTGATCATGCGGATGGCTTCGTCGACGGTGACCTTACGGGCGGCGAGGTCGGCGACCTGCTGCTGGTAGCCGTCGCCGGCGGAGATCGCCTTCTGGAAGATCGAGGGGTTGGTGGTGACGCCGACGACGTGCTGCTGGTCGATCAGCTCGGCGAGATTGCCGGACGTGATGCGCTTGCGCGACAGGTCGTCCAGCCAGATCGCGACGCCTTCGTCCGAGAGGCGCTTGAGTGCGTCTGTCATGGGTTCTGCATCTCCTACTCGTCGTATACGTGCGTCAGCGCGCGGCGGCTTCGAGCGATTCCCGGGCGGCGGCGGCGACCGCGTCGGCGGTGAAGCCGAACTCGCGGAAGAGGACCTTGCCGTCGGCCGAGGCGCCGAAGTGCTCCAGCGACACGATGCGCCCGGCGTCACCCACGAAGCGGTGCCAGGTCAGGCCGATGCCCGCCTCGACGGCGACCCGCGCCTTGACCGACGGCGGCAGCACGCTGTCGCGGTAGGCCTGGTCCTGCTCCTCGAACCACTCGACCGAGGGCATCGACACCACGCGGGTCGGGATGCCCGCGGCCTGCAGCTGCTCGCGCGCCTCGACGGCGAGCTGCACCTCGGAGCCGGTGCCGATCAGCACGACCTGCGGCTCACCGCCGTCGGCCTCGAAGAGCACGTAACCGCCCTTGGCGGTGCCCTCGTTCGCCGGGTACGTCGGGACGCCCTGGCGGGTCAGCGCGAGGCCGTGCGGGGCGCCGACGCCGAACTTCTTGGTGTAGCGCTTGAGGATCTCGCGCCAGGCGAGGGCGGTCTCGTTGGCGTCGGCCGGGCGCACGATGTTCAGGCCCGGGATGGCGCGCAGCGAGGCCAGGTGCTCGACCGGCTGGTGGGTCGGGCCGTCCTCGCCCAGGCCGATGGAGTCGTGCGTCCACACGTACGTCACCGGCAGGTGCATCAGGGCCGACAGGCGGACGGCGTTGCGCATGTAGTCGGAGAACACCAGGAAGGTGCCGCCGTAGATGCGGGTGTTGCCGTGCAGCGCGATGCCGTTCATCTCCGCGGCCATGGAGTGCTCGCGGATGCCGAAGTGGATCGTGCGGCCGTACGGGTCGGCCTCGGGCAGCGGGTTGCCCTCGGGGAGGAACGACGACGTCTTGTCGATCGTGGTGTTGTTGGAGCCCGCGAGGTCGGCGGAGCCGCCCCACAGCTCGGGGATGACCGCACCCAGCGCGTGCAGCACCTTGCCGGACGCGGCGCGGGTGGCGACCGGCTTGCCGGTCTCGAAGACGGGGAGGTGGTCCTCCCAGCCCTCGGGCAGTTCGGTGGCGGCGATCCGGTCGAACTCCGCGGCGCGCTCCGCGTTGGCGGTGCGCCAGGCGGCGAACGACTTCTCCCACTCCTTCTTGGCGTCCCGGCCGCGGTCGAGGGCGCCGCGGGTGTGGGCGAGCACCTCGTCGGTGACCTCGAAGTGCTTCTCCGGGTCGAAGCCCAGGACGCGCTTGGTGGCCGCGACCTCCTCCTCGCCCAGCGCCGAGCCGTGCGCGGCCTCGGTGTTCTGGGCGTTGGGGGCCGGCCAGGCGATGATCGAGCGCATCGCGATGAACGACGGCCTGTCGGTCACCGCCTTCGCGGCCTCGATGGCGCGGAACAGCCCCTCGGGGTCGAGGTCGCCGTTCTCCTTGGGCTCCACGCGCTGTACGTGCCAGCCGTAGGCCTCGTACCGCTTCATGGTGTCTTCGGAGATGGCGGTCTCGGTGTCACCCTCGATCGAGATGTGGTTGTCGTCCCACAGCATGATGAGGTTGCCGAGCTTCTGGTGGCCGGCCAGCGAGGACGCCTCGGCGGAGATGCCTTCCTGGAGGCAGCCGTCGCCGGCGATCGCGTAGATGTAGTGGTCGAACGGTGAGGAGCCCTGGGCCGCGTCCGGGTCGAACAGGCCGCGCTCGTAGCGGGCCGCCATCGCCATGCCCACCGCGTTGGCGACGCCCTGGCCCAGCGGGCCGGTGGTGGTCTCCACGCCGGTGGTGTGGCCGTACTCCGGGTGGCCGGGGGTCTTCGAGCCCCAGGTGCGGAAGGCCTTGAGGTCGTCCAGCTCCAGGCCGTAGCCGGCCAGGTAGAGCTGGATGTAGAGGGTCAGGCTGGAGTGGCCGGCGGAGAGGACGAACCGGTCACGGCCGGTCCAGTCGGCGTCCGCGGGGTCGTGCCGCATGAGCTTCTGGAACAGCACATAGGCGGCGGGAGCCAGGCTCATGGCCGTACCCGGATGGCCGTTACCGACCTTCTGCACGGAGTCCATGGCCAGGACCCGGACGGTGTCCACCGCCCGCTGGTCCAGTTCGGTCCACTCGAATTCTGTGGTGGTCGGCTTGGTGCTCACCCTGAGTCAGGGCTCCTCTCCACATGTCGAATGCCACGGACGGGTATGTCCGCCAGGCGGTGTCGAGCCTACCCCCGCAAGTGCGGGCGTCTTTTCGACGCTCATTCGGTGTTTTCGGTGCTCAGTCGCAGCGTGGCCGTCACGGGGGGTTCGTCGCTTCGGGCAACCGACGTGCCGGATCGGGCATTCCCGGCCCGGCGGCCACGGCCATACGACCAGACTGCCGGGCGACGGTCCCGCCCGCCTCCCGAACAACGGGTGAACGCCCGGGGAAAGCTGCCGCCTCCACCCCGCCGCTCGGGCCCCAACACGACCCCACCCCCGCGAAGATCGCCGTATGGCCAACGTCTAAAGTGGCGTGGTACGCGCAAGCTTTTACCCGGTTCACGGGGTCGTAAGGGCTTGCGAGCCTTATCTCCATCCGCGGCGGGAGCCGCGGATGTTACTTCCAGGGGTGTGCGTGACGGCCGTCGAATCCCGTCCTGCGGGGGTGCTCTCCGAGAGCCCGGGGGGTCCGGGTCACCGCCCGTTCGGGGCCCGAGTGAAGGCGTTCGTGGCGCTGACCAAGCCGCGGGTCATCGAGCTCCTGCTGATGACGACGATCCCGGTGATGTTCCTGGCGGCGGGCGGCGTCCCCGACCTGTGGCTGGTGCTGGCGACCTGCGTCGGCGGTTACCTCTCCGCCGGCGGTGCGGCCGCCTACAACATGTACATCGACCGGGACATCGACGCCCTGATGGACCGCACCTCCCAGCGGCCCCTGGTCACCGGCATGGTCTCGCCGCGCGAGTGCCTGGTCTTCGCGACCGCCCTCGCGGTCGGCTCCACCGCCCTGTTCTGGTTCTTCGTCAACCCGCTGTCGGCGATGCTGTCGCTCGGGGCGCTGCTTTTCTACGTCGTCGTCTACACGATGATCCTCAAGCGCCGCACCTCGCAGAACATCGTCTGGGGCGGCATCGCGGGCTGCATGCCGGTCTTCATCGGCTGGTCCGCGGTGACCAACTCGGTCTCCTGGGCCGCGCTGGTCCTCTTCCTCGTCATCTTCTTCTGGACGCCGCCGCACTACTGGCCGCTGTCGATGAAGGCCAAGGACGACTACGAGCGGGTCGGCGTGCCGATGCTGCCGGTGATCGCCGGCAACAAGGCCGTGGCGCGGCAGATCGTCGCCTACAGCTGGGTGATGGTCCTGGTCTCGCTGCTGCTGCAGCCGCTGGGCTACACCGGCTGGTTCTACACCGCGGTCGCGCTGGCCTGCGGCGCGTTCTGGCTGAAGGAGGCGCACGCCCTGCAGTCCCGTGCCAAGGCCGGGATCACCGGGCCGAAGCTCAAGGAGATGCGGCTGTTCCACTGGTCCATCACCTATGTGTCGCTGCTGTTCGTCGCCGTCGCCGTGGATCCCTTCCTTCGGTGATTACCGATGGGTAGCATGCTGTCCATGGCAGACACCCAGCAGGCGGAGACGGCGGTCGGCGCGGCGACCGCCACCAAGGACGAGAAGCGGGCCGGCAAGCGCGCGGCGCGGCTCGCCCGGCAGATCCGCGCCTTCGCCGACTCCCACGGCGGCAGCGCCGAGGGCCAGCTCGCGCACATCGCCCGCGGCAGCGTCCGGATCGCCCTCGTCGGGGCCAACGGCGAGTGGGGCAACCTCGTCGCCCGTACGTACGACGAGGCCAAGGACGCCGCGGCCCGGGCCGGCCTCACCCTCCACGACGACTTCGACGGCGACCTGGCCGCCAAGGTCCGCACCGGCCGCTACGAGTGGTCGCGGATGGCGGGCCTGCAGCTGGGCGGCCCGGCCAACGCCTGACGGCGGTGGTGGCGGCGCGCCGGGGCGCGCGCCGGAAGCGGAGCCCGCTACCTCACCACCCCCTCGTCCGTTAAGTCCACCGGGCGCGGCGCTCCGGCCACGCCCGGCGGGCTCTCGGCGCGGAGGAGCGGATGGACGGCCTTCCCTTGCTGGCGGATCAGCCACCGCTCATCGATCAGTACAGCCACGGCGCCGTGCACGGCGAACTCGGCCTCGGCTCCTTCGAGACCCATCTGGCCGCCGCGGTCGGCGCCCACGGCCCGGCCCCCGCCGGTACGAGCTACTTCGACAGCTTCACCGGCCTCGCGATACGCCGCTGGTGCCCCCCGCTGCTCGGCCTGGAGCCGCACTGTCCGCCGGCCCGCTATCTGGCCCGCAGACGCGAGGTGGGCGCCTATACGGCCGGCCGGATGCTGCTCCGCGGCTCCGGCATCGGCACCTTCCTGCTGGAGGCCGGCACCCCCAGCGAACTCACCTCGGCCGCCGAGATCGCCACCGCCGCCGAGGCCCGCGCCCACGAGGTCGTACGGCTCGAACCGCTCGCCGAACAGGTCGCCGACACCTCCGGCAGCGTCGACTCCTTCATCGGCTACACCGCCGAGGCCCTCTACGCGGCGGCCCAGCACGCCACCGCCTTCGCCTCCGGCGCCACCTACTGCGACGGACACGCCCCCGAGGCCGGTGAGGTGCGGCGTGCCGCGGACCGCTGGCTGCGTGCCCGCCGCCCCGGCGACCGGCTCGCCGAACCGGCCCTCGTACGGCACCTGCTGTGGAGCGCGGTCGCCACCGGGCTGCCCGTACAGCTGCACTGCCCCGACCCGCAGCCGCTGGCCGGGTTCCTGCGGGCCACCACCGGGATCGGCGCGGACCTGGTCCTGCTGCCCGCGGCCCCGCACCACCGGCGGGCCGCCCAGCTCGCCGCCGCGCACGCCCATGTGTACGCCGACACCGGGCCCTGCCCCGAGGAGACCCTGCCGCACGCGCCGTTCGGCAAGCTGCTGTTCTCCTCCGGCGCCCGCGGCCTGCCCGAGCTGTACGTGACCGGCGCCCGGTCCTTCCTGCGCGCCGTGGACCGCCTCGTACGGGAGTGGACCGCCGAGGGGCTGTGCGGGGCGGAGGACGGGCGGCGGATCACCGAGATGGTCGGGTCCGGGACGGCCCGCCGGGTCTACCGGCTCGACGCGGAGGCCACCTGAGGCTCCGCGGGCTCCTCGTCCGCGGCGGCCGGCCGGTCGCCGTCCCCGGGGTCGTCCTCCAGCAGCGGCCCGCGGTCGCGGAGCGACAGCGCCACCCGCAGCACGGCGATCCACACCAGCGTCGACCCCAGCATGTGCAGCCCGATGACGATCTCGGGCAGGCCCAGGAAGTACTGGACGTAGCCGATGACGCCCTGCAGCGCGAGGCAGGCGAACAGCTCCAGCACGGTCCGGCGGGCGGCGGCCGGTGCCGTGACGGCGCGCAGCGCGAACCACAGGGCCACGCTCAGGCCGACCACGATGTAGACGAAGTCGACGTGGAGCTGGGTGATCTCCTGCCAGTTCAGCGGGATGCGGTGGACCTTGTGCGCATCGCCGGCGTGCGGGCCGGCGCCGGTGACGACCGTGCCGATGACGGTCAGCGCGCCGGTGACCACCACCAGCAGCCAGGCCAGCTGCCGGACGGGGCGGGCGACCACGTCCCGCGGCTCCTCGTCGCCCTCGCAGGACCGCTTCCAGCTCAGCACGGCGACCGTGAGCAGGGTCGTGGACAGCAGGAAGTGCGCGGCGACGAGGTAGGGGTTCAGGCCGGTCAGGACCACGATGCCGCCCCAGACCGCGTTGCCCATCACGATCCAGAACTGGGCCCAGCCGAGGCGGGTGAGCGAGCGGCGCCGGGGGTGCCGGGCGCGGGCGGCGATGATGAACAGCCCGACGAACGCGCACAGCACGTACGTCAGCATGCGGTTGCCGAACTCGATGAGGCCGTTGATGCCCATCGCGTGGGTCGGCGTGAGGCTCTCCGGCGTGCACTTCGGCCAGGTCGAGCAGCCCAGTCCGGACTGCGTGAGCCGGACCGCGCCGCCGGTCACGACGATGATCACGGCCATCACGACGGTCGCCAGCGCGGCCCGCCGCACGAAGGCCGCGGACGGCTGCCAGCGGCGGGCGATCAGCTCAAGGGGATTCAGCGAATTCGGCACGGGAGCCATCGTAGGCCGGGCCTTGTGCAAACTTTCACGAGGGGTGCCGGGGGAGCCGCGTTCCGGGGAAGGTGCCCCGGCTCGCCGCTACTCCCAGCGGAAGAACTTCGCCGCGGCGCCCAGCCCCAGCACCGCCCACCCGGCGAGGACGCCCAGGTCGGACCACGGCACCGCGGCGCCGTGCCCGAGCACCTCGCGCAGCCCGTCCGAGAGCGCCGAGATCGGCAGCAGGTGCAGCACGGCCTGGGCGGCCTCCGGGAACTTGGCGAGCGGGACGATCACCCCGCCGCCGACCAGGAGCAGCAGGAAGACGAGGTTGGCCGCGGCCAGCGTCGCCTCGGCCTTCAGGGTCCCGGCCATCAGCAGCCCCAGCCCCGAGAACGCGGCCGTACCGAGCAACAGGAGCAGCAGCACGGTGAGCGGGTTGCCGTGCGGGGACCAGCCCAGCACGAGCGCCACCGCCGTCAGCAGCACGATCTGCAGGACCTCGGTGACCAGCACCGCACAGGTCTTGGCGGTCATCAGGCCCCAGCGCGGCAGCGGCGAGACGGCGAGCCGCTTGAGGACGCCGTAGCGGCGCTCGAAGCCGGTGGCGATGGCCTGGCCGGTGAACGCGGTGGACATCACGGCCAGCGCGAGGATGCCTGGCGCCAGGAAGTCCACCGTCCTGCCCGCCCCGGTGTCGACGATGTCGACGGCGGAGAAGAGCACCAGCAGCAGCGTCGGGATGATCACGGTGAGCAGCAGCTGCTCGCCGTTGCGCAGCAGCATCCGGGTCTCCAGGGCCGCCTGGGCGCGGATCATCCGGGGCAGGGGTGCGGCGCCGGGCCGCGGGGCGAAGGCGCCCGTTCCGGTGGCGGTACCGGCCTCGGTGGCGGTCATGCGCGCAGCTCCTTACCCGTGAGCTCCAGGAAGACGTCCTCAAGGGTGTGCCGCTCGACGGCTATCGCGTCCGGCATCACGCCGTTCTGTGCGCACCACGAGGCGACCGTGGCCAGCAACTGCGGGTCGATCTTGCCGTGGACGCGGTAGATGCCGGAGGCGGGCTCCGAGGCGGAGCTGTCCGCGGGCAGCGCCTTGAGGAGGGAGGCGAGGTCGAGGCCGGGCCGGCCGGTGAAGCGCAGGCTGTTCTCGGCGCCGCCGCGGCACAGCTCGTCGGGGCTGCCCTGGGCGATCACCCGGCCGCCGTCGATGATCGCGACGTCGTCGGCGAGCTGTTCGGCCTCGTCCATGAAGTGGGTGGTGAGCACGCAGCTCACGCCGTCGGTGCGGAGTTCCCGTACGAGGTCCCAGGTGGCGTGCCGGGCCTGCGGGTCGAGGCCGGCGGTCGGCTCGTCGAGGAAGACCAGTTCCGGGCGGCCGACCACGGCCATGGCCAGCGCCAGCCGCTGCTGCTGGCCGCCGGAGAGCCGCCGGTAGGGCGTCCGGCCGCACGAGCCCAGGCCCAGCCGGTCGATGAGCATGCCGACGTCGAGCGGATGGGCGTGCAGGGTGGCGGTGTGCCGCAGCATCTCCTCGGCGCGGGCGCCCGCGTAGACGCCGCCGGACTGCAGCATCACGCCGATCCGGGGGCGCAGCGCGGCGGCGTCGGCGACCGGGTCCAGGCCCAGGACGCGGACCGTGCCGGCGTCCGGGCGGCGGTAGCCCTCGCAGGTCTCGACGGTGGTGGTCTTGCCGGCGCCGTTGGGGCCGAGCACGGCGGTCACCGTGCCGTGGGCGACGGTCAGGTCGAGCCCGTCCACCGCGGTCTTCGTTCCGTACCGCTTGACCAGGCCGGTGACCTCGACGGCCGGCGCCCGTCCGGGGGGCCGGGGAGTGCTCCCCGGGGAGGTGCTGCGCATGCCGCGCAGTCTACGAAGAGCGGCCGCCCCGCCGTCAGTGGGGGCTTCGGCGGCGGCCGGCGGGGGAGTGGCTGCCGTCCGGTCCCCCGGAAGGCCGGGCGTCGCCGGTTCGGCCCAGTGCGGGACGACCGTCCGCGCCCTTTGCCGGCGCCTCCGGCGGTGCCCCCGGATCATGGCGCGTCCTTGCAGGTCGGCGGCGGGATCGGGGGGCAAGGGGCGGGGTTGAAATGAGGTGAACCTAAGTGATAGAGGCCACCATCCCGCGATCCGGACCGCGCTTGAATCGCTTTGACGAATTACGCAACAATGGCGTTGTGAAATACGCGAGCGAGGATCAGCGAGAGCCCGGGGTCGGCAAGACCGCCGGGCCGGCCGCCTCCGCGCCCGGAGGGGACGCCCGGACGACGCCGGCCCCGCAGACCGCCCCCGTGTCACACGACGAACAGCAGGGGACCCGCAACCGGGTCGCCCGTTCCATCCTCGACCACGGTCCGTCCACCGCCGCCGAGCTCGCCCTCCGGCTGGAGCTGACCCAGGCCGCCGTCCGCCGGCACCTGGACGCGCTGGTCGCCGAGGGCGTCGTCGAGCCCCGCGAGCAGCGGGTCTACGGCAGCCGCGGCCGCGGCCGTCCGGCCAAGGCCTTCGCCCTCACCGACTGCGGGCGGGACGCCTTCGACCAGGCCTACGACCAGCTCGCCTCCGACGCGCTGCGCTGGATCGCGCAGAGTGCGGGCGGCGGCGAGAAGGGCGAGGCGGCGGTCGCCGCGTTCGCCCGGGCCCGGCTGGCCGCCCAGGCCGAGGCCTACCGCGAGGCGGTCGACAGCGCCGAGCCGGAGGCCCGCACCCAGGCCCTGGCGAGGGCGTTGACCGCGGACGGGTACGCTGCTACGGCGCGCAGCGCCCCCAACCCCCAGCTCGGTGAACAGCTCTGCCAGCACCACTGCCCGGTCGCCCACGTCGCCGAGCAGTACCCGCAGCTGTGCGAGGCGGAGACCGAGGTCTTCTCCCGATTGCTCGGGACCCACGTACAGCGCCTTGCCACCATCGCCCACGGCGACGGGGTGTGCACGACCTTCGTCCCGAAGGCCGGCGCCGGCAAGGCAGCTCACCGCACCGGTGAGCGCCCCCACAAGACCACGACATCATCTGCAAGCACGGCCGGGAGGAACCCCGCATGACGCTCCCCACGGAGACTGCTCACCCCGAACTCGAGGGTCTGGGCAAGTACGAATACGGCTGGGCCGACTCCGACACGGCCGGCGCTTCGGCGAAGCGCGGTCTCTCCGAGGAGGTCGTCCGCGACATCTCGGCGAAGAAGAACGAGCCGGAGTGGATGCTCAAGCTCCGCCTGAAGGGGCTGAAGCTGTTCGACAAGAAGCCGATGCCGCAGTGGGGCTCGGACCTGTCGGGCATCGACTTCGACAACATCAAGTACTTCGTCCGCTCCACCGAGCAGCAGGCCGCCTCCTGGGAGGACCTGCCCGAGGACATCAAGAACACCTACGACAAGCTCGGCATCCCGGAGGCGGAGAAGCAGCGCCTGGTCGCCGGTGTCGCCGCGCAGTACGAGTCCGAGGTCGTCTACCACCAGATCCGCGAGGACCTGGAGGCGCAGGGCGTCATCTTCCTGGACACCGACACGGCGCTCAAGGAGCACCCGGAGCTGTTCCAGGAGTACTTCGGCACGGTCATCCCGGTCGGTGACAACAAGTTCGCGTCGCTGAACACCGCGGTGTGGTCCGGCGGCTCGTTCATCTACGTCCCCAAGGGTGTCCACGTCGACATCCCGCTGCAGGCCTACTTCCGGATCAACACCGAGAACATGGGCCAGTTCGAGCGGACGCTGATCATCGTCGACGAGGACGCCTACGTCCACTACGTCGAGGGCTGCACCGCGCCGATCTACAAGTCGGACTCGCTGCACTCCGCGGTGGTCGAGATCATCGTCAAGAAGGGCGGCCGCTGCCGCTACACGACCATCCAGAACTGGTCGAACAACGTCTACAACCTGGTCACCAAGCGCGCCGTCGCCTACGAGGGCGCGACCATGGAGTGGGTCGACGGCAACCTCGGCTCCAAGGTGACGATGAAGTACCCGGCGGTCTACCTCATGGGCGAGCACGCCAAGGGCGAGACCCTGTCCATCGCCTTCGCCGGCGAGGGCCAGCACCAGGACGCCGGTTCCAAGATGGTGCACATGGCGCCGAACACCTCGTCCAACATCGTCTCCAAGTCGGTGGCGCGCGGTGGCGGCCGGACCTCCTACCGCGGTCTGGTCGAGATCGGCGAGGGCGCCGCGGGCTCCAAGTCCAACGTGCTGTGCGACGCCCTGCTGGTGGACACCATCTCCCGGTCGGACACCTACCCCTACGTCGACGTC
Organism: Streptomyces sp. NPDC021749; assembly: GCF_040640655.1. Classification (NCBI taxonomy): domain Bacteria; kingdom Bacillati; phylum Actinomycetota; class Actinomycetes; order Kitasatosporales; family Streptomycetaceae; genus Streptomyces; species Streptomyces sp. NPDC021749. The sequence continues at coordinate 94,900 of NZ_JBFACE010000001.1, read as the reverse complement.
CGCGAGGACGACGTCTCCATGGGCCACGAGGCGACCGTCTCCAAGGTCAGCGAGGACCAGCTGTTCTACCTGATGGCCCGCGGTCTGTCGGAGGACGAGGCCATGGCGATGATCGTGCGCGGCTTCGTCGAGCCGATCGCCCGTGAGCTGCCGATGGAGTACGCGCTGGAGCTGAACCGGCTGATCGAGCTGCAGATGGAGGGTGCGGTCGGCTGACCCGGCCGCCCGTCCCCGCCCGCAGCACACTTCTTGACGCAGAAAGCGAGCACTACGACAGCCATGGCTGAGGCTCAGAACATCCCGGCGGGTTCCACGACCACCGGCTCCATCGCGGTGGCCGCGGAGTCCACCGTCGCCACACGGATGAGCGCCCCGCCGTCCTACGACGTGGCGGACTTCCCGGTGCCGCACGGCCGCGAGGAGGAGTGGCGGTTCACGCCCCTCACGCGCCTGAAGGGCCTGCACGACGGCTCCGCCGAGGCCGGCGGTCCGGACCTGAAGATCGACATCACCGCGCCCGAGGGCGTCACGCACGAGCTGGTCGACCGCGCCGACCCGCGGGTCGGCAAGGCCGGCAAGCCCGTCGACCGGGTCGCCGCCCAGGCGTACAGCTCGTTCGAGAAGGCCTCGGTGGTCACGGTCCCCAAGGAGACCGTGCTCAGCGAGCCGATCCGGATCTCGGTGCACGGCGAGGGCGGCACCGCCTTCGGCCACCAGGTCATCGAGCTCGGTGCGTTCGCCGAGGCGGTCGTGGTCATCGACCACACCGGCGACGCGGTGCTCGCCGCCAACGTCGACTACCTCCTCGGTGACGGCGCCAAGCTGACCGTCGTCTCCGTCCAGGACTGGGACGAGTCGGCCGTCCACACCGGCCAGCACAACGCCCTGGTCGGCCGGGACGCCACCTTCAAGTCCGTGGTCGTCACCTTCGGCGGCGACCTGGTCCGCCTGCACCCGCGCGTCACGTACGCCGGCCCCGGCGGCGAGGCCGAGTTCTACGGCCTGTACTTCACCGAGCGGGGCCAGCACCACGAGCACCGCCTGTTCGTCGACCACGAGGCGTCCAACTGCCGCTCGCACGTGACCTACAAGGGCGCGCTGCAGGGCGAGGACGCACACGCCGTCTGGATCGGCGACGTCCTCATCCGCGCCTCGGCGACCGGCACGGACACCTACGAGCTCAACCGTAACCTCGTCCTCACCGACGGCGCGCGGGTCGACTCGGTGCCCAACCTGGAGATCGAGACCGGCGAGATCGTCGGCGCCGGCCACGCCTCGGCGACCGGCCGCTTCGACGACGAGCAGCTCTTCTACCTGATGGCCCGCGGCATCCCCGCCGACGAGGCCCGCCGGCTGGTCGTCCGCGGCTTCTTCGCCGAGCTGGTCCAGCAGATCGGTCTGCCGGACGTCGAGGAGCGCCTCATGAGCAAGATCGAGGCCGAGCTGGAAGCGTCCGCGGTATGAGCTACGTACGCGCAGCGGCACTGAGCGAGCTGGAGGAGGACACCCCGAAGCGGGTGGAGATCGACGGCACGCCCATCTCCCTGGTCCGCACCGAGGGCGAGGTGTTCGCGATCAACGACATCTGCTCGCACGCGAACGTCTCCCTCTCCGAGGGCGAGGTCGAGGACTGCTCGATCGAGTGCTGGCTGCACGGTTCGAGCTTCGACCTGCGCACCGGCAAGCCGTCCGGCCTCCCCGCGACGCGCCCCGTCCCCGTATACCCCGTAAAGATCGAAGGGGACGACGTGCTCGTCTCCGTCACCCAGGAGTCCTGAGTCACCCATGGCAACGCTTGAGATCCACGACCTGCACGTCTCCGTCGAGGCCGAGAACGGCCAGCGCGAGATCCTGAAGGGCGTCGACCTGACCGTGAAGCAGGGCGAGACGCACGCCATCATGGGCCCCAACGGCTCCGGCAAGTCGACCCTCGCCTACTCCCTCGCGGGCCACCCGAAGTACACCATCACCGGCGGCACCGTCACCCTCGACGGCGAGGACGTCCTTGCGATGTCCGTCGACGAGCGCGCCCGCGCCGGCGTCTTCCTCGCCATGCAGTACCCGGTCGAGGTCCCCGGCGTCTCGGTCTCCAACTTCCTGCGCACCTCCGCCACCGCGATCCGCGGTGAGGCCCCCAAGCTGCGGCTGTGGGTCAAGGAGGTCAAGGAGGCCATGGAGCGCCTCCAGATGGACCCCTCCTTCGCGGAGCGGAACGTCAACGAGGGCTTCTCCGGCGGTGAGAAGAAGCGCCACGAGATCCTCCAGCTGGAGCTGCTCAAGCCGGCCATCGCGATCCTCGACGAGACCGACTCCGGTCTGGACGTCGACGCGCTGCGCATCGTCTCCGAGGGCGTCAACCGCGTCCGCGAGACCGGCCAGGTCGGCACCCTGCTGATCACCCACTACACGCGCATCCTGCGCTACATCAAGCCCGACCACGTCCACGTCTTCGCCAACGGCCGGATCGCCGAGTCCGGCGGCCCGGAGCTGGCGGACAAGCTGGAGGCCGAGGGCTACGAGGCATACGTGAAGGGTGGTACGACCGCGTGACACAGCTGCCGGGCCTCCTCGACACAGAGGCGATCCGTAAGGACTTCCCCCTCCTGGACCGCCAGGTCCACGACGGCCGGAAGATCGTGTACCTGGACAACGCGGCGACCTCGCAGAAGCCGCGCCAGGTCCTCGACGCCCTGAACGCCTACTACGAACGCCACAACGCCAACGTCCACCGCGGCGTGCATGTGCTCGCCGAGGAGGCCACGGCGCTGTACGAAGGCGCCCGCGACAAGGTCGCCGCCTTCATCAACGCGCCGAGCCGCGACGAGGTGATCTTCACCAAGAACGCCTCGGAGTCGCTCAACCTCGTGGCGAACATGCTCGGCTGGGCCGACGAGCCCTACCGGGTGGACCGTGAGACCGAGATCGTCATCACGGAGATGGAGCACCACTCCAACATCGTCCCGTGGCAGCTGCTGTCGCAGCGCACGGGTGCGCAGCTGAAGTGGTTCGGCCTGACCGACGACGGCCGCCTGGACCTTTCGAACATCGAAGAGGTCATCACCGAGCGGACGAAGATCGTCTCGTTCACGCTGGTCTCCAACCTCATGGGCACCTTCAACCCGGTCGAGACGATCATCCGGCGGGCCCAGGAGGTCGGCGCGCTGGTCTGCATCGACGCCTCGCAGGCCGCCCCGCACATGGTGCTGGACGTGCAGGCGCTGCAGGCCGACTTCGTGGCCTTCACCGGCCACAAGATGTGCGGCCCGACCGGCATCGGCGTCCTGTGGGGCCGCCAGGAGCTGCTGGAGGACCTGCCCCCGTTCCTGGGCGGCGGCGAAATGATCGAGACGGTGTCCATGCACTCCTCGACCTACGCGCCGGCACCGCACAAGTTCGAGGCCGGTACGCCTCCGATCGCCCAGGCCGTCGGCCTCGGCGCGGCCGTGGACTACCTCACCTCGATCGGCATGGACAAGATCGCCGCCCATGAGCACGTGATCACCGAGTACGCCGTCAAGCGGCTGCTGGAGGTCCCCGACCTGCGGATCATCGGCCCGAGCTCGGCCGAGGACCGCGGGGCGACGATCTCCTTCACGCTCGGCGACATCCATCCGCACGACGTGGGCCAGGTCCTCGACGAGCAGGGGATCGCGGTCCGGGTGGGCCACCACTGCGCACGGCCGGTCTGCCTGCGCTACGGAATTCCCGCGACCACGCGAGCGTCGTTCTATCTGTACTCCACGCCGGCCGAGGTCGATGCCCTGGTCGAGGGCCTGGAGCACGTGCGGAACTTTTTCGGATGACCACGCACAGCGGATGAGGACGAGGACTGACTGAGCCGTGAAGCTGGATTCCATGTACCAGGACGTCATCCTGGACCACTACAAGCACCCCCATGGGCGCGGTCTTCGGGACGGCGACGCCGAGGTGCACCACGTCAACCCGACCTGCGGCGACGAGATCACGCTGCGGGTCCGGCTCGACGGCACGACGATCGATGATGTGTCCTACGAGGGCCAGGGCTGCTCCATCAGCCAGGCCAGTGCGTCGGTGCTCAATGACCTCCTGGTCGGCAAGGAGCTCGGTGAGGCGCAGAAGATCCAGGAGATGTTCCTGGAGCTGATGCAGTCCAAGGGCCAGGTGGAGCCGGACGACGCCATGGAGGAGGTGCTGGAGGACGCGGTGGCGTTCGCCGGTGTCTCCAAGTACCCGGCGCGCGTGAAGTGCGCCCTGCTGAGCTGGATGGCCTGGAAGGACGCCACGGCCAAGGCCCTCTCCGAGGAGGCGAAGACCGCATGACCGACACCCCGACCACCACCAAGCCGGCCTCCGAGGAAGAGGTCCGCGAGGCGCTGTACGACGTCGTCGACCCCGAGCTGGGCATCGACGTCGTCAACCTCGGCCTGATCTACGGCATCCACATCGACGACGCCAACATCGCCACCATCGACATGACGCTGACCTCCGCGGCCTGCCCGCTGACCGACGTCATCGAGGACCAGGCGAAGTCCGCCACGGACGGGATCGTCAACGAGCTGAAGATCAACTGGGTCTGGATGCCCCCGTGGGGCCCGGACAAGATCACCGACGACGGCCGCGAGCAGCTCCGCGCGCTGGGCTTCAACGTCTGATCGACGTCCGGCCGGGCCCCGCACCCCGCGGGCCTGCCAAGACTTCACGGCCGTGCCCGCCAGTCACCGCTGGCGGGCACGGCCGTGACGCGTTCTCGTGCCCGTGCGGTCAGTCCCCGGGCAGGCCCTTGGTCTCCGCGGTGGCGGCCCGCAGCGCCGGCGCGGCCGCGGCGAAGTAGCGGAAGAGGACGCGCAGTTCGTCCTCGGTGAAGGACCCGAAGACCTCGGCCATCCGCCGGCGGGCCGGCCCGAAGGCCGCCTCGTCCTCCTCGTGCGGCAGCGGCAGCGGCTCGACGACCACCCGCCGCCGGTCCTCGGGGTCGGCGGCCCGGCGGGCCCGGCCGGCCCGTACGAGACGGTCGACGAGCCGGGTGGTGGCGCTCTGGGAGAGCCCGATGCGCTCGGCGAGGGCGCCGGTGGTGAGCGGCCCGGCGAGCTCCAGGGTGTGCAGCGCGTAGAGGTCGGTGGGGTGCTGGCCGAGCACCTCCGCGGCGGCCTGGCCGTGCAGCACGGTGGCCGTGACGTAGGCGCGGTAGTCGTCGGCGTGCTGCTGCAGCAGGGCGTCGCGCTGCTGGTCGGACATCTCGCTCACCTTCCGGGCGGAAACCGTGACTCGCTGGGGGCGGATCCCCTACGGGCGGACCCCTTGCCACATCCTTGCATGCCTGCATATATTGCATGCGCGCATGCAAATAACTGCAGCCGTTCTTCTTCGCAGGGGGAGTCATGACCGCAGCACCGGCAGGAGCCACCCAGGACGCGGCGGCCGCCGTACGCGAGCGCTTCGCGGCGCACCGTCTCGCCTGGGGCGACGCCGACGCCTACGGCCGCTCGTTCACCGAGGACGCCGACTACATCACCTTCTACGGCGGCCGGCTCACCGGCCGTGAGGGGGTCGTCGAGGGGCACCGGGGGCTGTTCGCCGGCGTCCTCGCGGGCTCCCGCCTCTGGGCCGAGATCACCGGCCTGGTGTTCCTCACCCCGGACGTGGCACTGGTCCACGCCCGCGGCGCCGTCCTCAAGGGCCGCCGCACCCGGCCCGGCCGCCGCGCGCTCTCCGTGCAGACCTACGTCCTGGTCCGCGAGCCGGACGGCGACTGGCGGATCCGGGCCTTCCACAACACCCGCCGCCGGCCCCGCACGGAGGCGCTCAGCGCCGCCCTGGCCCGGTGGGCGCCGAAGGCCGGCTGACCGGGCGACCGGAGGCCGGCCGGCCCGCTGATCCGCGTCCCCGCGCTCGGTACGGTCGTCCGCATGGCCTATGTGACGCTCGCCGGCGCGATCCTGTCCCGGGGTCGGGACCGCGTGATCGCGGCCATCGGCATGGTGTTCCTGGGGGAGGGCGCGGGGGCGCCGAAGATCCTCGGGGTGCTGCTGGTGATCGCCGGCGTCGTGGTGCTGAACCTGGACGGGGCGCACTGACGGCGACGGGGCGCACCGACGGAGACGTCGCCCCGGCCGGCGGCGGCCTCGTGCGGCCGTACGAAGAGGGTGGTGCGACCGTACGGGCCGGGCCCGAGCACTGAGACCGGTTCGCCTCGGCGGGCGCCCTCCGGTTAGGTTTCCCGCATGACCGATGCTGCTACCTCCGCTCCCCGCACCACCGGCGCCGTCGCCGCCGGCCTCGCCACCGTCACCTCCGACGGCACCGTTCTCGACACCTGGTTCCCGGCCCCCCGGCTGGTGGACGTGACCGCCGAGGGCCCCGGCCCGGCCGGCACCGAGCGCCTGGACGACGAGCGCGCCACCGAACTGCTGGGCCAGGCCGTCCTCAAGGCGATCGGCCCCGACCCGGTCCGCGAGGTCGAGGTCGTGGCCGTCCGCACGGTCATCGCCTCGCTCGACGACAAGCCGCTGGACGCGCACGACGCCTACCTGCGTCTGCACCTGCTCAGCCACCGCCTGGTCAAGCCGCACGGGCAGAACCTCGACGGCATCTTCGGCGCGCTGGCGAACGTGGCCTGGACCTCGCTGGGCCCGGTGCCGGTCGACCGGCTGGAGACGGTGCGGCTCAACGCCCGCGCCGAGGGGCTGCACCTCGCGGTCACCAGCGTCGACAAGTTCCCGCGGATGACCGATTACGTCGCGCCCGCCGGGGTGCGGATCGCCGACGCCGACCGGGTCCGCCTGGGCGCCCACCTGGCCGCCGGCACCACCGTGATGCACGAGGGCTTCGTCAACTTCAACGCCGGTACGCTCGGCACCTCCATGATCGAGGGCCGGATCAGCGCCGGCGTGGTCATCGGTGACGGCTCCGACATCGGCGGCGGCGCCTCCACGATGGGCACCCTCTCCGGCGGCGGCAAGCAGATCATCTCGATCGGCGAACGCTGCCTGCTCGGCGCCGAGTCCGGCATCGGCATCGCCCTGGGCGACGAGTGCGTCGTCGAGGCCGGTCTGTACGTCACCGCGGGCACCCGGGTCACCCTGCCCGACGGCCAGATCGTCAAGGCCCTGGAGCTGTCCGGCGCGGACAACATCCTCTTCCGCCGCAACTCCACCACCGGCGCCGTCGAGGCCCGCCCGAACAAGGCGACCTGGGGCGGCCTGAACGAGATCCTGCACAGCCACAACTGACGGTCCCGCCCCGACGGGGCGGTGGCGCACCCTCGGTGAAGCCAAGGGCGGCCCGGCGGAACCTCTCTGCCGGGCCGCCCTTCGCGTGGTGACCGCCGGCGTCCACGTCCCCGCCGGGCACCCTCTAGGCTGTGGGCCATGCGTGATCTTGTAGCGGGGATGCGGTATCTGGGCGAGGGTCAGCGCTGGGTTGCCCGGCACGGCCGGTGGTGGGGGTTCGGGCTGATCCCGGCGCTGATCGCGCTGGTGCTCTACGCCGGGGTGCTCACCGCGCTGGCGATCTGGTCCGGCGACCTCGCCGCCTGGGCGACGCCGTTCGCCGACGACTGGGGCTCGCCCTGGCAGGGGCTGCTGCGCGGGCTGTTCGTGGCACTGCTGCTGGCCGGCGGGCTGACCCTGTCCGTGCTGACCTTCACGGCGGTCACCCTGCTGATCGGCGACCCGTTCTACGAGTCGCTCTCGGAGCAGGTCGAGGAGAGCGAGGGGTACTGCCCGCCCGGCCCGGACCGGCCGCTGTGGCGGGAGATCGCGCTCGCGCTGCGGGACAGCGTCCATGTGCTGCTGCGCGCGGCCGGCTTCGGCGTCCTGCTGTTCGTCCTCGGCTTCGTGCCGTTCCTCGGCCAGACCGTGGTGCCCGTGATCGGCTTCTGCGTCTCCGGCTTCTTCCTCACGGTCGAACTGACCGCGGTGGCGATGCAGCGCCGGGACGTCCCGGTGCGCGAGCGGCTGCGGCTGCTGCGCGGCCGGAAGGCGCTGGCGGTCGGCTTCGGCACCCCGCTGGTGCTGCTCTTCCTGATCCCGTTCCTCGCGGTCGTCCTCATGCCGGGCGCGGTGGCCGGCGCCACGCTGCTGGTACGGGACCTGCTGCCGGACGGGGACGGGGACGGGGCAACCTCCGGGGGTGCGGACGGGACCGCGGGCCGGGGCGACGTCGCCGCCCCGGCCGGTGCCGGCCCGCTGCCCGCTAGCCCGGTACCCCCGCCGGCACCGCACGCTCCGTGGCCGCCGCGTCCGCAGTCCGGTCCAGGGCCGTCCGCAGGGCGTCCGCCAGCCGGCTGGTGAGCGCGGCGTCCGGGTCCAGCAGCGGCCCGCGGACCGGCCCGGCCGGCAGTCCGAGGTGCGTCAGCAGCGCCTTCACGGCGACCGTGCCGGGCGTCCCGGACCCGGTCACCGCCTCGATCAGCGGGATCAGCGCGAGCTGGCGGCGGGCCGCGCCGGCGGTGTCGCCGGCGTCGTAGGCGTCGAGGACCGCCCGCACCGCCCGTGGCGCCACATTGCCGGCGGTGCTGACGCAGCCGGCGGCGCCCAGCGCGCGCAGCGGCAGGATCTGCTCGTCGCAGCCCGCGTAGTACGCGAGGTCCGTCGCGGCCAGTACCTTCGCCGACTTGAGCAGGTCGTAGCCGCAGTCCTTGACCGCCAGGATCCGCGGGTGGCCGGCCAGCCGCAGCAGGGTGTCCGCGGTCAGCGCGGTGCCGGTGCGGCCGGGGATGTCGTAGAGCATCACCGGCAGCCCGGTGGCGTCGGCGACCGAGCGCAGATGGTGCGCGACGGCTTCCTGCGGGGGCCGCGAGTAGTACGGCGTGACCACCAACAGGCCGTGCGCGCCGGCCCGTTCGGCGCTGCGGGCCAGCTCGACGGTGTGCCGGGTGTCGCTGGTGCCGACCCCGGCGGTGAGCCACGCCCGGTCGCCGACCGCCTCGGCGACGGCCCGCAGCAGGGTCTCCTTCTCGGCGTCCGAGGTGGTGGGGGACTCGCCGGTGGTGCCGCTGAGGACCAGGGCGTCGCAGCCGCCCTCGTCGACGAGCCGGGTGGCGAGCCGCTGCGCGCCGTCCGGATCCAGCTCCCCGTCGGCGGTGAACGGGGTGATCATGGCGACCGCGGTGCGGCCGAAGGGGGTGGTGGGGTGGTCCATGCCGGAAGTGTGAGGGCCCATCATCTTTCACGTCCACTTAGTTGTCGTTTCAGAACTCTTAAGCGATGGCATGTAGTTGAGGGCTTGATGGTGTGCGGCCGGGGGCGTGAGGGCTCCCGCGGGCCCGTGCCGGCTGGCGGTGCGGCCGGCACCCGCAAACGCGGGGCGGCCGCCGCACCTCTCGGTGCGACGGCCGCCGGGCTGCTGAGGCCCATCACGCGTCAGTCAGGCCATTCCGCGAACGCTTCAGGTCCTGGGTCCGCTCGGACGCGGACTCCTCCGACGACTTCGGCTTCCGCTGGTCGGCGCGCCGCTCCGCGGCACGGTCCTTGTTGCCCGACTTACGGTTCTGCGCCTTCGGCATGATGACTCCCTATGTCTCGCCGAATGTTTCTTACGTTGCCAGTACCGCACCCCCGGCCGCGGTTGGCGCCCGGACGTGGGCCGAACGAGTGACGAACAGGTCACGCGGGGTGACGGGACGGCGGGAGTCAGGACCTCACGGAGCGATCCGCAGCACCTGCGGATCGTGGTCGCTGGCCTGGTCGGCGTACTCGGCGTTGAGGTGCACGATGTCGTAGTCCGGCCTGGTCAGGTGGCGGCTGGTGAGCATGTGGTCGAGCACCTGCGAGTTGCCGCTGTAGACGTAGCCGTAGCGCTCCGCGGCCGGCAGCCCGTTCACCAGGTCCGTGAGGACGCCACCGGCGGTGAGGTTCTTCAGGGCCGGCGAGAACTGGTAGTCGTTGAGGTCACCGGCCACCACCACGTCCGCCTTGGGGTCCTTGGCCAGCAGGTCCTTCACGAACGCGTTCACCAGCTTGGCCTGGGCGGTGCGCTGGGTCTCCGAGGAGCGGACCGGTGGCTGGAAACGGCTGTCCAGGCCCTGGTCGCCGCCCTTGGAGTTGAAGTGGTTGGCGATCACGAAGATCCGGCTGCCCGGGCGGCTCTTGAGCGAGAACTGCCCGGCCAGCGGCTTCCGGCTGGTCTTCCACGCCTCGTCGGCCGGGGCGATCCGGCCGGGGGAGGCGGACAGCGCGGCCCGGCCGTGGTCATCGACCACCTTGACCGGGGTCGTGGCGTCGCCGCCCTTGACGTCCGTGAACGACACCCGCTCCGGGTTGAACAGGAACGCCACCCGGATGTTGCCGCCCGGCTGGCCGCCGTCCTGGTCGTTGACCGGGTCGATCTGCCGCCACTCGTACGCCGGACCGCCGGCCGCCTTGATCGCGTCGGTGAGCTTCTTGAGGGTGCTGCCGGCGCCGACCGTGCCGTCGTCCTTGGCGCCGCTGTCGTCCTGGACCTCCTCCAGGGCCACGACGTCCGGGGCCGCCAGGTTGTGCACCAGCGCCTCGGCCAGCCGGTCGAACTTCGCCTGCGGGTTGTCCGGTGCGAGGTTCTCGACGTTGTACGTGGCCACCGCCAGCTCGCCGGACTTCTGCTTGCGGGTGGTCTCCGGCTTCGGGCCGCGCCCGGTGAGCTTGCCCAGCTCGGTGGCCTGGAGGGTGTAGCCGCCGAAGTTGTCGTAGTCCAGCGGACCGGCGGTGGTGCCCGCCAGCGTCTGGCCGACGTCGGCGACCGGGAACGGCCGCTCGGAGAAGGGGATCAGCGAACCCACCTTCACCCGGCCGCCGTTGGGGTCCGCGTACGAGCGGTAGAGGGTGCCGCCGCGCGGTGTGCGGTGGTGGCCCGGCTCGGCGGTCACCCACAGCTCGTGGTACTTGTTCGTCGGGCCGACGACCCGGGCGCCGCCGACCGCGACCCGCATGCCCTCCAGCGACTCGTAGCGGTCCAGCGCGTAGCTGCCGGGGCGCAGCTTCAGCGACTCGATGCTCTTGCCGCCCGCCTCGGGGGCGTAACGATTCGGCACCGAGGCGGAGTTGAGGGTGAACGCGGCCGGCAGCCCGTTGCCCGAGGAGCCGGTCTGCCAGGTCGCCTTGGTGATCTCGGTGACGGACTGCAGGCCGGCGTCCTTGCCGCCGGGGTAGTACTCGCTGACCGTGCCGGAGAACGTGATCGCGTCCCCGACCGAGACCTTGGGGGTCTCCTTGCCGGTGAAGACGAAGACCGCCTCGCTGGTGGCCGGGTCGTCGTCCGGGTGCGGGTCCTGCACCCAGAAGCCGCGCGAGGAGCCGAAGGCCCGGACGGCGGTGACCGTGCCGGGCACGTCGCTGACCTGCTTCCCGGCCAGCGGGGATATTCGGGTGCTGCCCTGGATGTCGTGGATCCGGGTGCCGGCCGCCGAGGCGGACTGGGTGGCGGTCAGCAGTCCGCCGGCGAGGGCGGCCGCGGCCACCGCGCCGAGGGCGGCTGGTCTGCGGAGCGGACGACGGGACGGCATGCATGCCTCCGAGGGAAGAGGGGGGTGGAAGTGTGTGCGGAGCCGGAACGGCGTCACGCTACGCGCGTCAATCTCTTGTGCGGGCAAGGGAGTTGTCAAGGCTCTGCCGGTGAGTGGCGGGCGGCGCGGGGGTGAACCGCCCGAGATACGGAGAATTCCGTCTACCCTGGGGCGGCGCCCTCCCCCAGCCACCGCTGGGAGGCCCCCCAGCCGCAGTCCGTTCCGAGGAGCTGAGCACCCGATGTCCGCAGACCGCCCCACCCTGCCGCCGGTGCGGCTGCTCTCCGAAGCGGAACTGGCCCGGGACGCGCTCAGCGCCCCCCTGATGGCCCGGGCCGCCCGGCTCGCCCGCTGGGCCGAGCGGGGCGTCCCGGTGGGGGCCGGCGGGGAGATCCTCGACGACGCGCTGGCCGCCGCCACCGAGCACCTCGGGCTGTCCGCCGACGAGGACGGCCCCGCCTGCACCGCCGAGGCATGGCAGCTCGCGGTGGACACCGGCCTGGTCGAGATCGAGGAGACCCCGGAGGCCGACACGACGGCCGGGGACGGGGCCGGGCCCGCCGACGCCGCGGTCGGCACCGCCACCCCCGGCGAGGAGCTCGCCCTGCTCACCTCCGGCAGCCCCCAGGACGTCCTCGACATCTGGCTGTCCGGCATGGAGACCGTGCTCGCCGACGCGGCCGCCCCCGACCTCGCCGATCTCGCCGACCAGCTCGCCGAGGGCGGTGAGCTGGACCTGGACGCCCTCGACTGGAACCCGGAGGAGGAGGCCGAGCTGCTCGACGGCATCCTCGGCAACCTCTACCTGCTCACGGCCCTGGCCGAGGGCCCGGACCAGAGCATCCCGCTGCCCGCGCTGGCCGCGTCCATGATCGTCCCGGACGACATGGACGAGCCCACCGACGAGGTCCTCGAAGAGGTCTCCGAGGCGATGATGCGCCTGGACGACCAGTTCCGGGTCCTGGAGCCGATCGGCCTGGTCGCGTACCGGCCGGTCGACGAGGCCCTGATCGAGGAACTGGACGGGGAGGGCGAGACCGTCCTCCCCCAAGGGCCTTCGACGGGCTCCGGTCCAGGGGGGACCCCCATGGCCGAACCGCTCACCGACGAGGACATCTCCCGCTACGGCCTGGTCCGGCTCACCCCGCTGGGCGTCTACGCGGTGCGCGCCCGGCTGCTGGACGCGGGCGCGCACGCCCCGGCGGTCGGCGACCTCACCGGCAAGGGCGCCGACGTCCTCCTCGAAGCGCTGCCCGACTACCCCGAGTCGCACGCCCAGGCCGAGTCCGAGCAGTGGCTCGCCGCCCGCGGCCCGCTGGACGCCGCCCGCGAGCTGCTCGGCGCCGCCCGCGGCGACGACGAGGGCGCCCCGCGCCGCCGGCTCGCCGCCCAGCAGACCCTCTCGCTGGTCGCCCCGGACGCCGAGGCCGCGCTGCGCGAGGTCCTCGACGACCGGCAGCTGGGCGGCCTGGCCCGGGTCTGGCTGGCCGAGCGCGGACTGCCCGGCATCCCCGAGCCGTCCCAGGACATGATCTTCTGGCTGACGATCGACACCATCGCCGCCCAGCTGGGCAGCGCGGACGAAGGAGCCGAGGCGGAGCTGCGCGACCTCGTCCAGGGCCTGACCGAGCAGCACAGCGGCTTCTTCGACGCCGCCTGGCGGGTGGACCACCCGGCCACCGCCGACGTCCTGGAGGCCATGGGCCGGCTGCACCCGGACAAGAAGGCCGCCAAGGAGGCCCGCAAGGCCGCGTTCAAGGCGCGCTCCCGGCAGTCGCACTGAGCGGTCCCGGCAGGGGCCGGTCCGCGGGCGGGAACACCGCCCCGGGCCGGCCCCAACTGCTTCCTGGATGTCGTGCCGCGTTCAACTGGAGTTCGACGGCGCACGAGAGCGTGTGCGGCGCAGGCACAGGGGAGTAGAACCGGCCATCCAGGAGATTGACAATGCCGCTCACCCGGAGAGACTTCGCCAAGCGTTCCGCCCTTGCCGGCGCGGGGGTCGCGCTGGCCGGCAGCGCCGGCGTACTGGCCACCGCGCCCGGCGCGCTCGCCGCCGAAGCGGCGGACGCCGGCCAGGACGGCGCGGCGGACGGCCCCGGCCACCCGGCCGGCTACGGCCCGCTGCTGCCGGACCCGGACGGCATCCTCGCCCTGCCCGCCGGGTTCTCGTACAAGATCGTCACCCACTGCGGTGTGACCACGCTCGACAGCGGTGAGCCCACCCCGTCCCACCACGACGGCACCGGCACCTTCGCCGGCCACCGCGGCACCACCCTCCTCGTCAACAACCACGAGCTGAAGGGCCCGCGCGCCGACTGGCCGCACCCGGTCCCGCTGGCCGAGGGCCTGGTCTACGACCCGGCCGCGGCCGGCGGCTGCACCGTCGTCGAGGTCGCCAAGGACGGCACCCCGGTCGGCGAGTGGGTCGGCATCGCCGGTACGTCCACCAACTGCGCGGGCGGCACGACCCCTTGGGACACCTGGCTCACCTGCGAGGAGACCGAGGACAAGGCCGGCCAGCACGGCATGACCAAGGACCACGGGTACGTCTTCGAGGTCGACCCCCGCGACGCGCGGGCCGGCCGCGACCCCAAGCCCGTCAAGGCACTGGGCCGCTACGCCCACGAGGCCGTCGTCGTCGACCCGCGCCGCGGCCACTGCTACCTGACCGAGGACGCGGCCGGCCCCAACGGCCTCTTCTACCGCTGGACCCCGCCGGAGGGCTTCCACCACGGCCGCGGCAGGCTCCGCACCCTCGCCGACGACGCCGGTGTCCTCCAGGCGTTCAAGTGCTTCGACTCCGGCGGCCGGTTCGTCGACGACCTCTCCCGCGCCACCCGGCCCGGCACCGTCTACGGCGTCGACTGGGTCGACGTCCCCGACCGCGACGCCCGGACCACCTCCGTCCGCAAGCAGTTCAAGGACGGCGAGATCACCCGCGCCCGCAAGCTGGAGGGCCTGTGGTGGGCGGACGGCGGCGCCTATGTGGTGTCCTCCTACGCCCGCGAGGAGAGCCCGGTCCAGCACGACGGGCAGGTGTGGTTCTACGACCCGCGGCGGCGGACCCTGACCCTGAAGGTGCTGCTCGGCGTCAACCCCGACCCCGGCAAGGACGGCGCGTTCGACGGCCCGGACAACATCACCGTCTCGCCCTACGGCGGGCTGATCATCGCCGAGGACGGCGAGGGCGTCCAGCACCTCTTCGGCGCCACCGAGGACGGCCGCACCTACCCCCTGGCCCGCAACGAACTCAACATCGGCACCGCCGACGAGCCCGAGTACAGCGAGTTCACCGGCCCGGTCTTCTCCCCGGACGGCCGGACCCTCTTCGCCAACATCCAGGAGCCCGGCATCATGCTGGCCATCACCGGCCCCTGGAAGCGGCAGCCCCGGCGCTAGCCTTCCGTTCGGCGCGGCGCGGCCGCCGTGAGCAGGTAGTAGTCCAGCAGCCCGGTCTCGTACGCCGTCAGATAGCGGCGCGGCCACTCGTCGTCGGCGAGCTCGGGCTGCTGGGCCATGTAGCGGTCGTACGGCTCCCACACCGCCTCGCCGATCGGCCGGACCGTGAGGTCCCGCAGCCCGGCCGCGGCCAGCGTCCCGGCGAACTCGTCGATCACATGCGGCACGTCCAGCCCGTCGGCGTACGGCGGCAGCAGCCCCGGCAGCTCCCGGGCGGCCGCCGGAGTGCGGGCGAAGAACGTGGTCACCGCCAGCCGGCCGCCCGGCCGCAGCACCCGCACCGCCTCCCGGGCGAAGGCGGCCGGGGAACGGAAGTGCTGCACGGCCTCGACGGAGTACAGGCAGTCGACGGTCTCCGCGAAAAGCGGCATCCGCTGGGCGGACCCCAGGACGAACGTCAGCCGCCCGGCGCCGCCCGCGCCCCGGGCGAGCAGCTCGGCGTGGATCGCCCGGGCGCGGGCGATCTGGTCCGGATGCGCGTCCAGACCGATGACCGGGCCCAGCCCGAACTCCCGCAGCGCCAGCGCACAGCCCAGCCCGCGCCCGCAGCCGGCCTCCAGGGCACTGCGGCCGCGCATCCCGTCGAACGTGCCGAGCACCAGGCGGTAGAGGTCCTGCTCGCTGCGCACCCGGTCGGCCTCGGTCAGCCGCCGGCCGGTCAGGTCACCCAGCTCCGCCCAGTAGCCGAAGTTGATGAACCCGCCGGCGAAGGCGGGCACGGTGGCCAGGTCGTGCTCGCCGTAGACCGTCGCGACCCGGGGCGGGAGGTCCGGCGGGGCCGCTGGGCCGTCCGGGTCGCCGGCGGCTCCGGCCGGGCCGGTCTGCGGCTGCTGCTGCGCCATCGCGACGGCTCCTTCCGCGGCCGGCGGGCGGGACGGGGAATCCCGGGGACGGTGGGACGTTGAAGCGGACGTGGTGAACTCGACGACACAAGCGACACAATTTTCGGTCCTGGACCGCTCCCGCACCAGGGAAGGGCACCCGGAGGCGGCCGCCCTGCGGGACACGGTGGCGCTGGCGCGGCGCGTCGAGGAGCTCGGCTACCACCGCTTCTGGGTCTCCGAGCACCACGGCGTGCCCGGCGTCGCCGGCTCCGCGCCGACCGTGCTCGCCGCCGCGGTGGCGGCCGCCACGTCCCGGATCCGGGTCGGCACCGGCGGGGTGATGCTGCCCAACCACCGGCCGCTGGTCGTCGCCGAGCAGTTCGGGGTGCTGGAGTCGCTCTTCCCCGGCCGGATCGACATGGGGCTCGGCCGGTCGGTCGGCTTCACCGGCGGGATCCGCCGCGCCCTGGGCGCGGACAAGGACGCCGCCGAGGACTTCGGCGACCGACTCGCCGAGCTGCTCGGCTACTTCAGCGGTACCCAGACCGCCCACCCGCAGGTCCACGCGAGGCCGGCGGAGGGCCTGCCGGTCCCGGCGTTCGTCCTGGCGACCGGGGCCGGCGCGCGGATCGCCGCGGCGGCCGGGCTGGCACTGGTCATCGGCGACCTCCGCGGCCCGCAGAGGATGCTGGACGCCATCGACGACTACCGCCAGGGCTTCCGGCCGTCGCCGCTGTGGGAGCGCCCGTACGTGGTCGTCTCCGGGACGGTGGCGGTGGCGGACACCGAGGCGGCGGCGCGCCGGCTGCTGCTGCCGGAGGCCCGCGCGCTGGCGTACTCCCGCACCCACGGCGTCTTCCCGCCGCTGCGGCCCGCGGAGGACGGCCCGGCGGCCACGGCCGGGATGTCCGACCGTGAGCGCGGCTTCTACGAGGACGCCCTGCGCGGGCACGTCCACGGCACCGAGGAGCAGGTCTTCGACGCCCTCGGCACGCTGATCGAGCGCAGCGGCGCGGACGAGGTGCTGGTGACCACCAGCACCTACGACCGTGCGGCGCTGATCGAGTCGTACGAGCGGCTGGCCCGGGTTGCCGGGCTCACAGCGCCTGACCGGCGGGTTTGACCATCCCGCGGACCGTGCGGGCGTCGACGAACTCGCCCAGGGCGGTCATCTCCCACTCGCCGGAGTACTGGCGGATCAGCTTGGCCATCATCACGCCGGTGCGCGGTTCGCCGTGGGTGAGGTCGAAGCGGACCAGTTCCTCGCCGGTCCCGGCGTCCAGCAGGCGGCAGTAGGCCTTGGCGACGTCGGAGAACTTCTGGCCGGAGAAGGAGTTCACCACGAAGACCAGGCCGGTCACCTCCGGGGGCACCCCGCCGAGGTGGACGGTGATCGCCTCGTCGTCGCCGGCGCCCTCGCCGGTGAGGTTGTCGCCGGAGTGCTGGATCGCGCCGCCGAGGATCATCAGCTTGCCGAAGAAGCAGTTGTCGATCTTCTTGCGGTCCGGGCCGTAGGCGATGACGGAGGCGTCCAGGTCGATGTTCTTGCCGCGGAAGGCGGGCTCCCAGCCGAGGCCCATCCGGACCGAGCCCAGCAGCGGGCGGCCGCCCTTGACCAGCGAGACGGTCTGGTTCTTCTGCAGGCTGACCCGGCCCTTGTCGAGGTTGACCTTCCCGGAGCCGGGCGCGGGTGCGGCGGGTGCGGCGACCGGGGCCGGGGTGCCGGCGGGCGGGCCCCACTGGCCGGCCGGGGCCGGGGGAGTGGCCGGTGGCGCCGGGGTTGCCGGTGCGGTGGGCGCGGCGGCGGGTTCCTCGACGTGCACGCCGAAGTCGGTGGCGATGCCCGCCAGGCCGTCGGCGTAGCCCTGGCCGACCGCGCGGACCTTCCAGGCCCCGGCCCGGCGGTAGAGCTCGACGACCACCAGCGCGGTCTCCGTGCCCAGCCGCGGCGGGGTGAAGGTGGCGATCAGGCTGCCGTCGTCGGCGTTGCGGACCGTGCCGGTCGGCTCGGTGCCCGCGAAGGTCGCACCGGGGGCGTCCAGGCTCGCGGTGACCACGACCTTCTCGACGGTCTCGGGCACCGCGGCGGTGTCCACCGTGATGGTGTCGCCGCCGGCCGCCGCGGAGTACGTCACCCCGGGGCCGGTGGGCTGGTTGTAGAACACGAAGTCGTCGTCGGAGCGCACCTTGCCGTCGGCGCCGAGCAGCAGGCCCGACACGTCCAGCCGCACCGGGGCGGTGACGTCCACCGCGACCCGTACGGCGGTGAGCGGGAGGTTCGAGCCAGGAGTCATAGCGGTCATGCCGGGACCAACGATCGGTTCGCCTTTGCGGTTCCATTACCCGCCGCCGGACGGCCGCCCGCCCGCCGCACCGTCGTGTGCCGTGTCACCGTGCGCCGCACCGCCGTCCGCCGCACCTTCACCGTCGTTCGCGGGAGTTGCCGAACAGCAGCCGGTAGGCGATCAGCAGGACCAGCGCACCGGCGACCGAGGCGATCCACATGGACGGTTCGCCGAAGTCCTTCGGTATCGGGCGGTGCAGGAACTTGGTGGACAGCCAGCCGCCGATGAAGGACCCCACGATGCCGATCAGGGTCGTGCCGACGATCCCTCCCGGGTCCCGCCCCGGCAGCAGGACCTTGGCGATGATGCCCGCGATCAGCCCCAGTACGAGCCAGCTGACGATGCCCATGATGCGTTCCTCGTTCCTGCGCGTGTGTGCGTGCCCAGCGGGGTGCCGGCACACAGACGAGGACGCCTCGTGGGCGGCGCGGGTTCCGTGCCGTGGTCCGTACCACGCCCGCTCCGCCCGGGCCGGCGGCCGCAGCTCAGTGCGGCCACCGGGGCGGGTCGGTGCAGAAGGCGCCGCCGAGATGGGCGTGTTCCGGATTGTCGGGGTCCAGTTCGCCCTGGGCGGCGAGGAGTTCCGCGGCGTACGGCTCGGAGTCGTCCTGCGGCTCGTACCCGAGGGCCCGCGCGGACGACAGGTCCCACCACAGGCGGGTGTTGGCGGAGGAGCCGTGGACGACGGTGTGGCCGACGTCCGGGGCGGTGAGCGCGGCGTGCAGCAGGCGGGCCGCGTCGGCGGGGCTCAGCCAGATCGACAGCATCCGCACCGTGGTCGGTTCCGGGGAGCAGGAGCCGATCCGGACGGACACCGTCTCGATGCCGTGCAGGTCCCAGTAGAGCGAGGCGAGGTCCTCGCCGAACCCCTTGGAGAGGCCGTAGTAGGTGTCCGGGCGGTGCGGGGTGTCCACCGGGATCGCGCCGGAGCCGTCCGCCGGGCGCGGGGTGAAGCCGACCGCGTGGTTGGAGGAGGCGAAGACGATCCGGCGGACGCCCGCCTCGCGCGCGGCCTCGTAGAGGTGGTAGGTGCCCTCGATGTTGGCGCGCAGGATCTTCTCGAACGGGGCCTCCAGCGAGATCCCGGCGAAGTGGACGATCGCGTCGACCCCGCGCACCGCCTCGCGCAGCGCCTCCCTGTCGGCCAACTCGGCGGTGATGACGTCCGGTTCGCCCGCTGTGTCCTCGATGGTGCGCTGGTCGAACAGGCGCAGCCGGTATCCGTAGGGCGGCAGCAGCTCGCGCATCAGGGTGCCGAGCCCGCCGGCGGCGCCGGTGAGCAGGACGGTGCGGGGTGCGGTCATGGGCGGTGGGCTCCTCGGGCGGTGGGGCGGGCCGGACGGTTCCCCTGCGCACGACGGGGACCGTATTCATATCCGTGGACGCGACACGCTAGAAAGGGCGCCATGACCGGTCAAGACATGTGACGGATCGGGTAAATCCGCTTGTCATCCCGCTGGTGTCGGGGGAGTTGAGTGTCCTTGACCGGGGTGGGTGGCTGCTCTAGCGTGGCGTCGTTCAGGAATATGGACACTGATCAGTGATGTGCGCGGTAGTCGTCTGCGTATCTCAGGGAGAGCCCAGTGACCGCACCCCCTCCCCCCGCGGCAGCCGGCCCCCGGCTCGCCGACCGCCTCGACGGACCGCTGTTCTTCCCCGTGACCGCGTACGGCCCCGACGGAGCTGTGCACCCGGCGGCCTTCCGCGCCCATGTGCGCAGCGGCATCGACGCGGGCGCGGCCGCGGTCTTCGCGTGCTGCGGCACCGGCGAGTTCCATGCGCTCACCCCCGAGGAGTACGCCGACTGCGTCGCAGCCGCGGTCGAGGAGGCCGCCGGCCGGGTCCCGGTGATCGCCGGCACCGGCTACGGCACCGCGCTCGCCGTCCACTTCGCCGGCCTCGCCCACCGGGCGGGCGCCGACGGGCTGCTCGCCATGCCGCCCTACCTCGTCGTCCCCGGGCAGGACGGTCTGCTGCGGCACTACACCGCACTCGCCGCGGCCACCCCGCTGCCGGTCGTCGTCTACCAGCGCGACAACGCGGTCTTCGCCCCGTCCACCGTCGCCGCCCTGGCCCGCACCCCCGGGATCATCGGCCTCAAGGACGGCCTGGGCGACCTCGACCTGCTCCAGCGCATCATCAGCGCGGTCCGCACCGAAGCGCCCGACGAGGACTTCCTCTACGTCAACGGCCTGCCCACGGCCGAACTCACCGGCCCCGCCTACCTGGGCCTGGGCGTGCGCCGCTACTCCTCCGCCGTCTTCGCCTTCGCCCCGGAGATCGCCCTCGCCTTCCACCGGGCGCTCACCACCGGCGACCACGGCACCGTGCAGCGGCTGCTGGACGGCTTCTACCGGCCGCTGGTCGAACTCCGCAACCAGGGCAGCGGCTACGCCGTCTCGCTGGTCAAGGCGGGCGTACGGCTGCGCGGCCGGGACGTCGGCGAGGTCCGGCCCCCGCTCGGCGAACCGGCCCCCGCGCACCTGGAACAGCTGGCCGGACTGATCGACCGCGGCCTGGCGCTGGCCGCGACGTGCCCCGGGACCGGCGGCTGATACGGACCACCGCCTTCCGCTACCCCTGGGACGTCATCGGCACCCCGGAAGCCCCCGCACCCTCGCGGACCCCGGCGTCGACGGCCCGGCCGCCGTACGGGAAGCGCTGGTTGAGCTCAGGGACGGGGCGGGGGAGGGGCCGTAGGCCGGACGAAGCCGCACTCGTACGCGGTGATGACGGCCTGGGTGCGGTCGCGGACGCCGAGTTTGGCCAGGACGCCCGCCACATGGGTCTTCACGGTGGCGGGACCCACGCCCAGGCGGTCGGCGATCTCGGCGTTGGTGAGGCCCGCGGTCATCAGCCGCAGCACCGCCCGCTCCCGCTCGGACAGCCGGGCCGTGAGCAGCCGCGCAGTGTCCTCCGCGGCCCGCTGCCCGGCGTACCGGGCGGCCAGCCCGCGGACCGCGGCCGGGAACAGCAGCGAGTCGCTGCGCGCCACCAGCCGTACCGCCTGCACCAGTTCGTCGGCGCCGGACCGTTTGAGCAGGAAGCCACTGGCGCCGGCCCGTAGCGCGTCGTAGACGTAGGCGTCGTTCTCGAAGGTCGTCACGACGATGATCCGCGGGGGCCCGGGCATCCCGGCGAGCAGCTGCTCGGTCGCCCGGATCCCGTCGATCTCCGGCATCCGCACGTCCATCAGCACCACGTCCGGGCGCAGCGACCGGATCAGCGGCACCGCCTCGGCGCCGGTCGAGGCCTCGCCGACGACCTCCATGTCGGGCTCGGCGCCCAGGATCGCGCGCAGCGCGGTGCGCACCATCCGCTCGTCGTCGGCGAGGACGATCCGCAGGGGGGCGTGCGGCGGCGCGTCCCGTTCCGCCGGCGGTTCGGTGGCTGATTCCTGCGTCATGGTGCGTCCCCCTCCGTCCCGGCCCGTCCCCGGGCCGGTGTCCCGTTCCCCGGGTGGTCCGTCGTGTCATCCGTCGTGTCGTGCGTCCGCTCCGCCAGCGGCAGCCGGGCGGTCAGCCGCCATGTTCCGTCCTGCGGACCGGCGCCCGCCTCCCCGCCGAGCAGCCGGGCGCGCTCCGCGATGCCCCGCAGACCGCGGCCGCCGCCCACCCGGGGCACCCCCTCCGGCGGCTCCGCCCCGGTCAGCGGGTTCTCCATCCGGAGGCTCAACTCCCTTCGGTCGAGGTGCAGTCGCAGGCGTACCGGAACCGGCCCGGCGTGCCGCAGGACGTTGCCGAGGCCCTCCTGCACGATGCGGTACGCCTCCCGGGAGACCACCGGCGGCAGCCCGGTGGTCCGGCCCCGCACGGTCGCCTCGACCGGTACGCCCGCCGCCCGGGTCCGGTCCAGCAGTTCCTCCAGGGCGTCCAGGGTGGGCGCGGGCAGCGCCGGGTCGGTGCCGTCCTCCTCGCGCAACAGGCCCAGGACGGTGTCCAGTTCGGCGACCGCGGCGCGGGTGGTGTCCTCGATGGCGGCCAGTGCCCGGCGGGCGAACTCGGGGTCCGCGTCCAGGACCCGGCGGGCCGCGCTCGCCTGGAGGGTGACCGCGCTCAGCGCATGGCCCACCGCGTCGTGCAGTTCGCGGGCCAGCCGGTTGCGGGACGCCAGGTCGGCGGCGCGGCGTTCGGCCGCGGCCAGCCGGTCGGCGGGGGTGGGCCCGAGCAGCGGCGGGGCGCAGCGCGCCAGCAGGGTCCCGGCCACCCAGGCGGTGCCGAGCACGAGGCCCAGCAGCCCCAGTCCGGCGAGCGGGCCGAGGGCGCCGGGCAGGTCCCGCGTCCAGGGCGGTACGGAGCTCCGGAGGGAGGCCGAGAACGGCAGCGCCAGCAGCACCACCGCGGCGGGTGGCGCGGACAGCGTCATACCGCTCACGACGCCGCCGGCCAGCAGGTGCGCCACGAACCACAGCGCGCTGCGCCGCCGGGCCGCCCACGTCAGGGCCGGTCCGTCGGCCAGCCGCTCCCCGGGGACCCCGCACAGGGACCGTACGGCGGCCACCTCCAGCGGGCGCAGCAGCGGGAAGAGCAGCCCGGTCACCGCGGCGAGCGGCAGCGAGCAGCCGAACGCGAGGAACTGCACGGCCACTTGGCGCAGCGGATCGGCGCCGTGCCGGATCAGCGGGAGGACGACCGAGGACAGCAGGTAGAACGGCATCAGGAGCGCGCCGCCCAGGATCAGATGGACCCAGCGGCCGCCCAGCAGGCGCCGCCCGGTCCGGACCCCCCGCCGCCCGTCGGTCAGTCGCACCGTGTGGCCTCGCGTTCGGCAAAGAGGCAGGTCCCGGCGGCGGCCGCCGGCATCCCGATGATCATCCGGACAGGGTAAGGGAGGCTCCTCAGCGGGGTGGGCCGCTTCGGGGAGCCGGCCGTGCCGGTCAGGGCGGCGAGGGGCGGCCGGCCCCGGCCCGGCGAGGGGGTGCTGGACGCGACGGCTGCGGTCATGTTTGCCAGCTTCCGCCGGCCCCGGCCGCCGCACCTCGCCCCCGCCGACGATCCGCCTCCCCCGTGCGGGGGAGGGGCGGTCGGCCCGGGCGGCGCCTCACAGCCGCCGGGTGGCCAGGGCCAGCCGGTCGCGGGCGTCGAACAGGGCGTCCTTGATGGTCTGTTCATGGCCGGGGGGCAGCCGGGCCACCGGTACCGAGCAGCTGACCGCGTCCCGGGCCGGGGTGCGGTAGGGGATCGCCACGCCGAAGCAGCGCAGCCCGAGGGTGTTCTCCTCGCGGTCGATCGCATAGCCCTGCTCGCGCACCGCGTGCAGCTCCTCGATCAGCTGCTCGCGGTCGGTGATCGTGTGCTCGGTCAGCTGCGCGAGGGCCGGCGGCAGCATCGCCCGCACCTGGTCGTCGGTGTACGTGGCGAGCAGCGCCTTGCCCAGCGAGGTGGAGTGCGCGGGCAGCCGCCGGCCGACCCGGGTGAACGGGCGCAGGTAGTGCTGCGACTGCCGGGTCGCGAGGTAGACCACGTTGGTGCCGTCGAGGCGGGCGAGGTGGATGGTCTCGGTGGTGTCGTCGGAGAGCCGGTCCAGCGTCGGCCGGGCCACCGCCACCAC
Organism: Streptomyces sp. NPDC021749; assembly: GCF_040640655.1. Lineage (NCBI taxonomy): Bacteria > Bacillati > Actinomycetota > Actinomycetes > Kitasatosporales > Streptomycetaceae > Streptomyces > Streptomyces sp. NPDC021749. The sequence continues at coordinate 71,264 of NZ_JBFACE010000001.1, read as the reverse complement.
CTCGTCGCCGTCGATGTACGAGGTGCCGACCAGCAGTGCGCGGACGCCGATGCCGTAGCGGGTGCCGGTGGCGTCGGTCTCCACCCAGCCGAGGTCGACGAGGGTGCGCAGCAGCATGTAGAGGCTGGACTTCGGGTAGCCGGTGGCTTCCTGGACGGAGGCGAGGGAGTGCATACCGGGGCTGCCCGCGAAGTACTCCAGCAGCTCGACCGTCCGCACCGCGGACTTGACCTGCGATCCTCCGGAATCGGCAGCTGACATCGCCCTTGACCCCTCTGTTCGGACAGCCATAGAGTCCCGTTTGTTCATGATCTGGGACGGCGTTCAGCATATAGAACGGTGTCCGGTCCGCTGCAAGGTCCGGGCGGTTCCGGAAACCGGGCGTCCCGCCCGGGAACGGGCGGTCCCGGACCGCACACGCGGCGGCGACGCAGTACGACCTCGGCACGGCATCACCCGGGAGGAATGCACGGTGGCATCGGCAGCGGCAGCACCAGTCTGGAGTGTCGACCCCCGCACCGGGAAGCGGCGGGAGCAGGTTGCGGTGGAGGCCACAGCGGCCGAGGTGGACAGCGCGGTCCGCGCCGCGCACGCCGCCCGGGACGCGCTCGCCGACCGCGGGGTGCGCGCCGCGCTGCTGCGCCGCGCCGCCGGCCTGCTCGACGAGGCGGGCGAGGCGGTCATCGAGGCCGCGGACGCCGAGACCGCGCTCGGCCCCGGCCGGCTCACCGGCGAACTCGCCCGCACCACCTACCAGTTGCGGTCCTTCGCGGACCTCGTCGAGGACGGTGCGTTCCTCGACGTACGGATCGACCACGCCGACCCCGGCCTCGTCCCGCCCCGGCCCGACCTGCGCCGCTACAAGATCCCGCTGGGCGTGGTCGCGGTCTACTCCGCCAGCAACTTCCCGCTCGCCTTCTCCGTCCCCGGCGGCGACACCGCCAGCGCCCTCGCGGCCGGCTGCCCGGTCGTCGTCAAGGCGCACCCGGACCACCCCGCCACCTCCGAGCTGTGCGCCGCGCTGCTGCGCCGCGCCGCCGACGAGACCGGGCTGCCGGCCGGTGTGCTGGGCCTCGTCCACGGCTTCCAGGCCGGGATCGACCTGGTCCGCCACCCGCTGGTGGCCGCGGCCGGCTTCACCGGCTCGGTGCGCGGCGGCCGCGCCCTGTACGACGCGGCCGCGGCCCGCCCGCACCCGATCCCCTTCCACGGCGAGCTGGGCAGCCTCAACCCGGTCGTGGTCACCGAGGCCGCGGCCGCCGAACGCGCCGAGCAGATCGGCGCCGGACTGGCCGGCTCGATGACCCTGGGCACCGGCCAGTTCTGCGTCAAGCCGGGCCTGGTGCTGGCGCCCGCCGGGCCGGCCGGGGACCGGCTGCTGGGCTCGCTGACCGACGCGGTCAGCAACACCGAGGCCGGGGTGCTGCTCGACCACCGGATGCGCCAGGCGTTCCTGGACGGCGTCCGCGACCGCGCCGAGCTCCCCGACGTCGAGGCGCCGGTGACCCCGGGCGCCGGCGGTACGCACACCGTCAGCGCCGGCTTCCTCACCGTGCCCGCCGCCCGACTGGCCGCGGAGGGCCCGCACGACCTGCTGCTGGAGGAGTGCTTCGGCCCGGTCACCGTCGTCGCCCGCTACACCGGCGAGGCCGAGATCGGCGCCGTCCTCGACCGCCTGCCCGGGAACCTCTCCGCGACCCTCCACCTCGGCGACGCGGAGACCGACGGCACCGACGGGGACGGGACCGGCGGCGGCCTCGGCGCCCGGCTGCTCGCCCGGATCACCCCGCTCGCCGGCCGGGTCGTCGTCAACGGCTGGCCGACCGGCGTCGCGGTCGCCCCCGCCCAGCACCACGGCGGCCCCTACCCGGCCACCACCTCGACCGCCACCTCCGTCGGCGGCACCGCCGTGGAACGCTGGCTGCGGCCGGTCGTCCACCAGGACACCCCGCCCGCCCTGCTGCCGCCGGAACTCCGCGACGGCAATCCCCTCGGGCTGCCGCGCCGGATCGACGGCCGCCCCGAGGGCGGCTGAGGCCCGGCGTGCGCCCCGCCCCCGGCCCGACCGCCGTCCGGGTCCGCGGCGCGACCCCCGCGGACCTGACGGCGATCGCCGCCCTGCACGCCGGTGCCCGCGCCGCGTACCACCGCGCCCGGCACCCCGGCGCGCCCTTCGACACCCCGGCCGAACAGGCCCGCTGGCACGACGCCTGGGCCCGGGCCCTGGACCGCGCCGACACCCCCGCGCTCTGCGCCGAACGGCACGGCACGGTCGTCGGCGCCGCCTCCTACGTGGCCCACGCCCCCACGGCGCCAGGGGACGCCGGTCGCCCCGGCACCGCCCGTCCCACCGTCACCCTCCACCAGCTGCACGTCGCGCCCGCCCACTGGGGCACCGGCGTCGGCCGCGCCCTGCACACCGCCTGCCTGCGCGCCTGGCGCACGGCCGGATTCTCCCGCGCCGTCCTCGACGTCCTCTGGCACAACCACCGCGCCCGCGCCTTCTACGCCCGGCTCGGCTGGCGCCCCGACCCGGACCGCCGCCCCGCCCCCGACGCCAGCCACCTCACCCTGGCACTGGACCTGAGCCGCCCGGCTCCGGACGGCCCGCCGCCGGAGCCGCCGGAGCCCCCGTCCTCCGGGCGATGAGCTGCAGCCGCTCGGCCCGCCGCCCGTCCAGCGTCCCCACCGACCCGGTCCGCTCCGCCACCACCGAGAAGCCCGCCGCCCGCACCAGCCCCCGCAGCCGCTCCGGGGCATGGTGCCGGAACACCCCGCCGTCGGGCGTCTCGAACACCCCGAACGTGCCGTACCGGTCCGCGAACCGCCGGTACCGCTCCTGGTTGAACGCGTCCTCCTGCAGCGGTACATCGCTCAGGTACAGCACCCCGCCCGGCCGCACCAGCCGCCCCAGCTCCCCGGCGATCGCCTCCTGGTCCGCGTCCCGGGGCACGCAGGTGAGCACCGCGAACAGCAGCGCCGCGTCGAAGGACCCTGCCCCGAACGGCAGCGGAAGCCCGGGGTGGTGCCGCAGATCCAGCTCCGGATGCTCCCGCCGCCCCCGCGCGATCAGCGCCGCCGAGACGTCCACCCCGCACACCCCGTGGTACCCCAGCCCCGCCAGCTCGGCGGTCAGCCGCCCGTAGCCGCAGCCGTAGTCCAGCACCCGCGCCGCCCGCGGCAGGTACGCGTCCAGCAGGGCCGGATCGAGCGGATGGGTGAAGGTCTTCGCGGAGCCGGTCGTCTCCCAGAACCCGAGGAATCCCTGTGGCGAGGTCATGTCCGGACGGTACCCACGGAATAGCCCGGCGCCCCGCGCGGTTGCCCACACGAACACGTCCCGACGAGGAAAGTCAGCACATGCGCGTCGAAATCTGGTCCGACATCGCCTGCCCCTGGTGCTACATCGGCAAGGCCCGCTTCGAGGCCGGGCTCGCCGCGTTCGCGCACCGCGCCGAGGTCGAGGTGGTGCACCGCTCCTTCGAGCTGGACCCGAAGGCGCCGCCCGCCTCCGACGTCCCGGTGCTCGACATGCTCGCCGCCAAGTACGGCGTCAGCCGCGCCCAGGCCGAGGAGATGGAGGCCCGGGTCGCCGCCGCGGCCGCCCAGGAGGGCCTCGGCTACCGTTCCGACCGCATCCACGGCAACACCTTCGACCTGCACCGCCTGCTGCACCTCGGCACGGCGCACGGCCGCCAGGAGGCGCTGCTCGACGCCTTCTACCGCGCCAACTTCGCCGAGGCCCGGCCGCTCGGCGACCCCGCCGTCCTCGCGGAGCTCGCCACCGGCGCCGGACTGCCCGCCGACGAGGTCGCCCGGGTGCTCGCCGACCCCGATGCGTACGCCCGGGAGGTGCGCGCCGACGAGCGCGCGGCGGCCGAGCTGGGCGCCACCGGCGTCCCGTTCTTCGTCATCGACCGCCGCTACGGCATCTCCGGCGGCCAGCCCGCCGAGGTCTTCCGGCAGGCCCTGGAGCGGGCGCACGCCGACGGCGTGATGGAGTTCGTACCGGCCGGTGACGCGGAGGTCTGCGGGCCGGACGGCTGCGCGGTGCCCGGAAGCTGACCGCCGGCCGGCCGATCGGGGACGACCACGGACCGGAACGCCGTGGACGGAGCGTGCCCCGCCGAGCACAGTGGGGGACATGCAGCGACATGAGCCACTCGGCGGGGCCGAATTCGCGCCCGAGACGACGTACCTGAACTCCGCCTCCAGCGGACTGCTCCCCCGGCGCAGCGCCGACGCCCTGCGTGCGGCGGTCGAGGAAGCCACCTCCTACGGCACGATGGGCCGCGACTACTTCGCCGCCCCCACCGCCGCCCGGGCCGCCTTCGCCCGGCTGGTGGACCTCCCCGCCGAACGCGTCGCCGTCGGCAGCTCGGTCGCGGTGCAGTCCGCGGTCGTCGCCGCCTCGCTGCCGCCCGGCAGCGAAGTCCTCGCCCCCGAGGGCGACTTCAGCTCCCTGGTCAACCCGCTCGGCACCCACCCGGACCTCACCCTGCGCACCGTGCCGCTGGAGGCGCTGGCCGACGAGGTGCGCCCCGGCACGGCCCTGGTCGCCTTCAGCGCCGTGCAGTCGCTCGACGGCCGGATCGCCGACCTCGCGGCGGTGCGCGAGGCCGCGGCGGCGCACGGCGCGCTCACCTACCTCGACGCCACCCAGGCCGCCGGCTGGCTGCCGCTGCGCGCCACCGACTACGACTTCCTGGTCTGCGGCGCGTTCAAATGGCTGCTGTGCCCGCGCGGCACGACCTTCATGGCCTTCGGCGGCGACCGCGGCCCGAGCGGCACCGGCCCCGGCTGGCCGGCGGCCCCGCACGCCGGCTGGGTGGCCGGGGAGGACATCGGCGAGTCCACCTACGGCCTGATCCGGCCGGCCGCCACCGCCCGCCGCTACGACGAACCGCACGCCCACTTCGCGTACATCGGCGCCGCGGCGTCCCTCGGCCTCATCGAGGAACTGGGCGTGACCGCCGTCCACGCCCACAACACCGCGCTCGCCGACCAGTACCGCGCCGGACTGGCCGAACGCGGTCTGACCCCGCGCCCCGCGCCCGGCTCGGCGATCGTCTCCGTCCCCGGACCGGCCGACGCCCAGGAGCGGCTGGCCGAGGCCGGCGTACGGATCTCGGTGCGCGGCGGCCTGTTGCGCGCGGCCTTCCACCTCTACAACGGGACGGCCGACGTGGAACGACTGCTGGAGCTGGTGAAGTAGCCGGCCGGCGGAGGAATCCCGGGCGGCGGGGGAATTCCGGGCGGCGCCGGGGCGTTGGAAGGTCTCGAACCGTCATGGGCAACGCCCCTGCTCCGACCCGTTGTTGAGAGGCCCTCAGTGACCACCGCATTCGAGCCGTACGAGCTCGCCGGCATCCCGCTCGCCCACCGCATCGTGATGGCGCCCATGACGAGGAACCGTGCCACCGAGGAGGGCGTCCCCACCCCGTCGATGGTCCGCTACTACACCCAGCGGGCCTCGGCCGGCCTCATCATCACCGAGGCCGCGCAGACCGAACCGGTCGGCCGTGGCTACCCGTTGACCCCGGGACTGCACACCCCCGAGCAGGTCGCCGGATGGCGCGCGGTCACCGACTCCGTGCACGCCGCGGGAGGCAAGATCTTCGCCCAGCTGTGGCACGGCGGCCGGATCGGCCACCCGGTGCTGCTGCCGGACGGCCTGGTGCCGGTCGGGCCCTCCGCGGTCGCCGCGGCCGGCCAGGGCTTCACCCAGGAGGGCCCGACGGACTTCGTCACCCCGCGCGAGCTGACCGGCGAGGAGATAGCCCAGACGATCGAAGGATTCGCCGCGGCGGCCCGCAACGCCGTCGAGGCCGGGTTCGACGGCGTGGAGATCCACGGCGCCAACGGCTATCTGATCCACCAGTTCCTGGCGCCCAACGCCAACCTCCGCACCGACGAGTGGGGCGGCTCCGACGAGGCCCGGGCACGGTTCGCCATCGAGGTCGTCCGGGCCGTCGCCAACGCCGTGGGCGCGCACCGCACCGGACTGCGGATCTCGCCCGGCAACCCCTTCAACGACATCGCCGAGCCCGCCCCCGAGGCCACCTACACCACGCTGATCGAGGCCATCGCCCCGCTGGGCCTGGCCTATCTGCACACCTGCGACGTCCGCGACCAGGACCTGCTGGCCCGCCTGCGCAAGCGTTTCGGCGGCACGTTCCTGCTCAACCCGGCCACCGACGGCCGGCCCACCGGCCCCGAGGAGCTCGGGCTCATCGAGGCGGGCGAGGCCGATCTGCTCGCCTACGGCGCGCTGTTCCTCGCCAACCCCGACCTGCCCCGCCGGCTCGCCCTCGGCGGCCCCTTCAACACCCCCGACCGGGCGAGCTTCTACGGCGGCGACGACACCGGCTACCTCGACTACCCGGCGCTGGCGGACTGACCTCCACACGACAGCGCGGCCGCCGCACAGACCCTGCTGTGCGGCGGCCGCGCCACCGGTACTTCCGCCTGCCTCGTACGGCTACTTCACCGGGGTGAAGTCCCGCGCCCCGATGTACTCCGGGCGCCGGACCGGGGCCGCGAAGGGCTCCACGGCCGTGTTCTCCACGCTGTTGAAGACGATGAAGACGTTGCTGCGCGGGTACGGCGTGATGTTGTCGCCGGAGCCGTGCATGGCGTTGCAGTCGAACCACGTCGCCGAGCCGGCCTTGCCGGTGAACAGCCGGATGCCGTGCTGGTCCGCCATCTTCGTCAGCGCCTCGTCCGACGGCAGGCCGGCGTCCTGCATCTGCAGCGACCGCTTGTAGTGGTCCTTCGGCGTCGCGCCCTCACACCCCACGAAGTGCTGGTGCGAACCGGGCATGATCATCAGGCCGCCGTTGGTGTCGTAGTTCTCCGTCAGCGCGATCGAGACCGACACGGTGCGCATGTTCGGCAGGCCGTCCTCGGCGTGCCAGGTCTCGAAGTCCGAGTGCCAGTAGAAGCCGGAGGCACCGAAGCCGGGCTTCACGTTGATCCGCGACTGGTGGACGTAGACGTCCGACCCGAGGATCTGACGGGCACGGCCGACCACACGCGGGTCGGAGACCAGCTTGGCGAACACCTCGCTGATCTTGTGCACCTCGAACACCGACCGGACGCTCTGCGACTTCGGCTCGACGATGGAGCGCGGGTCGGCGCGCATCGCCGGGTCGAGCACCAGCCGGTCCAGTTCGGCGCGGTACACCGCGACTTCCTCCGCGGTGAGCAGTTCCCCGATGGCGAAGAAGCCGTCGCGTTCGAAGTCGCTCAGCTCGGACGGCGCGAACGGGCCGGCCGTTCCGGGCTGCGACCACACCACCGGGTCCTTCCGCGGCGTGATCACCTCGGAGATGCCGCGGGTCGGGTACAGGTCGGCGGTGCGCTCGGGTGCGGTGGTCATGGTGTTGCCTTCCTCTCCTCTCGTACGGAATCTGGCATACGGGCGCGCGTTGCGTACCTTCCTTGAGCTCTGCCGGACGGGGCAGGCGCCAGGTCGCCTCAGACCGTCTCGGGCTCGGTGTCCGGTTCGGTGAGAAGCGGGTAGACCCCGTTCTCGTCGTGGTCCTCGCGGCCGGTGACCGGCGGGTTGAAGACGCACAGGCAGCGGAAGTCCTGCTTGATCCGCATGGTGTGCTTCTCATGCCCGTCGAGCAGGTACATCACGCCCGGCGTGATGACGTGCTTCTCGCCGGTCTCGTCGTTGGTCAGCTCGGCCTCGCCCTCGACACAGACGACGGCCTCGATGTGGTTGGCGTACCACATCGACGTCTCGGTGCCGGCGTACAGGACGGTCTCGTGCAGCGAGAACCCGACCCGCTCCTTGGCGAGCACGATGCGCTTGCTCTCCCAGGTGCCGGACTTGGATTTGACGTGGCGGTCGGTGCCTTCGATGTCCTTGAAGGAGCGGACGATCACGGTGCGGGCTGCCTTTCTGTCGTAGCTGTGGTGCGGTGCGGAACGCCGCGCTCAGGCGCAGTCGCGGACCGCGCGGCCGAGGATGCGCAGACCCTCGTCCAGTTCCTCGGGGGTGGTGGTCAGGGCCGGCAGCAGCTTGACGACCTCGCTCTCCGGGCCGGAGGTCTCGATCAGCAGACCCAGCTCGAAGGCGCGCTGTGCGATCTTCCCGGCGAGGGGCTTGTCGTTGCACTCCAGGCCCCACACCAGACCGCGGCCGCGGTACTCGGCGAAGGTGCCCGGGTTCTCCTCGACGATCGCCTTCAGGTGCGCTTCGACGATCTCACCGCGGGCCAGGGTCTGCTTCTCCATCTGACCGTCGGCCCAGTAGGTGTCGAGCGCCGCGGCGGCGGTGACGAACGCCGGGTTGTTGCCGCGGAAGGTGCCGTTGTGCTCGCCCGGCTCCCAGATGTCCAGCTCCGGCTTGAACAGGGTGAGCGCGAGCGGCAGGCCGTAGCCGCTGATGGACTTCGAGACGGTGACGATGTCCGGCACGATGCCCGCCTCCTCGAAGGAGAAGAAGGCACCCGTACGGCCGCAGCCCATCTGGATGTCGTCGACGATCAGCAGCATGTCCTGGCGCTCGCACAGGGCGGCCAGGGCGCGCAGCCACTCGGCGCGGGCGACGTTGATGCCGCCCTCGCCCTGCACGGTCTCCACGATCACCGCGGCGGGCTTGTTCAGGCCGGAGCCCTGGTCCTCCAGCAGCCGCTCGAACCACAGGAAGTCCGGGGTCTGGCCGTCGAGGTAGTTGTCGAACGGCATCGGGGTGCCGTGCACCAGCGGGATGCCGGCGCCGGCCCGCTTCATGGAGTTGCCGGTGACCGCGAGGGCGCCCAGCGACATGCCGTGGAAGGCGTTGGTGAAGGACACGATCGACTCGCGGCCCTTGACCTTGCGGGCCAGTTTCAGCGCGGCCTCGACCGAGTTGGCGCCCGTCGGGCCCGGGAACATGACCTTGTAGGGCAGGTCGCGCGGCCGCAGGATGATGTTCTGGAACGACTCCAGGAACGCCCGCTTGGCCGTGGTGGACATGTCCAGGCCGTGGGTGATGCCGTCCCGCTCGATGTAGTCGATCAGGGCGCGTTTGAGGACCGGGTTGTTGTGCCCGTAGTTGAGGGAGCCGGCGCCGGCGAAGAAGTCGAGGTAGGTGTGGCCGTCCTCGTCGGTGATGCGGCTGCCCTGCGCGCGGTCGAAGACGGTGGGCCAGCCACGGCAGTAGCTGCGCACCTCCGACTCCACGGTCTCGAAGACGCTCAGATCGGGCTGGGTGATGGTCACAGCATGCTCCTGGGAGATGAGTGCGAGAGGCGGAAGAAGTCGTCGGGGGTTTTGCGGGCCCGGCGGTGCGTGGGGGTGCCGGTGCCGCACGGCCGTCGCGGCGGCGGTGCCGCGCGGCCCTGGTCGCTAGTGCGCGGGCCTGGCCGGGGGCGCGAACGGGCCGATGAGGTGCAGCACCTCCGGCTCGTGGCCCTGCTCGGGGAACAGCCCGGCGTCGAAGAGCACCTCGCGCTTGACCGGCACGGAGTGCCGCTCGCCGAAGGACGCGAACAGCCGGTTGGAGGCGGCGTTGCCGGGGGTGATGGTCGTCTCGACGTAACGGATGCCCAGCTCTTCCCGGGCCCGGGTGGTCACCCCGTCCAGGAGCGCGGCCGCCAGGCCCCGGCCACGGTGCGCCGCGTCGACGGCGACCTGCCAGACGACCAGGGTCTCGGGGCGCTCGGGACGGATGTAGCCGGTCAGGAAGGCGGCCGGCGCGCCCTCCGCGTCACGGGCGACGACGGAGGTGGCGGCGAAGTCCCGACACCACAGCAGGTAGCTGTAGGAGGAGTTGAGGTCCAGCGCCTTGGAGTCGCGGGCGATGCGCCAGATCGCGGCTCCGTCCTCCACGCGGGGGGTGTCGAGCTTGAAGCCCTCCGGGAATTCTCCGATATCGCTACGGGCACCTGCATGGTCTGCTTGTGCGGCGGTCATGGAAATTAAATTTACCCAGGGAAAAAGGAAATTGCATCGCGAGGAGGGGTTACGTCGGGCCGCCTGATGTGTTATCGCGCCCGGGCGCCCGGGCGCGCGACGCCGATGCGTGTTGCCCTGATTTGACCGGGAAGTACGGGGCGAAACGGGCGGGCTGTGGAGTCGGTCACAGGTCCGTAACGCCCGCGAGATCCGTCCGAATTACGGGCTCCGGCGCTAGCGGAATCTTGGCGTTTGAGCTGCGGGAAAGCGGGCAGAAGAAGACGGGAAGCTGTACTCGAAAGAAATGGGAATTCGCCACCGGAGACCCTGGCGCAAGGCCCGAGAAAAGCTGTGCGGCACACCCATGAGAAGCTTCGCAAGAACATACGCCGAGAACGGCCGCGGGGCTTTTTCGGAAACATTGCGGCAATAAACGCCTACCGAGCGTCGGCGACCGCGCCGGGCGACCGGCCCGCCGGCCCGGAACCCCCGCGTACCCGCCGTCGCGAGCCGCCTCCCGGCCGCCCCCTCACGACTGTGACCGCCGTCTCCGGCAGAGCCGCCGGCGCGGCCTAGAGTGCCGGTATGACGTCCATGAGTGAAGGTGCGGTGCTGCACCTCAAGGGGAGGGTCCTCGTCGGACCGGACGACGTGCGCGACGAGCTGTGGGTGGTCGGCGGGCGGGTGACCTACGACCGGCCGGTCCTGGCACGCGATGCCACCACCGTGCAGGGCTGGGCACTGCCGGGCCTGGTCGACGCGCACTGCCACGTGGGGCTGGACGCGCACGGCCCGGTGGACGCCCCCACCAGCGAGAAGCAGGCGCTCACCGACCGTGACGCCGGCACCCTGCTGATCCGGGACGCCGGATCACCCTCCGACACCCGCTGGGTCGACGACCGCACGGACCTGCCGAAGATCATCCGTGCCGGCCGGCACATCGCCCGCACCAAGCGGTACATCCGCAACTACGCCCATGAGATCGAGCCCGAGGACCTGGTCGCCTACGTCGCCCGGGAGGCCCGCCGCGGCGACGGCTGGGTCAAGCTCGTCGGCGACTGGATCGACCGCTCCACCGGGGACCTGGGGGCCTGCTGGCCCAAGGGCGCGGTCGAGGCGGCCATCGCGGAGGCGCACCGCCTGGGCGCCCGGGTGACCGCCCACTGCTTCGCCGAGGAGACCCTCGCCCCGCTCGTCGAGGCCGGCATCGACTGCATCGAGCACGCCACCGGGCTCACCGAGGAGACCATCCCGCTGTTCGCCGAGCGCGGGGTCGCCATCGTCCCCACGCTGGTCAACATCGCCACCTTCCCGCGCCTGGCGGACGCCGGCGCCGGGAAGTTCCCGCGCTGGGCGGACCACATGCGCCGGCTGCACGACCGCCGCTACGACACCGTCCGGGCCGCCTACGACGCCGGGGTGCCGGTCTTCGCCGGCACCGACGCGGGCGGCTCGCTGCCGCACGGCCTGGTCGCCGACGAGGTGGTCGAGCTGACCCGGGCCGGGCTGCCCGCCCGGGCCGCGCTCTCCGCCACCACCTGGGGCGCCCGCGAGTGGCTCGGCCGCCCGGGCCTCACCGAGGGCGCCCCGGCGGACCTGGTCGTCTACGAGAGCGATCCGCGCGAGGACGTCCGGGTGCTGGCGGCCCCGCGCCGGATCGTGCTGCGCGGCGAGATCGTCGGCTGAGGCGCTGCGCGGGGGCTCAGCGGGCCCCTCGGGGCGGGGACTGCCTCCGGCGGGACATCCAGGCCGCCACCACCGCGCCCGAGACGTTGTGCCACACCGAGAAGACCGCGGCGGGCAGCGCCGCGGCCGGGCCGAAGTGGGCGGTGGCCAGGGAGGCGGCCAGGCCGGAGTTCTGCATGCCGACCTCGAAGGCCATCGCCCGGCTCGCCGGCCCGCCGAGCCTGGCCAGGCGGCCCGCGGCGTGCCCGAGCGCCAGCCCGAGGCCGTTGTGCAGCACCACGGCCAGCAGTACCGGCACCGCCGCGGTCCTGATCGCCGGCGCGCTGCCGGCGACCACCACCAGGACGATCACCGCGACGGTCGCCGCGGACAGCCAGGGCAGCGCCCGCAGCAGCCGGTCCACGAACCGGCCCGCGGCCAGCCGGACCAGCAGCCCCGCCAGGACCGGCAGCAGCACCGTCTTCAGGATGTCGGTCACCATGCCCCCGGCGTCCACGGCCAGGAACCGCCCGGCGAGCAGCAGCGTCAGCGCCGGTGTGATCAGCGGGGCGAGCACCGTCGAGACCGTCGCCACCGCGACGGACAGCGCGACATCGCCGCGCGCCAGGAACGTCACCACGTTCGACGCGGTGCCGCTGGGCGCGCAGCCGACCAGGACCACCCCGGCCGCGAGCTGCGGCGGCAGGTCCAGCACGGTCGCGATCAGCCAGCCGAGCCCCGGCATGATCACGTAGTGGGCGACCAGTCCCAGGCCCACCGCCCAGGGCCGCCGGGCGACCGCCGCGAAGTCGGGCGGGGTCAGGGTCAGCCCCATCGTGAACATCACCACGCCGAGCAGCCACGGGACCGCGGGCGCCCAGCCGGTGAAGTGCGCCGGCCACCCCAGCCCGACCGCCCCCGCGGCGACCACCAGCAGCGGGAAGACGGTGACCGCTCGGCGGGCCGCCCCCTCGGACGCGGGCAGCTCGCCCGGAGGGGGCGCGGCAGGGCGTTCCCGCCGTACGTCCGGGTGCTGGCTGTTCTGCTCGATCGACACGGCGGCACCCTATCCGCAGTGTTCGTGTACAGGGCAACGAGTTCGGATCCTGGACGGGCACCCGATCCGGTCCGTCGCCGGACCGGGGTGGTCAACGGTGATCACCCGGGCGGTGGGGCGGCTGTGGCGGGGGAGAAGCGGGGTGTTGCGGGAATCGAACCCCCACGCGAAAACCACCCGTTGGGATGAACTGACCCCACGTGGCTGCCCGTTCACCCTCGGTGCGGACACGATGTGCGGGTCGATGTCGCCGGCCCGCGTGATGTCCCCCATTGGCGCGGCCGGCGGCTCCATTTCTCTCGTGGGGGTTCCACACACGTGTCCACCAGTCCCACCCAGTCCTCCGGTACGCCCCGGCGCCTGGCCGCGGCCGTCGTCGCCGCCGCGCTCACGGCCGGTCCCGCCGTGCTGCTCGGCGCCGCGCCCGCACACGCCACCGGAGGGCACGGCCCGGCCCGTGGCACGGCCGACGCGGTCGTGCTGCGCACCGGCCTGAACGTCGGCCTACTCAACAAGACGGCCGATGTTCCGCTGAACGCCGTGCTGAACGAGGTGCACGCGCCCGCCTCGGCCGGCAAGACCGCGCTCACCGTGCGCCTCGACGGCCTCGACGGGGGCCGCCCGTTCACCGTGCTGCGCGCCGACGCGGCCACCGCCCGCGCCACCACCGGCCGCCACAAGGCCGAGGGCTACGCCAACCTGCTGCACGCCAAGGTGCGGCTGCCCGGTCTCCCGCTGCTGTCCCTGATCGAGGTCCAGCAGGTCACCGCCAAGGCGGTGTGCGAGGCGGGCCACCGTCCCCGGGCGGAGGCCAACGTCCTCGGCCCCGTCCGCGTCCTCGGCCAGAAGGTCACGCTCACCGCGGGCGGCACGACGGACGTCAAGGTGCCGGGCGTCGGCGAGGTACGGCTGGACCTGTCGCAGAAGAGCGTCACCGGGAAGACCGCCGCGGCCACCGCGCTGCAGCTGAACGTCTCGGTCAACCCGCTGAAGCTCAACGTCGCCGAGGTGCACGGCCGGGTCACCCTGGTCCGCGCCGGCTGCACCGCGCCCGGCGCCACCACCCCGCCCGGCCACGGCGGCTCCGGCGGCACGAGCGGCGGCAGCGACGGCGGTGCCACCAGCGGCGGCGGGGGCGACAAGCCGGCCGGCGGCGGCACCCAGGTCAGCCACAGCGGCGCCGGGAACACCGGCCCCGACCTCGCCGAGACCGGCGGCAGTTCGGCCACCCCGTACCTCGCCGGCGGTGCCGCGCTGCTGGTCGCGGCCGGCGCCGGGGCCCTGGCCCTCACCCGCCGCCGCCGCGCCGCCGCCCCGCAGGGCGGCTGACGGCCCCGTACCCCGTGCCGGTGCTGTGGGGGCGTCGGCGGCGGGGTACGGCCGGGGTGTGCCGTACGGACCGGAGGCGGCCCGTACGGCACACCCCACCCCGCCGGGGCCCGTCGGAAGGGAAGCGTGGTGCGACGGGACCCGGCGGACCCGCGCACGTCCGGTCAGCGCAGGACCTCGGCCAGCGCCGCCACGAACCGGTCGGTGGTGGCCCGGTCCCGCACCGCGAGCCGCAGCCAGTCCGGCCCCAGGCCCGGGAAGGTGTCCCCGCGGCGCACCGCGAAGCCCCGCGCCCGCAGGCCCTCCCGCACCCCGGCCGCGCCCGGCAGCCGCAGCAGGACGAACGGCCCCGCCGCCGGCCCGGCCACCCGGATCTGCCCGAACCCGCCCAGGCGGGCCAGCAGATGGGCCCGGTCCCGGGCGATCTCCTCGGCCGCCGCGGCCGCCTCCGCCAGCGCCGCCGGCGCACTGCACGCCTTTGCGGCGGCCAGCGCCGGACTCGACACCGGCCACAGCGGCTGGGCCCGCTCCAGCTCCGCCACCGTCTCCGGACCGGCCAGCACGTAGCCGATCCGCAGCCCCGCCAGCCCCCACGTCTTGGTCAGGGAGCGCAGCACCACCAGCCCCGGCAGGTCCGTGCGCCCGGCCAGCGACTCCCGCTCACCGGGCACCGCGTCCATGAACGCCTCGTCCACCACGAGCGTCCGCCCGGGCCGCGCCAGCCGGGCCAGCACGTCCGCCGGGTGCAGCACCGAGGTGGGATTGGTGGGATTGCCGACCACGACCAGATCGGCCTCGTCCGGCACCGCGTCCGGATCCAGCCGGAACCCGTCCCGTTCGGCGAGCAGCACCCGTGCCACGTCGTGCCCGGCGTCCCGCAGCGCCGCCTCCGGCTCGGTGAACTGCGGGTGCACCACCACCGGGCGGCGGGCCCGCACGGTCCGCGCCAGCAGCACGAACGCCTCCGCGGCCCCGGACGTCAGCAGCACCCGCTCCACGGGCAGACCGTGCCGCCCGGCCACCGCCCGGCGCGCCGCCCGGCCGTCCGGGTAGGCGGCCAGCGAGTCCAGTGACGCGGCGAGGTGCGCCTTGAGCCACGCCGGGGGAGTGCCGGCCCGGACGTTGACCGCCAGGTCCGTCAACGCACCGCCGTCGCCCCGCACTTCGGCATCACCGTGGTGCCGCAGATCGGGCTCGTCCGCCGGGCCGGGGGAGGGACCGGCCGGGGCGGGAGCGGACACGGCGGGACCGGAGCCGTGCAGCCGGACCGCATCGGTGTGCGCCGGCATGCTCACCGCTCCCCGGCGCCCGCCGCCACCCGCGCCGGGCCGTACGACTCCCCGCCGTCCACCGCCCGGTCGCCGGCCGGCAGCGCGCCCCCGGCCACCGCCGCGCGGTAGCGCTCCATGACCACCTCGGCCACCTCGGGCCCGGTGCCCAGCACCTGGGCACCGAACACCTCGATGCCCGAGTGCGCCGCCGCCCAGCCCTCGGTCTGCATCCACAGCCGCTCCACCGGCCCGTCGGCGAAGACGGCGTAGGGCAGGACCACGATCCGGGCCGGGCCGGCCGCGCCCGGGACCGGCCCGGCCAGCGCCCGGCAGCGGTCCAGCCCGGCCGGCACGTCCGGCGCGGTCTGCCCGACGAACGCGGTCTCCACGCCCGCGAATCCGCGCCCCTCCCACAGCAGCCGCGCGGCCCGCGCCACCTCGGCGTTGGCGTGCGGATCGCTCGCCCCGCGCCCCACCAGCAGCACCGTGGTCCGGGCCCGGTCCTGCGGCGTACGGGCGCCGGCGCCCAGCGCCTCCTCCAGCCGCCGCTCCAGCACGTCCAGCAGCCGCGGATCCGGGCCCAGTTCGGTGGTGCAGGCGGTGCGCAGACCCGGGTGCCCGGCGGCCGCGCGCGACAGCGCCGCGGGCAGGCTCTCCGTGCCCGCACCGGTCGGCGCCAGCAGCAGCGGTACCGCGACGAGTTCGGTCACTCCCTGCCCGGCCAGCCCGTCCACGGCATCGGCCAGCGGCATCGGCGACCCCGGTGCGCCGAAGAACCCGCCGGCGACCGGGACCTCGGGATGACGCTCGCCGAGCGCGCTCACCAGCGCGCGCAGGGCCTCGGCCGCGCCGTCGTCACGGGCGCCGTGACCGGCGATGAGCACTGCGGGAGGGGGTGTCACGGGGTCTCCTTGCTACCGGTGTCTTCGCCGTCGGGCGCCTTGTCGTCGATGTCCGGCCGCCGCCGGCCGGTGCCACGGTGGAGCGGGTCGGGGGAGGACATGACGATATCGGCACCGGGCGAGGGGGCGGCGGCCGCTCCCTCCCTACCAGCGGTAAGCCCACCGTGGGGCGTTACTGCCGCCAGCGCGAGCGCACAGGTCGCCCCGCCCGCCGGCGACTTCCGCTTGCCGGCGACCAGTTCGGCCCCCGGCCCGGCGGCCAGCAGCGCGGCGGCCTCGGCCACACCCGGCGTCCCGGCGGCGGCCGCCACCACCGCGGACGGAGCCGGCACCGGTACGGCCGCCAGCGCCGCCGCGGGGAACGACCACAACGGCACCCCCAGCCGCCGCGCCGCCTCGGTCAGTCCGGGCTCGTCCGCCTTCGCCGCCACCGTCGCCAGCGCCCGCACCGGACGACCGGCACACCCGGCTGCGGTACGCACCGCCCCGATCAGCTCCAGGACCTCGGACGCCGGTACCCCGCGGCGCGCCCCCACGCCCACCACCAGGGCCGCCGGACCGCCCCGGCCACCGGCCGTCCGGCGTCTCATACCGCGCCGACTCCCCGCCCGAACGCCACCCGGCCGTCCCGCCCTTGCACCACCGCGGTCAGCCCGGGCTCCGGCCCGGCGGTGAGCTCACCCGGCCACCGGACGCCGAGCGCCGCCCAGGCGGCCCGGGTCACCGCCGGATCGGGGTCCACCGCCCGCAGCGCCACCAGCGGCAACACCGGGAGCCCGGCGGACGGATGCGGGGTGGCGCCCCAGTCCAGCAGGAACGGCACGACCCCGTCGCCCGCCCCCGGCGGCGTCAGCCGCCAGGTGAGCCGGCCGCCGTCCGGCGTCCGCCGGGACATCGCCACCGCCTCGCCCGGGTCGTGGCCGAGCGCCCGCGCCGCGGCCACCCGGTCCGCGATACCGGTGACCCGGACCGCCCAGGTGACCAGCCGCGGCCCGGTCAGCGCGTCGATGCCGAACCATCGCGGCCGGTCCGGCGCGGGCTGCTCCGGATCGGGCCCGCCGGTCACGGCGCGGCCACCGCCACCCGGCGCGCCGCGCCCGCCACCAGCCGCGCCGCCAGCGACGGTTCCGCCGCCCAGTGCACATGCAGGTACGACGCGTGCACCCCGCCGGTCACGAAGCCCTCCACCCGCCGCTCCGGATGCGTCAGCCCCCAGGCCGGCCCGTCGCCCGCGCCCGGCTCCAGCACCGTGCGGTGGAACTCGTGGCCGCGCACCCGGGTCCCGGCCGCGGCCAGCGCGTTGTCCGCCAGCGCCACCGCCTCCCGGTAGCCCAGCGTGAGCCGTTCGGTCATCCGGGCCTCGGCGGGCAGCACCCCGCACATCGGCTTCCCGTCGATCGCCCGGGACAGGTACAGCAGCCCGGCGCACTCGGCGGACACCGGCGCCCCCGAGGCGGCCAGGCGGGCCACCGCGGCGCGCAGCGGTGCGTTCGCCGACAGATCCGGCGCATACACCTCCGGGAAGCCGCCGCCGATCACCAACCCTCGCGTACCGGGCGGCAGTTGCTCGTCCCGCAGCGGATCGAACGGCACCACCTCGGCGCCCGCCGCGGTCAGCAGCTCGGCGTGCTCGGCGTACGAGAACGTGAACGCGGCACCGCCCGCGACGGCGATCACCGGCCGGCCCCCGGACGCCACCGCCCGCACCTGTGCCGCCGGGTCCCAGGCGGCGTCCGGCAGCTCCGGCACCGACCGCGCCAGCGCCAGCAGCGCCTCCATGTCGCAGCCCTCGCGCACCCGCGCGGCCAGCTCCCGCACCGATGCGAGCGCCTCGGCCCGGCGTTCGGCCACCGGCACCAGCCCCAGGTGCCGGGACGGCGTACCGGCCCGGCCGTCCCGCCGCAGTGCGCCCAGCACCGGCACACCGGAGGACTCCATCGCCTCCCGCAGCAGCGCCTCGTGCCGGTCCGAGCCGACCTTGTTGAGGATCACCCCGGCCAGCCGCACCTCCGGGTCCCACGACGCGAAGCCGTGCACCAGCGCGGCCACCGACCGGGACTGCGAGGAGGCGTCCACCACCAGCACCACCGGCGCCCGCAGCAGCTTCGCCACCTGCGCCGTCGACGACAGCTCGCCCATGCCGGAGGCTCCGTCGAACAGCCCCATCACGCCCTCGACGACCGCCAGGTCCGCGCCCGCCGCACCGTGCAGGAACAGCGGTGCGATCCGCTGCGGACCGCACAGGTACGCGTCCAGGTTGCGGCCCGGGCGGCCGGTCGCCAGGGAGTGGTAGCCCGGATCGATGTAGTCGGGGCCCACCTTGTGCGGCGAGACCGCGAGCCCCGCCTCGGCGAACGCCGCCATCAGACCGGTGGCCACGGTGGTCTTCCCGGCACCGGACGACGGCGCGGCGATCACCAGCCGGGGAATGCCGCCCCCGCCGCTCATGCTGCGTCCACCTCGCTCACCACTCGATGCCCCGCTGGCCCTTCTGACCCGCGTCCATCGGGTGCTTGACCTTCGTCATGTCGGTGACCAGGTCGGCCACGTCGCACAGTGCCTGCGGGGCGTTCCGGCCGGTGATCACCACGTGCTGGGTGCCGGGCCGGTCGCGCAGCACCGAGACCACTTCCTCGGTGTCCACCCAGCCCCAGTGCAGCGGATACGCGAACTCGTCGAGGACGTACAGCTTGTAGGTCTCCGCGGCGAGGTCCCGCTTGACCTGCTCCCAGCCCTCGCGGGCCGCCTCCTCGTTGCTGAACTGCGCGTCGCGCTGCACCCACGACCAGCCCTCGCCCATCTTGTGCCAGGCGACCGTGCCGCCCTCACCGGAGTCACCGAGCACCCGCAGCGCCCGCTCCTCGCCGACCTTCCACTTCGCCGACTTCACGAACTGGAACACCCCGACCGGCCAGCCCTGGTTCCAGGCCCGCATCGCCAGCCCGAAGGCGGCGGTCGACTTGCCCTTGCCCAGACCGGTGTGGACCAGCACCAGCGGCCGGTTGCGGCGCTGGCGGGTGGTGAGCCCGTCGTTCGGTACGACGGACGGTTGTCCCTGCGGCATTACGCGGCCTTCCTGTTGCCGTGAACGGTCCTTGTGCCCTGAACGGTCCGTACCAGCGCGGAGACGCTGTCCGCGCGCAGTGCGTCGAGGGTGACGGCGGTGCCCCGGAGGTCCCGGGCCAGCTCGCCGGCCAGGCCCAGCCGTACCGGACCGGCCTCGCAGTCCACGACGACCGAGGCGGTGCCGTCGGCGGCCAGCAGCCGCGCCGCCCGGGACGCCCGGACCCGCGGCTCGGGGCCGCCGGTGGCCCGGCCGTCGGTGACCACGACCAGCAGCGGGCGGCGCGCCGGGTCCCGCATCCGCTCCACCCGCAGCACCTCGTGCGCCGCGAGCAGCCCCTCGGACAGCGGGGTACGGCCCCCGGTGGGCAGCGACGCGAGCCGCGCCGCACCCGCCTCGACCGACGAGGTCGGGGGCAGCGCGACCTCCGCGCCGGCGCCCCGGAACGTGATCATGCCGATCTTGTCGCGCCGCTGGTAGGCGTCGAGCAGCAGCGAGAGCACCGCACCCTTGACCGCGCTCATCCGCTTGCGCGCCGCCATCGAGCCGGACGCGTCCACGACGAACAGGACCAGATTGCCCTCCCGGCCCTCGCGCACCGCCTCGCGCAGATCGTCCCGGCGCACCAGCAGACCGGTGCCGCGCCGCCCGCGCGCCTTCTGGTGCGGCGCCGCGGCCTGCACCGTGGCCGCCAGGTGCAGCGTGCCCAGGGCACCCCGGGGGCGGCGGGCGCCGGTCGTCCGGCCGTGCGCGGTACGGGCCCGGGAGCGGCGCCCGTCGGCGCCCTCGCCCAGCCCCGGCACGTCCAGCCGCCGGGCCTTGAACGGCTCACCGGCCGCCACCGCCGCCTGCTCCGCGGCCGCCCCGCCCGGTGCCTGCGGCCGGGCCCCGGCCTCGTCCCCCGACGGCTCGGGCGCGGGCTCCGGCGCCTGCGGTGTCTCCTGCTCACGCTGATGCGGCAGTCCGTCCCCCGGCGGAACCGGCGACTCCTGGGAGCCGCCCTCCTGCGGGCCGCCCTCCTGCGGGGGCAGCCCGCCGCCCGGGCCGCCCCCGTCGGGGCCCCCGTCGTCCGGACCGTCCGGCTCCGGATCGTCCCCGCCGTCCGCCGGATCGTCCTGTCCGGCGAACTCCTCCAGCGTCCGGTCGAGCTTGTCCTCGTCGAGGCCGGGGGCGTCGAAGGGGTTGCGGCGCCGGCGGTGCGGCAGGGCCAGCAGCGCCGCCTGCCGCACGTCCTCCTCCCGGACCTCCGTCCGTCCCGCCCACGCGGCCAGCGCGGTGGCGGTCCGCGCCATGACGATGTCCGCGCGCATCCCGTCCACCTCGAACGCCGCGCAGGTCGCCGCGATCTGCCGCAGCGCCGCGTCGCCCAGCACCACCTTTGGCAGCAACTCCCGTGCCGCGGCGATCCGTTGCCGCAGCGCCGCCTCCTCGGCCGCCCAGCGCGCCGCGAACCCGGCCGGATCGGCGTCGTACGCGAGCCGCCGCCGGACCACCTCCACCCGCTGCTCCGGCTCCCGGGAGGCCGCGACCTCGACGGTCAGCCCGAACCGGTCCAGCAACTGCGGCCGCAGCTCGCCCTCTTCGGGGTTCATGGTCCCGACGAGCAGGAAACGGGAGGCGTGCCGGACGGAGACGCCCTCGCGCTCCACGTAGGAGGCGCCCATGGCGGCGGCGTCCAGCAGGAGGTCGACCAGGTGGTCGTGGAGCAGGTTGACCTCGTCCACGTACAGGATGCCGCGGTGCGCGTCCGCCAGCAGGCCCGGCTCGAAGGCCTTCACGCCCTCCGACAGGGCCCGTTCGATGTCCAGCGCGCCCACGAGGCGGTCCTCGGAGGCGCCGACCGGGAGCTCCACCATGCGCGTCGGACGGCTCTCGGCGGCACCGGAACCGTGCGGCCCGTCGGGACAGCCGGGGTCGGGCGCGGCGGGGGCGCAGGCGAAGCGGCAGCCGGCCACCACGTCCACGGCCGGCATCAGCGCTGACAGCGCGCGCACCGCGGTGGATTTCGCGGTGCCCTTCTCGCCGCGGACCAGCACCCCGCCGACCGCCGGGCTCACCGCGTTCAGCAGCAGCGCCAGCCGCAGGTCGTCCATGCCGACGACCGCGGTGAAGGGGTACTGCGGGGTGGTGTTGTGCGCGCTCGTCATGCTGTGTCGTCCTCCACGTCGCCGGCCGGCCGGTGTCCCGTCCCTTGCGTACCCCTCATGGCGCCCCCGGAGGCACGAACGGCAGCCCCTCCGGCACCCCCTTCTCGATCAGCCGCAGCAGCGCGTCGGTGTCCGCGTGCTCCTCGATCAGATCGCCGAGCCGGTCCAGTTGCTCCTCGCGCAGCGCGCCGAAGCGGGTGTCGGGGGCCGGGACGAAGGCCCGCCCGGCGTCCGCGGCCACCCGGCGCAGGAAGGCCCGGCGGAAGGCGTCGCTCTCCAGCGAGCCGTGCCAGTGCGTGCCCCATACGGAACCCACTCTGCATCCGTCGAGGAACTCCTCGTCCCCGCCGGTCACTTCGGCGACCCCGTGGTGGATCTCGTAGCCCTCCACCGGCTCGCCGAGCGCCTGGCCCACCGGCCGGGCGAGTGTCTTCTCCGCCGCGAAGCGGACCCGTACGGGCAGCAGCCCGAGGCCCTCGACCGCGCCCGCCTTCGACTCGATCTCGTCGTCGATGTGCTCGCCGAGTATCTGGAAGCCGCCGCAGATGCCCAGCACCGGGCGGCCCTCGGCGGCCCGCCGGGCGACCGCGTCCGCCAGGCCGCGCTCGCGCAGCCACCGCAGGGCGCGGACCGTGCCGCGGGTGCCCGGCAGCACCACCAGGTCCGCGTCGGCCAGTTCCTCCGGCCGGTCCACGAACCGCACCACCACGCCCGGTTCGGCGGCCAGCGCGTCCACGTCGGTGAAGTTCGACATCAGCGGGACGGCGCAGACCGCCACCCGCAGTACGTCCGCGCCGTGCGGCGGCGCCACCACGCTCTCGCGCACCGCACCGCGCAGGGAGACCCTCAGGCCGTCCTCCTCGTCGATGCCGAGGCCGTGCGCGTACGGCAGCACGCCCAGCGTCGGCCGCCCGGTCAGCCGCCGCAGCATGTCCAGACCGGGCTCCAGCAGCGTCACATCGCCCCGGAACTTGTTCACGAGGTATCCCGCGACCAGCGCCTGGTCCTCCTTGGACAGCAGCGCCGTGGTGCCGAAGAAGGACGCGAAGACGCCGCCGCGGTCGATGTCGCCGACCACCACGACCGGGATCCGGGCGGCCCGGGCGATGCCCATGTTCACGATGTCGGTGCGCCGCAGATTGATCTCGGCGGGGCTGCCCGCGCCCTCACAGATGACGGCGTCGTGGGTGCGGCGCAGCTCGGCGAGGCAGTCGGTGACGGTGCCGAGCAACTGCTCCCGCCCGCCCGCGTACTGCGTCTCCCCGGGGGACGACCCCCCGGGCCTCCCGAAATACCCGCGCGCGCTCAGCTCACCCACCGGCTTGCCCAGCAGCACCACCTGGCTGCTGCGGTCGCCGCCCGGCTTGAGCAGGACCGGATTCATCAGCGCGGTCGGTTCGACCCGGGCGGCGGCGGCCTGCATCGCCTGCGCCCGGCCGATCTCCGCGCCCTCGCGGGTGACGAACGAATTGAGCGACATGTTCTGCGCCTTGAAGGGCGCCACCTTCACGCCCTGCCGGACCAGCCAGCGGCAGATCCCCGCCGTCACCACGCTCTTGCCCGCGTCGGACGTCGTACCGGCCACCAGCAGCCCGCCGCCGAGCCCCCCGGCCGTCCCGCCTTGCCCGTTCACCGGCGCTTCCTCCCGCTCGTGCCCCTGCTGCCCGCGGCCTTGCGCCGTACCGCGCCCGCCGCCAGCCGTCCCGTCACCGTCGCCACCAGCGCCAGCGCGCTCACCCGCCGCGACAGCCGCACCGCCCGATCGATGTCCGCCACCGCGGGCGGCCGCGCCGCGCCGTTCAGCACCGGACGGTGTTCCACCCGCCCGCCGTACGCCAGCGTGCCGCCCAGCCGTACGCCCAGTGCGCCCGCGAACGACGCCTCCACCGGGCCCGCGTTGGGGCTCGGGTGCGCCCCGCCGTCCGCCCGCCAGGCCCGCAGCGCACCGCGCCGGTCGGGGCCCGCGAGCACGGCCAGCGCGGCGGTCAGCCGGGAACCGGGCCAGCCGGCGACGTCGTCGAGCCGGGCCGCGGCCCAGCCGAACCGGCGGTAGCGCGGAGACTTGTGACCCACCATCGCGTCCAGGGTGTTCACCGCCCGGAACGCCACCAGGCCGGGCACCCCGCCGAACGCACCCCACACCAGGGCGCCGACCACCGCGTCCGAGGTGTTCTCGGCCACCGACTCCACCACCGCCCGGGCCATCTGCGGCCCGTCCAGGGCCTGCGGGTCGCGCCCGCACAGATGCGGCAGCCGCTCCCGCGCCACGTCCAGATCGCCCGCTTCCAGCGCACCGCCGACGGCCCGCGCCTCCCGGCCCAGCGAGGTGCCGCCCAGCACCGCCCACACGGCGGCCGCGGTGAGCGCCACCCGGGCGCCGCGGCGGTGCCGTACGGCCCGCTCCAGCAGCGCCGCGCCGGCCGCCGCACCGCCCGCGCACAGCACGGCATGGACCGCGCCGTGACCCCGGTGGTCGCGCCACAGCCGGCGTTCGACGGCGGCGGCGGCCCGGCCGAAGGCGGCCACCGGGTGGCCGCGCCGGGGGTCCGCCACGATCAGGTCGCCGAGGAAGCCGAGGGCCGCGCCGCACGCGTATCCCGCGTGTTCGCCGCGCATCGGATCAGGCCGCCGTCAGTCCTCGAAGGGGCCCTGCGGCAGCGGGAAGTGGGGATCGGGGCGGGCGGCCGGGCATGGCGGTATGTCCTCACTCAGGGTCCTCGCCCTGGCTCGACGTGACGGCGACCAGAGTCTCCTGGCTCCCGGATCGGCGTGTCCCCCGGCCTTCCCGTCCGTACGTTCCGTACGGACCGTGGCCCTCCTCGGAGGAACGCTCCCCGGTGACAGTGGCGGGACCGCGCCGGATTCTCACCGGACTTCCTCATCTGTCGCCGATTGGCCCCGGCAGTCCACCACGGTCCGCGAGGCCCGTCAACTCGCCCTTGACCTGCGGCGCTGCCCCGCAGCAGGTCCTGTGGCGCACGCCACAGGGTGGTGGTGGCGTCACGGACGGTTGCCCCGGTCCCTGATTCCACGTCACTATCTGGTGCACGGCGGCGAAGGGGCCGCCGGAAGGGGGCTGGGGGATGCCGGAGCACGCCGACCATCACGAGGACCGTCAGGAGATCCGCCTCAGGGTCACCGGGACGGACAATCCGCAGCAGGACCTCGACGACCTCCGGGCCTGGCTGGAGCGCGAACCCTGGCTGAACCGCCGGGACCACGCCTGGGAACACCGGCCGCAGCCCCCGCACACCACGGACGACGGGGGCGAACCGGGCCCCGCCGACATGGCCGTCGGCGTGGACGACCTGATCCTGGTCATCGTCGGCGCGATGGCCGCCGAGGTCACCAAGGGGCTCGGCATCGCCCTGCGGGAATGGCTGCGGCGCCGCCGGGAGGAGCGCTCCGCCGGCGAGGAGCCCGCCGTCGAGATCATCGGCGACGGCGGCCCCGGGCGCCCCGATCCCGGCAACCCGACGCACGAGAGCGGCAGCACCGGCGAGGACTGACCCGGATGTCCGAATACGACGCGCGGGGAAAGATCAACCGGGCGCTGCTGATCGGTGTCCACGACTACGCCACGCTCAACGGACTGCCCGCGGTGGAGGGCAACCCCGCCGAGCTGCGCCGCGCCCTCACCGCCACCGACCTGTTCACCGCCGAGGAGGTCACCCTCTGCCGCCCGGCCGAGCCCTGGGAACTGAGCCAGGCGCTGAAGGCCGCCGCCGACGAGGCCCGCGGACTGCTGCTGGTGTACTTCTCCGGCCACGGCTGGGTCGGCAGCGACGGCGGCGACCTGCAGCTGATGGTCGGCGCCTCGGTGCCCCGGCAGAGCCACACCACCGTCTCCTGGCAGGACGCGGTGCTCTCCTGCCTCGACAGCGCCCGCGCCGAACGCATCGTGATCGTCCTGGAGTCCTGCTACGCGGGCAACGCCGGCGGCGCCTTCCACTCCCACCGCAAGCCCATGTCGCTGCTGATGGCCGCGCAGCCCAACCGCCGGATCTTCAGCGGGGAGGAACCGGCCGGCGGCACCGTCTTCACCCGCGCGCTGGTGCAGATCCTCGAAAACGGCATCCCCGGACGCCGGTTCGTCACCTTCGAGGACCTCGTACGGGAACTGCGGGTCCGGCTCGCCGGTGAGCGGACGCCGATGGGCGACGTGTGGGAGCCCCGGTCGGCGAAGCAGAACACCGTCGACGACGTCGTGCTGTCCTTCGCCACCCCCGAGGCGCGGCTGCCGACCCCGCCGCGGGTCCGCTTACGCCGCTGGTTCAACCAGCACCTCCGGCCCCGCCTGAAGCTGCTGCTCGCGCTCGTCACCGCCCTGGCCCTGATCGCCGCCGGGCTCGTCGTACGGCACCTGCTGCAGCCGCTGCCGGACTGCCCGCCCGCCCTCGAACTGCGGCTGCTCACCGCGCCGGAGGCCGAACCGACCCTGCGCCGGGCCGCGTTCGACTACGAGATGTCCGAGGCCAACACCCGCCCGCTGCCGGGCGAGGGCGACCTCCCGGCGGGCTGCCGGCGCGCCCAGATCACCGTCTACTCCGCCGCCAAGGACCAGACCGACCAGGGCTTCGCCGCCGCCGGCCGCTGGCAGGGCGAGGCCCGCGGCACCGGCCAGGGCCGGCAGGACGACAAGGGCACCGATCCGCTCTACCGGCCCGGCCCGCAACCCGACCTGTGGATCCCCGAATCCACCGCCGACTACGACGAGGCCCGCCGCGGCATGCCCGCGAAGGGCTCCCCGGCGACCCTGCACAACACCGGCCCGGTCGCCTACAGCCCGCTGGTCGTCGGCATCCCCGCCGGAAAGCGGCTGGACGACGTCCGGCGGGTCGGCGCCTCCTGGCAGGACCTGCTCACCGGCACCGACAGCGGCCACCAGGACCTGAAACTGCTGCGCCCCAGCCCGGTGCTCTCCGGCACCGGCCTGCTGCACACCATCGGCCTCTACCTCGCCAACGACGGCTCGCGCATCGGCTCCTCCGGCTCCCCGGACCCGGCCCTCGCCGAGGGCGCCGAGCAGCGGCTCTCCGCCCCGGGCAGCCAGTACGCGGACAGCACCGAGCTGCTGTGCTCGCTGCGCCCGGCCGCCGCCCCGGACGCCGCCGCCCCGGCCGCCGCCCAGGCCCCCGCCGGCGGCGGCCGTGGCGACCGCTCGGCACCGCTGGTCTCCGAGAAGTCCCTGGCCGACTACAACCTCGGCCGTGCGATCGGCAGTTGCCCCGCCCTGGACGGCCCGCTCGCCCCCCGCGACCGGTACGTCGCGTACTACCCCAAGAACGTCCCCGCGCTCGACCACCCGCTGATCCGCGTCGACTGGCGCGGCACCACGGACGCCACCGCCCGCCGGGCCGCGGTCGACCGCTTCGCCGACTGGCTGCGCGCCCCGGACGGCGGCCGGCCGGTCCTCAGCGCGCAGGGCTACCGCCCGGTCCCCGGCGAGGACGGCACGGACCCCGCACCCGCGCCGGGCTCCCCGCTGCGCAGCAGCCGCGCCAACGCCGACCTCGACGCCCCGGTCAACCGCTTCACGGCCGGCACCGACCAGGTCGCCCGGGTGCTGGACGGCTACGACAAGGCGCAGAAGCCCAGCCGGCTGCTGATCCTCATGGACACCTCCACCTCGATGGCCGACGGCGGCAAGCTCCCGGTCGCCCTCGGCGCCGCCGGCCGCGCCCTGGAAATGGTCGGCGACCGCCACACCTACGGCCTGTGGACCTTCCCCGACCGCGCCCACCCCGGCGATCCGGACGCGGTGCGCCGGGTCGTCCCGCTGGGCACGGCCGTTCCGGCACCCGGCAAGGCCGCCCTGGACCGGATCGCCAAGGGCGAACTCGTCGACCACGGCGCCGCGATGGAGGAGGCGCTGACCGCCGCCGTACGGGAGATGAAGAAGTCGTCCGGCAGCAACCAGGCCATCGTGCTGATCATGGACGAGGACGACGGCAGGTCGCGGCGCGCGGCCGGTGTCGAGCAGCGGCTGACCGCGCTGCTGAAGGAGAAGCCCGCGGTGCCGGTGCTGACGCTGGTGCTGGACAAGGCCGGCTGCGACACCTTCACCCTCCAGGGGCTGGCCGGCGCCTCGCGGGGGCAGTGCGTGCCCGGCGGCCCCCAGGCACCCGATCTGCTGGCCGGTCTGATCGCGTCGATCGGCACCGCGGGCAAGGAGGACCGGTGAGGAACCGCCGTACCACCTGGCCGGCCGCCGCGCTCGCCCTGACGCTGACCGCGGCGGTCTCCGGCTGCACCTCCGGTCCCGGACCCGGACCCGAGAAGGGTCCGATCGTCCTGGCCACCGGCAGCGACCTCAGCAGCACCGGCGTCCGCCAGGCCCTGATCCGGGACTTCGAGCGGCGCACCGGCCGTTCGGTGCGGATCGTCAAGCTGCCGGACACCGCCGACGGCCAGCGCAGTCAGCTGCTGGCCGCCGGCCAGTCCGGCAGCGGCGCCTACGACGTGCTCAACCTCGACGTGGCCTGGACCGCGGAGTTCGCCGAGGCGGGCGTCATCCGCCCCTGGGGCACGAGCCTGGACGGCGACTTCCTCGACAGCGTGGTCAAGACCGTCGAGTACGACGACAAGGTCTGGGCCGTCCCCTTCAACACCGACGCCGGCCTGCTCTACTACCGCAAGGACATCCTCGCCAAGTACGGCCGCCATCCCCAACCGCCCACCAACTGGGGCCAGTTGAAGGACCTGGCCGTCGCGGTCACCGGCGCGTACAACCGCGCGCTCGCCCGCACCGCCAAGGACGGAAAGGTCCCCGAGGACAAGAAGATGTACGGCATGGTCGCCCAGCTGCGGCCCTACGAGGGACTGACCGTCAACACCCTGGAGTCCGCCTGGGCCAACGGCGGCGACCCGGACGCCACCAGCTTCACCAAGGGCGAGCAGGTCGGCGCCCTCCAACTGGGCGTCGCGGACCTCAAGAACCGGCTCGACACGATCATGCCGCACGCGGCCACGACGATGGACGAGACGGAGAGCCGCCGCTGGTTCGCCGACGGCCGGGCGCTGTTCATGCGGAACTGGCCGGTGGAGTACGCCTCGGTCGCCGAGAAGCTCACCCCCGGCGAGAAGTTCGACGTCGCCGAGCTGCCGGCCCGGCCCGCCGACGGCAAGCGGATGTCCGTCCTGGGCGGGCAGAACCTCGCGATCTCCGCCGGCAGCAAGCGGCCGGACGGGGCCCGCGCGCTGATCGAGGCGCTGACCGGTCCGGCCGGTGAACGCTGTCTGCTGGAACGGGGATTCGCGGCCACCCGCGACTCGGCGTACCGGCGGGCGGGCAAGGCGCCGGTCTGCCCGCTGCCGCCCGAGCGGGGCGAGCACGGCGCTGCCGGGCAGCCCTGGCCGGACCAGGAGCCGCCGTACACCAGGACGCTGTACGCGGCGCTGCTGGCGGCCGCACCGCGCCCGCGCAGCGCGCACTACCAGACCTTCAGCAAGGTCGTGCAGATCCGGGTCTCGGAGTACCTGGCCAGCCCCGGCGGTACGGCCATCGCCGACGAGCTGGCCCGCGAGGCGGACGAGGCGCTCAGCGGGCGGGGCGCACAACGGACGAGGCGCCCGGCGGAGGACGGCTGAAGCCGTGCCCCCCCGGACGCCTCGCGCCGTCGGTCCTGCCGTCGTCCGCCGTCAGCCGGCGACGATCAGATAGATGCCGTAGGCCACCGCCGCCGCGCACAGGGCGAAGGCGACCAGCGCACCGGTCCGCGCGCCCGTCCCGGGCGCGGTCACGGCCGCCGCCTCGCCCTCCTGGACCGGCTTGCGGGAGGTGCCGACGATGCCGACGGTGAAGAGGCCCACCAGGCCGACCGTCACCACGAGGGTGACGCCGAAGACCTGGCCGAGAGCTGCCCAGTCGATGGTCATGGGGTTCCTTAGGTGAGAGCCGCTAGCGGGTGACCGTCGCGGCCTGGGCGCGCGGGGCGGAGGGGGAGGGGGTGTCGGTGGCGCCGGCCTGGGCCGGCACCTCGGCGTCGGTCCGGGTGTCGGCCGGCGCGACCGGGTGGCCGGCCGGGGGAGGGGAGACGGCGCGCAGCGCGGCGGTCACCACGCCCACCGGTTCGGCGGCCGGGCCCTCGTTGACGTTGGTGTGGTCGACCGGCTTGCGCCGGGAGGCGGCCCAGATCGCACCGCAGACGCCCAGTGCGAGGATCGCCACCGCGGCCACGCCCCAGGTGCCCTGACCGGTCAGGAACGCGGCGCCCGCGGCGACCGCACCGGCGGCCGGCAGCGTCAGGGCCCAGGCGGCGACCATCCGGCCGGCGGTGGACCAGCGCACCACGCCGCCCTTGCGGCCCAGGCCCGAGCCCATCACGGAGCCGGAGCAGACCTGGGTGGTGGAGAGCGCGAAGCCGAGGTGGGAGGAGGCCAGGATGGTGGCCGCGGCGCCGGTCTGGGCGGCGAAGCCCTGCGGCGGCTGGATGTCGGTGATGCCCTTGCCCATCGTGCGGATGATCCGCCAGCCGCCCAGGTACGTGCC
Organism: Streptomyces sp. NPDC021749; assembly: GCF_040640655.1. Lineage (NCBI taxonomy): Bacteria > Bacillati > Actinomycetota > Actinomycetes > Kitasatosporales > Streptomycetaceae > Streptomyces > Streptomyces sp. NPDC021749. Next base: position 41,447 of record NZ_JBFACE010000001.1, on the reverse strand, counting down.
GAGCGCGATGGCCAGACCGGCCGAGGCGATGACCCACAGCGGCGGATCGGCGTGCGGGGCGACGACCCCGCCGGTGATCAGCGCGAGGGTGATCACGCCCATGGTCTTCTGGGCGTCGTTCGTGCCGTGGGCGAGGGAGACCAGGGCGGCCGAGGCGATCTGCCCGGCGCGGTAGCCCTTGGCGGTGTCGGCCTCGTCGCGGCCGCGGGCCAGGCGGTAGGTGAGCCGGGTCGCCGCCATCGAGGCCAGGCCCGCGACGAACGGGGCGGCCACCGCCGGGATCAGGACCTTCATCACCACGGCCTCGCCGTGCACACCGTGGGTGCCGACGGACACCAGGGTGGCGCCGATGAGGCCGCCGAAGAGCGCGTGGGAGGAACTGGAGGGCAGGCCGGCGAGCCAGGTGACCAGGTTCCAGACGATCGCGCCGACCAGGCCGGCGAAGATCACCTCCGGTCTGATGCCGGAGGCTTCGTCGATGATGCCGCCGGAGATGGTCTTGGCCACCTCGACGGAGAGGAACGCGCCGACAAGATTGAGGACTGCCGACATCGCCACCGCGGTCTTGGGTCGCAATGCCCCGGTGGAAATGGTGGTGGCCATCGCGTTGGCCGTGTCGTGGAAGCCGTTCGTAAAGTCGAACACCAAGGCCGTGACGATCACGATCCCGATGAGAAGCGTGATGTGTTCCATTCACCCAGGCAATCAGTTCGAAGGTCAGTGTCGCTCGGAACGTACGGAGGGTGGGTGAACGGAAGGTGAACTGGGCCGGGCGTGGTGGTGACACCCCCGCACTGTTCACACGGAGATGCCTCCGCCGTCACTTTCGTCTCACCCGTTGGTGAAGTCCCTGGGCTACGCCGGTCCGTGGCCGGTCGTGCCGTGCATGACAATGCGAAGGTAACGGCTCAGTCGCGCAAGACGGTCGATCTCCGGCCAATCCCCCTCAGTCCACCAGGTATCCCCATATGGGGGATACCGGCCCGGCGGGCCCGCGGCGTACCCTTCTCCGGCCTGCTCGTACGGTGGCGCGCACTGCATCCGCACTCGCCGCACCGCGCCGGAGGACCTCATGAAGGACCGTTCCGACCAGCTCGCCGCCGCCTGGAGCGACCTGGTCGACACCGCCCGCAGAACCGTCGCCGACGGCCTGGTCGTCGGCACCTCGGGGAACGTCTCGTGCCGCCTGAAGGACCTGGTCCTGGTCACCCCCAGCGGCGTCCCCTACGACCGGCTCGGCCCCCGCGACACCACCGCCGTCGACCTCGAAGGACGCCAGATCATCGGCACCCTCCGGCCGACCAGCGAGCTCCCGATGCACCTGGCGGTCTACCGCAGCACCCCGGCCACCGCCGTCGTCCACACTCACGCCCCGCACGCCACCGCCGTCTCCACCCTCGTCCCCGAGCTCCCGCCGGTGCACTACATGGCCGCGGCGCTCGGCGGCCCGGTCCGCGTCGCCCCCTACGCGCTCTACGGCAGCGACGAGCTCGCCGGCCACATGCTGGAGGCGCTGCGCGACCGCACCGGCTGCCTGCTGCAGAACCACGGCACCCTCACCTACGGCGACAGCCTCGACCAGGCCTTCGACCGCACCGCCCAGCTGGAGTGGATGTCCCGGGTCTGGCTGCTCGCGCACTCCGTGCCCGGCTGCTCGCCCACCGTGCTGTCACCCGGGCAGCTCGACGCGGCCGGCGCCCGGCTGCGCGGCTACGGCCAGCCCAACGGCGCCCGCGGCTGACCGCACCCGGGACGGCGGCCGACGCAGCCGGCGGGCCGCCGCCCCGCCGTCACCCCGTCGACTCGGCCGAGTGGCCGCACCCGGCGCCGCCGCCCACACTGAGGGGGTGCGTCCGGTTACCGCGGCGGCCGTGGCCGTCCTCACCGTGGCCGGTGCCGGGGCGGCCGCCGTGGCGGTCGGCCGGTACGCCGGCAACATTGCCCTGAAACCATCCCCCGACCACCCCCTTCCGGGGGACTCCCGGCTCACCGTGCACTCAGCCGGCCAGGAGCGGATCGCCCTCACCCGCAGCCTGGCGTCCCTGCGACCCGGCACCTACGGCCTGAGCGGCGCCGGCTGCCACGCGGAGATCGGCTCCGTCGTCCACGGCGCCCCGCACCCCGCCGACGCCGTCGTCCGCCGCCTGGAGCGGGTCACCCACGGCACCCTGCGGCCCGGCATGCGGATGCGGCTCACCCCGCAGGTGCACAGCGGCAACCCCCGCGACGCCCTCGGCCTCGACTGCGCGGACGTCGACGTGCCCGGCGAACTCGGGCCGCTCCCCGCCTGGTTCGTCCCCGGCGTCCGCGACACCTGGGTCATCACCGCGCACGGCCTGGGCACCACCCGCGAACACCCCATGGTGGTCATGCCGTTCCTGCACCGCCACCGGCTGCCCGTCCTCGACCTGGCCTACCGCAACGACCCGGGCGCCCCGCGCACCACCGACGGCATCAACCACCTCGGCGACAGCGAATGGCGCGACCTGGACGCGGCGATCCGCTACGCCGTCCGCCACGGCGCCCGCGACGTCGTCCTGCACGGCTGGTCCGTCGGCGCCACCATGGCGTTGCGCGCCGCCACCCACTCCGCGCTGCGCGACCGGATCAGCGGACTGATCCTGGACTCGCCCGTCCTCGACCGGCACACCACCGTCCGCGCGCTGGCCGCCGCCCGGGGGGTCCCGCGCGCCCTGCTGCCGCTCGTCGTCCGGGCCGCCGAGGGCGTCACCGGGATGCCCGTCGACCGGCCCGCCGACGCCGCGGACCCGGCCGCCCTCAACGCGCCCACCCTGATCTTCCACGGCCCCGACGACCGGATCGCCCCCTGGGCGGCCTCCCGCGGTTTCGCCGCCCGCCGCCCCGACCTGGTCACCCTGCACGCCGTCCCGCACGCCCCGCACGCCGCGATGTGGAACGCCGACCCGGCCGGCTACGAGGAGGCCCTGCGCCGCTTCCTCATCCCCCTCATGTGAGGCCCCGTGCGGCGCCCGGTGTGCCGCTTCCGGTGCTGCTCCGGGCGCCGCCGGATGCGCCGCGGCCACGCCCGGCCCGGCCCCGGGCGGCCCGGTGACGCCCCGGCGTACGGAAGGACAACTCCCCCCATCCGGGATGGGTCGGCGCGATGACGGCGCCCCACCAGATCGCAAGCCGGGTTCCGATTGGGCTTTCGGGCCGTCAGCGGCAAGACTGCTCCTGTGACGTCCCGTACTCCGCGCGACTCCCGGCTCCGACTCGTCCCCCGTCAACCGGTTGCGGCCGCCCGCCGGGCAGTGACAACCCGGGCCAAGCGGCCGGCGCCCCGCCCGCCCGAGGGCACCCCGCCGCCCGCGGAACTGGCCCGCCAGGCCCGCGCCGTGCTGGCCGGCGCGGCCCGGCTCGCCCGCTGGGCCGACGGCACCGGCGCGGCCGGCGGCACCGGCGGTCTGCGGGCCGGCCCGGACGGCGCGCTGCCGCCGGCGGCGGTGGAACGCGCGGCGGACGCGCTGGCCCTGACGCCGCGGCAGGTGCGCACCGACTGGGACCTGGCCCGGCTCGCCGGACTCATCGAGCTGCACGACGGCCTGGTCCGCCCCGGCTGGCGGCTGCGCGCCTGGGACCGCGACGACACCGCCGTGCTGCGCGGCTGGGTCGCGCTCTTCGACGCCTGGTCGCTGGCCCGCCCCGCCCCGCCCGGCGCGGCCCCCGCGATCGTCGCCGAGGTCGTCGAGGCGCTGCCGCAGCTGCTCTCCCTGCTGCACCTGTCCGCCGGGCCGGTACGGCTGCCGGTCCTGCTCGACATGCTCGAACAGCGGGTCACCGAACTGCGCACGGAGCGCTGCGAGGTCCCCTACGGCCAGGACACCCCGGCCACTCCCGGCGCGCCGGACGCCCCAGGCGCCCCGCACCCGGCACCCGCCCCGGCCGACGGCGCCGCGGGGGCGTCGCTGGCCGAACTCCTGGGCTGGGCACTGGACGCCCTGCTGACCGTCGGCGCGCTGATGCCTTTGGAGGGTGCCGGCAAGGGCGGCGCCCACCAGGACGCACCTGACGCGGCCGAGGCGCAGCTCACCGCGCTGGGCAACTGGTCGGTGTGGGTCAAGCTGGAGCAGATCTGCGTCGCCGCGCAGAGCCCGGCCGGCAACATCGAGCAGTCCGCGGAGGCGATGCTGCGCGGCTGCGCCCGGCTGACCCCGGGACCGGCCCGCGCCGAGTACCGCGCCTGGCTCGCCGCCCGCTCCGTCGGCGCGGCCGTCGAGGAACTGCTGACCGTGGCCCGCGGCGAGGACGCGCTGCTGCGCGGCCTGGCCTTCGAGGCGCTGCGAGCCGTCGGCGCCCCCGCCGAACAGGCCGTACGCGCCGCCGCCGAGGAGCCCGTGCTGCGCCCGTACGCCCTGCTGTGGCTCGTCGAGCACGAGGGCGGCGACCCGGAGACCGCGCCGGACGTGCTCACCCGCGAGGAGTCGACCTGGCTGTGGGTGGACACCGCGGCGGCGGTCGCCGACCACGGGGAGACCCAGCTGCTGGTGCGCCACCTCGACTCGGCGGTCCAGGGCTCGGTGCCCCGCCTCCTCGAAGAGGTGCGCGCCGTCGGCCACCCGCGCACCGTCCAGGTACTGGTCGCGCTGGCCGCGGCCCATCCCGACCCGGCCCTCGCCAAGGCCGTGCGCCGGGCGGCGTTCCAGGTGCACACCGGCGGGGCCTGACCGCCGGCGGCCGGTGCCGGTCCGGACCAGGGGGTCAGGGCCCGGCACCGGCGGTGGCGACGGCCGGGGTGTAGGTGCCGAAGCTCCAGACGTTGCCCTCGGCGTCCCGGGCGAGGTACTCCCGCGAGCCGTACTCCATGTCGGTGGGCGGCAGCAGGATCTCCACGTCCGACCGCTCGGCGCGCCGGTAGTGGGCGTCGGTGTCCTCGACGCGGACGTAGACGCCGACCGGCCCGGCGTCCTCCATCGCCTCGGCGAAGACCCCGCCGCGCCCTTTCGAACCCACCATCACCGTGCCGTTGCCGTAGGAGAGTTCGGCATGCAGCACCAGGCCGTCCTCGGTCTCGTACTTCGCGCCGACGGCGAAGCCGAAGGCCTTCGTCAGCTGGGCGATGGCGGCCTGGGCGTCCTGGTAGAGCACCGTCGGGTACATCGTCGGGGTTCCTGACATCGTGATCACGTCCTTCCCTCAGCGGCTTCCTGTGTCTTGGATCACAGTCTTGCACCGGGGACCGACAACGCCCGCCCGCCGCTCGCGGAAGCCGCCGCAGCGCACGGCGTCGCCTGCGCCCCGCCGGGCGGGCGACCGGCCCCCGCCCCCGCCGGGCGGCCGGAAAAACTACTTGCACCGGCCCGTTAGACTGCCTCCCATGGCAGTTCTCCTCTGGGTTCATTAGACGGCGCAGCCCGCTCTCGGACCGTCCGTCCAATCCGCCGTCTTCCTGCCCTGGAGTTTTCCCGTGATCACCGCTTCCGGCATCGAGCTGCGCGCCGGCGCCCGCGTCCTCATCGAATCCGCCTCCTTCCGCATCGCCAAGGGCGACCGGATCGGCCTGGTCGGCCGTAACGGCGCCGGCAAGACCACCCTCACCAAGGTGCTGGCGGGGGAGGGCATCCCCGCCTCCGGCACGGTCACCCGCTCGGGACAGGTCGGCTATCTGCCGCAGGACCCGCGCACCGGCGACCTCGACGTCCTCGCCCGCGACCGCATCCTGTCCGCCCGCGATCTGGACACCGTGCTGCGCAAGATGCGCGAGAACGAGGACCGGATGGCCAACGGCAAGGGCGCCACCCGCGAAAAGGCGATGAAGAAGTACGAGCGCCTGGAGACCGAGTTCCTCACCAAGGGCGGGTACGCGGCCGAGGCGGAGGCCGCGACCATCGCGGCCAGCCTGGGCCTGCCCGACCGCATCCTCGGCCAGCCGCTGCACACCCTCTCCGGCGGTCAGCGGCGCCGCGTCGAGCTGGCCCGGATCCTCTTCTCGGACTCCGACATCCTGCTCCTCGACGAGCCGACCAACCACCTCGACGCCGACTCGATCGTCTGGCTGCGCGACTACCTCAAGACCTACCGCGGCGGCTTCATCGTCATCTCGCACGACGTCGACCTGGTCGAGACCGTGGTGAACAAGGTGTTCTACCTGGACGCCAACCGGTCCCAGATCGACGTCTACAACATGGGCTGGAAGCTCTACCAGCAGCAGCGCGAGGCCGACGAGAAGCGCCGCAAGCGCGAGCGGGCGAACGCCGAGAAGAAGGCCGCCGCGCTCAACTCCCAGGCCGACAAGATGCGGGCCAAGGCCACCAAGACCGTCGCCGCCCAGAACATGGCCCGGCGCGCCGAGAAGCTGCTCTCGGGCCTGGAGGAGGTGCGGGTCGCCGACAAGGTCGCCAAGCTGCGCTTCCCGGACCCGGCGCCGTGCGGCAAGACCCCGCTCACCGCCGAGGGCCTGTCGAAGTCCTACGGCTCCCTGGAGATCTTCACCGACGTCGACCTCGCCATCGACAAGGGCTCCCGGGTCGTCATCCTGGGCCTGAACGGCGCGGGCAAGACCACCCTGCTGCGGCTGCTGGCGGGCGTCGAGCAGCCGGACACCGGTGAGGTCCGCCCGGGCCACGGTCTCAAGCTCGGCTACTACGCCCAGGAGCACGAGACCCTGGACCCGGACCGCACGGTCCTGGAGAACATGCGCTCGGCCGCCCCGGACATGGACCTGGTCGCCATCCGCAAGACGCTGGGCTCCTTCCTCTTCTCCGGCGACGACGTCGACAAGCCCGCAGGGGTGCTCTCCGGCGGCGAGAAGACCCGGCTGGCGCTGGCCACGCTGGTGGTCTCGTCCGCCAATGTGCTGCTGCTCGACGAGCCCACCAACAACCTCGACCCGGCCAGCCGCGAGGAGATCCTCGGCGCGCTGCACACCTACGCGGGCGCGGTGGTCCTGGTGACGCACGACGAGGGCGCGGTGGACGCGCTCCAGCCGGAGCGGATCATCCTGCTGCCCGACGGCGTCGAGGACCTGTGGGGCCAGGACTACGCGGACCTGGTCGCCCTGGCCTGATCCGGGCGCCCGGCCCGGTGACCCCGGGCCGGGGCGTAGCGGCCTCCCGCGGTGCGCTCACGGCGGGAGGGATCATGCCGTCTGGATCATTCGGCCGACGTGTGATCCATCATCTGAGTGAGAACGGCTCATACACCGGCGTGCCTGCGCGCGGCGCCCGGTCCGCTCCGCCCCGGAGCGCCCCTTTTCGGCTGTACACCACCTGACCTGCCACTTCTCGTCCTGATCGGCGGACGCTCGGCCCGCGAGAAGAGCGGAATTGCACATTCCGGCCGCTCTGAGCGGGCCCGCGTCGGCGAAGGATGTCGGAGAAGCCTTGCGGAATGGGTGGCCAGGAAGCCGGGGAGGGGTGATCATGAGAGTCCAGAGCGCACTTCCCACGAGGAGGCACGGGTGGCCGAGACTCTGAAGAAGGGCAGCCGGGTGACCGGCGCCGCGCGCGAGAAGCTCGCGGCAGACCTGAAGAAGAAGTACGACTCCGGTGCGAGCATCCGGGCGCTGGCCGAGGAAACCGGCCGCTCCTACGGATTCGTGCACCGGATGCTCACCGAATCCGGCGTGGTGCTGCGCGGTCGCGGCGGAGCCACAAGGGGTAAGAAGGCCGCCGCGGTCTGACGGCCGCGTCTCCGGAGCAGCGGTGTCCCCCCGGTCGGCCGACCCGTCGGCCGGGAGGTTACCGTTCAGTCACTTACGCACGCACGTGCGGCTGGCTGACTCGGAGGCGCCTCATGACTCTGCTCGACAAGGACGGTGTGCGGCTCACCGTGGACGGCGACATCGCCACGGTGACCCTCGCCAATGCGGCCAAGCGCAATGCGCAGTCGCCGGCCATGTGGCGGGCGCTGGCCGAGGCGGGCTCGCTGCTGCCGGGCAACGTCCGGATCGCGGTACTGCGCGGTGAGGGCAAGTCCTTCTCCGCCGGCCTCGACCGGCAGGCGTTCACGCCCGAAGGCTTCGACGGCGAGCCGTCGTTCATCGATCTGGCACGCGGTGCGGACGACGCACTGGACGGCACGATCGCCGAGTACCAGGAAGCGTTCACCTGGTGGCGGCGGAACGACCTGGTGTCCATCGCCGCCGTCCAGGGGCACGCCATCGGCGCCGGCTTCCAGCTGGCGCTCGCCTGCGATCTGCGGGTGGCCGCCCAGGACGCCCAGTTCGCCATGCGGGAGACCAGCCTCGGGCTGGTCCCGGACCTGACCGGAACCCACCCCCTGGTCGGGCTGGTCGGCTACGCCCGGGCGCTGGAGATCTGCGCCACCGGGCGGTTCGTGCACGCCGACGAGGCCGCGCGGATCGGCCTGGCCAACCTCGTCGTGCCCGCGGACGAACTCGATGCCGCGGTGGCGGACCTGGCGGCCGCGCTGCTCGCGCCGCCGCGCGCCGCCGTCATCGAGACCAAGGCCCTGCTGGCGGGCGCCGCGGGCCGTACCTACGAGGAGCAGCGCCGCGCCGAGCGTGCCGCCCAGGCCCGCCGGCTGCGCGACCTCGCCGGCGTCGGCGACTAGGACACCGAGGCCGACGTATGTCCTGACGCGGCCCGGCCGGCCGCCGCACGGCACCCGGCCGGGCCGCGTCCGTCCCCGCGCCGGTTCCCGCCTCAGTCCCGCTCCACCGCCGTGACCAGCGCCGCGACCGTCTCCGGCGGGTCCGCCAGGGACGCCACCGCCTCCCGGACCGCGACGGCGACGTCCAGCGCGCGGTAGCCGGCCGCCACGGCCAGCTGGACCAGCACATGACCGTCGGTGCTCCGCACCGCCCGGGTCCGGCCGCCGAGCACCGGCGCCAGCCGGGCCACTCCGGACACCGCCAGCACCGCGGCGGCGATGCCCTCCGGGCCCTCCGCGGCCGCACCGGACGGCTCGGCCGTCACGGGCGGTTTCTCCGGGCGGACGGTGGTGAGCGCCGGCTCCGCCCCGCCCGCGCCGGCCTCGTCCTCCTCCAGCAGGCCCGTCACCCGCAGGTCCACCGCGGCCACCACCAGACCCAGCCCCTGCACCGACGTCTCCAGCAGCGCCGCCCGCACCTGGTCGGCGACCGCGGGCAGCGGCCGGTCGGCGACCGCGGCGAACTCGGCGCTGATCCGCAGCGGGCCCGGCGGCAGGGCGCTCGCCGGCGCGGGCACCGCCGGGGCGGGGGCGTGCGCCGGGTCGGCGACGGAGAGCCGCAGCGTGCCGAGCCGCACCCCGGCCGGTGTGCCGAGCGCCGCGCGCAGCGCGCCGGCGGCGGCCTGTTCGGTGATCCAGGACCCGTTCGCGGGCCCGCCCAGTGGCAGCACCCGGCCGATCCCGAGTTGCTGTCGTACCGTCTGCGCCAACTGCTCACCGGCCACCGCGTCACCCCTTTCGCTTCCCCGCCCCCAGCCTGCCGCAGACCGGCCCGTACGGCAGGGCGGTGCGGCGAACGGCGTCAGGGGGAGCACTCCGTTGCCGCATTCCCGGAGCGGCCGGGGCCGACCGCGCCTACGGTGAGAGCGAAACAGGCTGAAATCGGAAAAGTGAGGATCTAATCCCCTTCTTTCCGGAAAGGGACGTACGGTGATGACCGAGAGCCAGCAAGAGGACGGACCCAGGACGCCGGTCAAGCGCGGCGGCGGTGCCCCCGCGACCCGCGGACGGACCACCATCGCCGACGGCGTCGTGGAGAAGATCGCCGGCCTCGCGGCCCGGGACGTCGTCGGCGTGCACACCATGGGCAGCGGTCTGGCCCGCACGTTCGGCGCGGTCCGCGAGCGGGTGCCCGCGGCCGGGGGCCGCGGGGCGACCGCCAGCCGCGGGGTGAAGGCCGAGGTCGGCGAGGTGCAGACGGCGCTGGACCTGGAGATCGTGGTCGACTACGGCGTCGCGATCGCCGAGGTCGCGCGCAACGTCCGGGAGAACGTCATCGCGGCGGTGGAACGGATGACGGGCCTGGAGGTCGTCGAGGTGAACATCGCGGTCAGCGACGTCAAGCTCCCCGACGAATCGGACGAAGAAGAGGGAGCGGAGCCCCGGCTCCAGTGAGCGGGCCCGTCCGGAGTGGCAGCGAGGGAGCGCACGATGAGCATGGCTGTGGCCGGTCTTCTGGCCGGAATGGCGCTGGGCTTCGCCGGATACTTCGGCGGCTTCGGCGCGTTCGTACTGGTGGCGGCGCTGGGCGCGGTCGGGTTCGTGGCGGGCCGGATCCTCGACGGGGACGTGGAGGCCCGCGAGTTCTTCCGCGCGCGCACCGGCGAGCGCGAAGAACGGCGGCGGTGATCCGGGGTGGCGACGGTGTCCCCGCCCACCGCTGCCGCTGACGTACCGGCGGGCGAGCGGGGCGCGACGCGGATCGCGGACCGGGTGGTGGCGAAGATCGCCGCGCGGTCCGCCCGCGAGGCGCTGCGCGCGGAATCCCCGCAGGACCGTACGGACGCGCACGCCACGGTGACCGTCCACCGCCGCGAGGACCTGGCGCACTTCGGCGAGGCGCGGGTCCGGATCGCGGTGGAGCTGGGCTACCCCTCGGACATCGGCGCGCAGTGCGCTGCGGTGCGCAGGCGGGTGACCGAGCGTGTGGCGGAGTTGGCGAACATGACGGTTCCCGAGGTCGGCGTGGAGGTCGAGCGGCTGCACTCCGCACTGCTGGAGGGCCGGGGCCGGGAGAGGGTGCGATGAGCGACGACGACGCGGAGCCGGCGGACACCCGACGGCTGCCCACGCTGGAGAAGCCGCCGGGCGGATCGGCCCGTTCCGCCACCGGCGCCACCGCCACCGGTGCCGCGGACGGCGGCCGCACCGGTCGTTTCTGGTCGTCCCGCCGGGTCCCGGCCGCACTGGTCGCTGCCGTGCTGCTGGCCGCCGCGGGCCTTCTCCTCTACGACGTCGCCGCGGTGCGCGCGGACCGCTCCGCGATGGTCTGGCGCAAGTGGCTGGCCCGGGAACTGGCCACCCGTCACCTCGACGACACCTACGTGCTGGCCGCCGCGGCGCTGGTGGCGGCGGTGGGCCTGTGGCTGATCGTGCTCGCCGTCACTCCCGGGCTGCGCCGGATGCTGCCGATGCGGCCGGTGGCCCCGGACGTCCGGGCCGGCCTCGACCGCCCGGCCGCCGCACTGATCCTGCGCGACCGCGCCATGGAGGTCGCCGGTGTGCAGTCGGTACGGATGAGCGTCGGCCGGCACCGGGCCAGGGCGCGGGCGGTCTCCCACTTCCGCGAACTGGACGAGGTCCGCGCCGACCTCGACGCCGCACTCGGCGTGGGCCTCGACCAGCTGGGCCTGGCCCACAGGCCGCGGCTGACCGTGCACGTCCGGCGTCCGAAGAAGAGGTGAGTGCGATGCGCCGGACCCGCAGAACGGCCAACCGGGTGCTCCTCGGCCTGATCGGTGTGGTGCTGTTCGGCGCCGGCGGGCTGGTGCTGCTGGGCGGGCTGGACCTGCCCGCGGCCTGGCACCTCGGGCTGCCGGCCGGCTGGCCCTGGTCCCATCCCGGCGACGTCCTGCTCACCGCGTACCAGCGCACCCGCTGGACGGGCCAGGGCTGGTTCTGGCCGGTGGTGATCGCCGGCCTGGCCGTCCTCGTGCTGCTCCTGCTGTGGTGGCTGCTGGCCCAGTTCCGGCGCCACCGGCTCGGCGAGCTCCTCGTCGACAGCGGCGACGGCGAGGGCGCGGAGCTGCGCGGGCGGGCGCTGGAGGCGGTGCTCACCGCCGAGACCGAGGCGCTGGACGGCGTCGACCGGGCCACCGTACGGCTCACCGGCCGCCGCACCGACCCCCGCATCCGCGCGGTCCTCGCGCTCGCCCCGCACGCCGACCCCGGCAAGGTCCTCGGCCGGCTGTCCGACGAGACGATGACGCACGCCCGGCGCTCGGCGGGGCTCGACCGGCTGCCGGCCGAGGTCCGGCTCCGCGAGGTCAAGCACCGCCCCGAACGCGTCACTTGAGGCCGGGGCGGGTCGCCGCCCGCCCCTCAGAAGCCGTGCCGGGCCCCGCCGTCGACCGGCACCATCACTCCGGACACGTACGACGCGGCCGGCGACAGCAGGAACGCCGCGACCCGGCCGAACTCCGCGGGCGTGCCGTACCGGCCCAGCGGGATCTTTGCGGAGTTACGGGCCCGGGCGCCCTCCGGGTCGCCGGAGAGCGCGTCGAGCTGGGTCATCCGGTCGGTGGCGATCCGGCCGGGCAGCACACCGAGGACCCGGATGCCGCGCGGCCCCACCTCGTTGGCGAGCGACTTCGCGAAACCGGCCAGACCGGGCCGCAGTCCGTTGGAGACGGTCAGGCCGGCGATCGGCTCGTACACCGAGCCGGACAGCACGAAGCCGATCACGCCGCCCTCGTCCAGCTCGGCGGCGGCCGCCCGGGCCAGCCGCACCGCGCCGAGAAAGACCGACTCGAACGCCGCCTGCCACTGCTCGTCGGTGTTGGCCGCCGCCGTCCCCGGCGGCGGCCCGCCCACGCTGATCAGCACGCCGTCCAGCCGGCCGAAGCGCTCGCGGGCCGCCGCCACCAGACGGGCCGGGGTGTCCGCCGCGGCGTTGTCGGCCGCCACCCCCACGGCGCGGTCGCCCAGCGCGGCGGCGGCCTCGGCGGCGCTCTCCTCGGTGCGTCCGCTGATCACGACGTTCGCGCCGTCGGCGACGAGTTCACGGGCGGTGGCGAAACCCAGGCCACGGGTCGCCCCGGTGACGAGGTACGTCCGGTCGGTGAGTCCAAGATCCATGGCCCTAGTCTGCCTCCGACCCGTCCAGCAGCCCGAAGGCGGTCCCCACCAGCCCGATGTGGCTGAACGCCTGCGGGTAGTTCCCCAGCTGGCGGCCGGCCGCCGGGTCGTACTCCTCCGCGAGCAGCCCCACGTCGTTGCGGAGCGACAGCAGCCGTTCGAAGAGCTGCGCCGCCTCGTCCCGCCGGCCGCTCATCCGCAGCGCGTCGGCGAGCCAGAACGAGCAGACCAGGAACGTGCCCTCACCGCCCGGCAGCCCGTCGACCGAGCCCCCGTCGGTGGTGTAGCGGCGCACCAGGCCCTCGTGCGTCAGCTCCCGGCGCACCGCCTCGATGGTGCCCCGCACCCGCGGGTCGTCACCGGGCAGGAAGCCCACCCGGGGGATCAGCAGGGTCGCCGCGTCCAGGTCCCGGGTCTCGTAGGACTGGGTGAAGGTGCCGCGCTCGGCGTCGTAGCCCCGCTCGCACACCTCCCGGTGCACCTCGTCGCGCATCGCCCGCCAGCGGTCGACATCGCCGCCCAGCTTCGGGTTCGCCTCCAGGGCCTTGACCGCCCGGTCGGCCGCCACCCACGCCATGACCTTGGAGTGCACGAAGTGCCGGCGCGGCCCGCGGATCTCCCACAGCCCCTCGTCGGGGTCGCGCCAGTTGGACTCCAGGTACTCCATCAGCGACCGCTGGATGCTCCAGGCGTGCGGTTCGGCCGGCAGACCGGCGGTGCGGGCGAGGTGGAAGGAGTCCAGCACCTCCCCGTAGACGTCCAGCTGGCGCTGGTCGACGGCGCCGTTGCCGATCCGCACCGGCGCGGAGTCGCAGTAGCCGGTCAGCCACTGCACCTCGTACTCCGGCAGCCGCCGCTCCCCGGCCAGCCCGTACATGATCTGCAGGTCGTCCGGGGCGCCGGCCACCGCCCGCAGCAGCCAGTCCCGCCAGGCGCCGGCCTCGTCCAGATAGCCGGCGGAGAGCAGGGAGTTCAGGGTCAGGCTGGCGTCGCGCAGCCAGCAGTAGCGGTAGTCCCAGTTGCGCACCCCGCCGAGCTCCTCGGGCAGCGAGGTGGTGGGCGCGGCGACGATACCGCCGGTGGGCGCGTAGGTGAGGGCCTTGAGGGTGATCAGCGAGCGGACCACCGCCTCGCGGTACGGCCCGTCGTAGCGGCACCGCGCGGCCCAGGCCTGCCAGTCCTCCAGCGTGTCGTCCAGCGCGCCGAACGGCTCGATCTGGTCCGGCCGCGGCTCGTGCGAGGGGTGCCAGGTCAGCACGAAGGCGGTGCGCTCGCCCTCGGCGACGGTGAAGTCCGAGCGGGTGCTGAGGTCCTTGCCGTAGGTGTGGCTCTGCTCCGGGGTGCGCAGCCATACGGAGTCCGGGCCGGCGATCGCCACCCGGCAGCCCTCGGTGGCCCGCACCCAGGGCACCACCCGCCCGTAGTCGAACCGCAGCCGCAGCGTCCCGCGCATCTCGACGCGGCCCTGGAGGCCCTCCACGATCCGTACGACATCGGGCTGGACGTCGCGCTGCGGCATGAAGTCGGTGACCTTCACGCGGCCGGTCGGGGTCTCCCAGACGGTGTCGAGGATCAGTGACTCGCCGCGGTACGAGCGGTGGGCGCGGGCCTCGGACGCCTGCGGGGCCAGCCGCCAGTGGCCGTTGTCCTTGTCGCCGAGGAGGGCCGCGAAGCAGGCGGGCGAGTCGAAGCGGGGCAGGCACAGCCAGTCGATCGAGCCGTCGCGGCTGACGAGCGCGGCGGACTGCAGGTCCCCGATGAGCGCGTAGTCCTCGATATGTGGGTGCACGCAGCTCGCCTTCCCGCGGTGCGCTCGCCCTACTCGGTGCTGACGGCCGACCGGGCTACGCCGGCGGAGCCGCCGTTCTCCCGCCCCGTTGCGGCGACTTCGGGTGCCATGCCCGCGCCGTCGGTGCCGGGGACTTCGGGCGCCGTGCCCGTCCCGTCGGTGCCTGCCCCGTCCGTGCCCGACCCGTCCGTGCCCGACCCGTCCGGTCCCGCCCCGGCCTCCTCGGCCGCCTTCACCCGGTCGCGGCGCTCCCGGCGCACCAGCACCACCCAGCCGACCGGTACCGCCGCGGCGAACAGCCACCACTGGATCGCGTACGCCATGTGCGGGCCGATGGAGTCGTGGTCCGGTTCGGGGACCAGCTCCGGCGTGCCGCCCGGCGGCTCGGGCGCGGTCTGCTCGATGTAGCCGCCGAGCATCGTCCGGCCGGTCCGCTCCGCCTGCTCCTTGCTGTTGATCAGCATCACCTGGCGGGGCGGCAGGCCCTTGGTGTCCTTGATGCCGCTGACCGCGGTGGTCTCGTCGGCCATCATCCGGCCGGTGACGGTGACCGTGCCCTTGGGGGCCGGCGGGACGTGGGGGAACTTGGTGAGGTCGTTGCCCGCCGAGATCCAGCCGCGGTTGACCAGCACGGCGTCGCCCTTGGCGAGGACCAGCGGGGTGAGCACGTAGTAGCCGATGGACTGTTCGTCGGCGGCGGTGCGCTGCCGGACCACGACCTCGTGGGCGGTGTCGTAGCGGCCGGTGGCGGTCACCGGGCGCCACATGTCGCGGTGCGGCAGGTCCCGTCCGGGGGCGGCCAGGTCGGTCACCGGGACCGGCTTCGCGGCCAGGCTGGACGCGATGAGCCGGTTCTGCGCCACCTTGTGCTCATGGCGGTGCAGCTGCCAGAAGCCCAGCTTGATCATGACGGGGATCAGCACGAGACCCACGAGGGTGAGGATCACCCACTGCCGGGACAACAGGAAGCGGTACACGGCTTCGACGGTACCTGGGGCGGTCCGGCCGCCCGGCGCCGGGTCCTGGAGCGCCGGCCGCCGCCCCGCGCTCACACCCGGTCGACGATGCCCACCCGCCCGTCCGACCGCGCGCAGTGCGCCCCGCAGTACCACTTGCCGTCGGCCTCGACGCCCTGGCCGATGATCTGGACCCGGCAGTGCTCACAGATCGGCGCCATGCGGTGGATGGCGCAGGAGAAGCAGTCGAAGACGTGCACCGCGCCCTGCGCGTGCACCTCGAACGTCATTCCGTAATCGTTTCCGCAGACCTCACAACGTGCCATGCGCCACAGCGTGCGGGCGGGGCGGGTGCGGGGCGAGGCGCCGGCGGGCGTGTTGGGCGGGCTTCACCCGGACGCAGGCGCGGACCCGGCCGGCGCGACGTCCTGCAGCAGCTGCATGAACGCCGCCTCGTCGATCACGACCGTGCCGTACGCGGCGGCCTTGGCGGTCTTGGAGGTACGGGCGTCCGGGTCGTTGGTGACCAGCAGGCTGGTCAGCCGGGACACGCTCGTGGCGACGTGCAGGCCGGCCTCGATCGCCCGGTCCTCCAGCAGCTCGCGGTCCACCGAGGTGTCACCGGAGAAGGCGACCCGCATCCCCTGGACGAGCCGCCCGCCCTCGACGTAGCGCCCCGGATTGGGGTACGGGCAGGCCGGCCGCTTACGGGACGGCCGCCAGGTGGACGGGCGGTAGGACGACGCGGCGGCGGTCCGGCGGGGGGCGGGGCTGTCCGACCACTCCGTGAGCGGCTGGCAGCTCAGCAGCGGCAGCCGGAGGTTCTCCCGGGCGGCCCGCCGCAAACTGGGGCGAAACGCCTCGGTCAACACCCGGGCGTCGTCCAGCGCGTGGTGGGCGCGCTCCTGGACGACGCCGTAATGGGCGGCCAGCGACTCCAGCTTGTGATTGGGCAGCGGCAGCCCCAGCTCCTTCGACAGCGCGATGGTGCACAGCCGCTGGCGGACCGGGGCGACGGCCGCGGCGCGGGCGTACTCGCGGGCGATCATCGACCAGTCGAACATGGCGTTGTGCGCCACCAGCACCCGGCCGTCGAGCCGCCGGGACAGCTCCGGGACGACGTCCGCGAAGAGCGGGGCGTCGGCGAGCACCGCGCTGGTGAGCCCGTGGATCCACACCGGGCCCGGGTCCCGCTGCGGGTTGACGAGGGAGTACCAGTGGTCCTGCACCTCGCCGTGTGCGTCGAGTTGGTACACGGCCGCGGAGATGATCCGGTCGTCCCGTGCCAGGCCCGTCGTCTCCACGTCGACCACCGCGTACCCCTCGGGGTACCCGGACGGCCAGGGAGCCGGCGGACCCGGTGGGGTCGATGGTCCCGGCTGCTGCCCGATCTTCGGCGCGATCGGGTCGGCTGCTGCCATGCGGTCTTCGAGCATGGTCCCTGAGGATACGGGCCCCCACCGACACCGGCCGAACCCGTACCGCCGCCGCAACCCGCCCGTACGGCCTGCATCCGGGCAAATCCGGCCCGATGGCGCGGGTTTGACGCCCCCGCCGTCCGATCCCCCCTCAGGTCGGCAGCAGCGACGACACCAGCGCCTCCAGCGCGACCGTGAACAGCCGCTCCGCGTCCGCCGGTGCGGCCAGGGCACGGGCCAGCGCCGGATCGTGTGCCGCGGCGGGGGAGTCCCACAGTTCGCCCTCGCTCGGGTGCTGCGCGGGTGACCGCTCGCGGGCCCGCTCGACCAGTACGAAGCCGACGACCTGGAACTGCACCGCGCGGACCGCCTCGGCGGCCGGCTCCCCGCGCAGCCCGGCGACGTGCAGCTCACGGACCAGCGCCTGCTGCGCGGGCAGGAACATCCGCTCCGTCAGGCCGCGTTCGTGCACCATCGCGATCAGCTGCGGCCGTTCGCGCAGCGCCGCGTACAGCGCCCGGCCGACCGAGACGATCCGGGCGTGCGGGGTGCGTCCGGCGGGCCGGATCTCGCCCATCTCCCGGACGGTGCGCTCGACCAGCGCGTCCAGCAGGGACTCGCGGTTGCCGACGTGCCAGTAGATGGAGGTGACGGCGGTGCCCAGTTCCGTGGCGAGCCGGCGCATGGTCAGCGCGGCCGGGCCGTGCTCCCGCACCAGCCGGGCGGCGGCCGCCAGCACCTCCTCGCCGGTCAGTCCGGTACGTGTCATGACCCTCACCCATCCCGTCAACTTCCCTTGTTCGCAAGGCCCTTTACCCTTCGTCCCGCGCGGTGTAACTGTGTTACAGGCGCCGATGGAACCCCCGGAAGGTCACGACCTGAGAAGGGCGGTACGGCATGGCACGCATACGCTACGGAGCCCGCACCGAGGCGGAGATCGCCGCCGCGCGCGCCACCGGCTCCCGGCTCCCCGACATCTGGTCCACCGGTGTGGTGGCGCTCTGGGAGAGTGATCCGGACGCGGTCGCGGCCGTGCTGCCGCCGCCGCTGAAACCCTCCGGACGCCCGCTGGTCCGGGCCACCATCAGCACCGTTACGCTGCCCGGCTATCCGCTCGGCGCCGGCTCGGTCGCGGTCGCCGCCGCGCACGACGGCGTGCCGGGCTGGTATCCGCTCGTCATGCCGATGACCCACGAGCGGGCCCTGACCGGCGGCCGGGAGGTCTTCGGGGAGCCCAAGAAGCTGGGCGAGGTGACCGTCGAGCGCGACGGCCTGACCGTACGCGCCGCGCTCGCCCGGCACGGCATCGCCTTCGTGGAGGTGCGCGGCGCGGTGAGCGGCGCCCTGCCGGTCCCCGACCCGGAGCCGAGGACGGACTTCTACTTCAAGTTCCTTCCCGCGGTGGACGGTTCGGGCTTCGACACCGACCCGGTGCTGGTGCACTGCGTGCGGCAGGAGAAGCACCGGACCCTGGAGCGGGTCACCGGCGACGTCGTCCTCCGGGAGTCGATGCACGACCCGGTCGCCGACCTCCCCGTCCGCACCCTCGTGGGAATCACCTTCGGCGAGAAGACCAGCGACCAGCGGGGCACGGTGGTCGCGCGGGTCGACCCGCAGGCCCTGCTGCCCTACGCCCACCAGCGGTACGACGATCCGCAGCAGATCCTCGACGGGCCGCCCGAGGGGAGCGTCTGATGGACCTGCGGGCGGGACAGGTCGCGGTCGTCACCGGCGCCGCGAGCGGCATCGGCCTCGCCCTGGCGAGGCGCTTCGCCGCCGAGGGGCTCAAGGTCGTCCTCGCGGACGTCGAGGAGGCGCCGCTGCGGGACGCCGCGGACGCGCTGACGGCCGACGGCGCGGAGGTCCTCGCGCACACCGTCGACGTCGGGGTGCGCGAGGAGGTGCACCGCCTCGCCGCCGCGGCGTACGACGCCTTCGGCGCGGTCCACGTGCTGTGCAACAACGCGGGCGTCGGCTCCGGCGCCGAGGGCCGCATGTGGGAACACGAGGTCAACGACTGGAAGTGGGCCTTCGCGGTCAACGTCTGGGGCGTCTTCCACGGCATCCAGGCCTTCGTGCCCCGCATGCTCGCGGGCGGTGCACCCGGGTACGTCGTCAACACCTCGTCCACCGACGGCGGTATCGCCCCGCTGCCGACCGCGTCCGTCTACGCCGTCACCAAGGCCGCCGTGGTGACCATGACGGAATCGCTCTACGCCCATCTGAAGGCGGAGGACGCGCCCGTCGGGACGTCGGTGCTCTTCCCGGGCCCGCACATGCTGCGCACCGGCCTGTGGGAGTCGCACCGCAACCGGCCGGCGCGGTACGCCAAGGAGAAGCCCCGCCGCACGCCCTACCGCAGCCTCGGCCAGTGGGAGGCCGCGATGAAGGAGGCCGGGCACGAGATCGCGTTCACACCGGTCGAGGAGGTCGCCGCATCCGTGGTCGCCGGCATCCGGGCCGACCGGTTCTGGATGCTGCCGCCCGGCGAGCACGGCGACCGGCAGATCAGGGCCCGGGCCCGGTCGATGCTCGACCGGTCCGCCCCGTCGTACCTCGAACGCTTCATCCTGGACTGAGGGGTGTGTGATGACCGACCAGGACCCGTACCTGATCATCTCCTCCGACTGCCACGCCGGGCTGCCCACCGAGGAGTACCGGCCCTATCTGGAGCGCCGGTTCCACCGGGCCTTCGACGAGTTCCTCGGGGAGCGCGGCGCCCGCCGGGAGGAGGCCACCCGCCTCGGCATCCGCAACGACGCCTTCGCCGCCCGCTGGTTCGCCGACCACGAGGAGGGCCTGCGCGGCGGCTGGGACCCGGCACAGCGCGTCAAGGAACTCGACGGGGACGGCGTCGCGGCGGAGGTGGTCTTCCCGGACGCGGACGCCGTGGACAGCCGGACCGCCGCGCCCTTCGGCGTGGGGCTCGGCCTCTCCGGCGACCAGGACCCCGACCTGGGCATGGCCGGGGCCCGGGCCCACAACCGCTGGCTCGCCGAGTTCGTCTCCGCGCACCCCGAACGGCACTGCGGCGTCGCCCTGTTGCCCGTGACGGCGGACCCCGGCGAGGTCGTCGCGGAGATCCACCGCGCCAGGGAGTCCGGCCTGGGCGCGCTGATGATCCCCGCCATGTGGGCGGACAAGGCGCCCTACCACGACCGCCGTTACGACCCCGTATGGGCGGCCGCCGCCGAGTGCGCGATGCCGGTGGTCACCCACTCCGGGGCCGCGCCCCGCCATGAATACGGCGACCACCTGGGCATCTTCGTCTCCGAGGTGACCTGGTGGCCGGCCCGCCCGCTGTGGTTCCTGCTCTGGTCCGGCGTCTTCGAACGCCACCCCGGCCTGAAGTTCGGCGTCGCGGAGTCGGGCTGCTGGTGGCTGCCGAACCTGCTGTGGTTCATGGACCGTCTCTACCTGGGCGCCCACGGCGGCAAGAAGCTCAGCCCCTTCGCGGAGCTGAAGCGTCCGCCCCACGAATACCTCGACCGCCAGGTGTTCGTCTGCGCCACCAACACCAAACGCCGCGAACTCGCCCAGCGCTACGAGATCGGCGTCGACAACATCCTCTGGGGCAGCGACTTCCCGCACCCCGAGGGCACCTGGCCGGACACCCGGAGGTGGCTGCGCGACACCTTCCACGACATACCGGTGGCCGAGACCCGCCGGATGCTCGGCCTGGCCGCGGCCGAGGTCTTCGGCTTCGACCCGGACGCGCTCGCCCCGCTGGCCCGCCGCTTCGGCCCGACACCCGCCGAACTCGGCCAGTCCGACGACCAGTCGGCGGTCGAGGCGGCCTGGGCCCGCTCCCGCGCCGCGGGCCGCCACTGGCTCACCGGCCACGACTTCCCGGTCCTGGGAACGGAGTGAGGACGATGACTGCACCGAGGGAAACCACCATGACGACCGAGGAGCGCTACACCGTCATCTCCGCCGACTGCCACGCCGGCGCCGACCTGCTCGACTACAAGCCGTACCTGGAGTCCCGCCACCACGACGACTTCGACGCCTGGGCGGCCACCTACGTCAACCCGCACGAGGACCTGCTCGCCGACACCGCCGACCGCAACTGGAACTCCGCCCGCCGGCTCGCCGAACTGGAGGCCGACGGCATCGTCGCCGAGGTCGTCTTCCCCAACACCATCCCGCCGTTCTTCCCCAGCGCCTCCCTCATGGCGCCGCCGCCCACCGGCACCGAGTTCGAGCTGCGCTGGGCCGGTCTGCGGGCCCACAACCGCTGGCTGGCCGACTTCTGCGCCGAGGCCCCCGGCCGCCGGGCCGGCGTCGCACAGATCCTCCTCCACGACGTCGAGCTGGCCGCACAGGAGGTCCGCCGCACCAAGGAGGCGGGCCTCACCGGCGGCGTCCTGCTCCCCGGCACCCCGCCCGGCTCCGGCCTCCCCGAACTCCACTCCGCGGTCTACGACCCGCTCTGGGCGGTCTGCGACGAGCTGCAGGTCCCGGTCAACCACCACGGCGGCTCCGCCTCCCCGCCGCTCGGCGACGAACCGGCCGCCCGCGCGGTCTTCATGGTCGAGACGACCTGGTTCTCGCACCGCGCCCTGTGGCACCTGATCTTCGGCGGAGCCTTCCGCCGCCACCCCGGCCTCCGGCTCGTCCTGACGGAACAGGGCTCCGGCTGGATCCCCGGCGTCCTGGACATGCTGGACTACTACCACGGCCGGCTGGTCGCCGCGGCGTCCCGGACCGCCACCACGGCGGAGTCCCGGTTCGGCGCGGGCCTGGACGCCACCATGGACGCCACCCCGGCCGCCGTCTGGCGCGACCACTGCTACGTCGGCGCCAGCTTCATGCGCCCGCACGAGGTCCCGCTGCGCCACCGCATCGGCCTCGACAAGATCATGTGGGGCAGCGACTACCCGCACGACGAGGGCACCCACCCCTACTCCCGCGAGGCCCTCCGCCTCGCCTACGCGGATCTCCCCCGCGACGAGACCGCCGCCCTGCTCGCCACCAACGCCGCCCACGTCTACGGCTTCGACCTCGCCCACCTGGCCCCCATAGCCGCCCGCGTCGGCCCCACGGTCACCGAACTCACCCGCCCCCTCGACAAGATCCCCCCGACCGCCACCAGCCCGGCCTTCGCCCCGGGCGGGTCGGTACGGGTGTGGTGAGGGGCGGGGCGGTGGACCACCAGGGGGAGAAGCGCCGCCGCCCGACCCGGCGTTGTCCACTATCTTTGCCCGCCTGACGAGCAAGGAGGCAGTCATGGCCGAGGTGCCCCCCGCCAATGACGAGGACGCCGGGGCCGCCGCCCGGGAGGCGTCCGACCCCCTCCCCGCAGGGGCAGATCGCGTGCGGCGCGCCCAGGCCCTCGTCGCGTCGCGCCGGCTGGCTCAGGACGGCGTGATCGACCTCGACCTGCTGATGGACAAGTGTCACTACCGGCCCAGGCCGGGACGGTGAGCGTCGTCTGCCCTCGCCCGCACCCCGGCCGGGACCGCCCGCCCGCCGTCACCCGCCCAGCACCCGTGCCTCCTCCGCCGTCTCGTGTGCCGTGCCGTCCGGGCCAAGGGTCACCCGGTGCAGGGTGGCGCCCGGGGTGCGGGTCACGACGTCCACCAGGCGGCCGGCGGAGAACAGGCCCGCCGCGCCGTCGTCGACGGCCCACCCCGCGGGCAGGGAGCGGTCCTTGACGGCCGCCAGGTAGCCGGGGCGGCGTTCCGGCTCGGTGTCGTAGTGCGGACACAGGCTGCCCGGCAGCAGGCCCAGGCCGTCGGTGAGCGGCGCCGGCGGGCCGAAGGAGTCGGAGAAGGCGCTCTCGAACCAGCAGCAGGCGCCCGCGCTGATGCCGCACAGCAGGACGCCGGCCGCGTACGCCTCGCGCAGCACCGCGTCCAGGCCGTGCAGCCGCCAGACGGCGAGCATGTTGGCGGTGTTGCCGCCGCCGACGTAGACGACGTCCTGCGCGAGGACGAAGGCCCGCAGATCGGTCACGGTGCGGCGGAACAGCTCCAGGTGGCTTCTCTCGCAGTCCCGGGCGGCGAAGGCAGTGTGGAACTTCTCGATGTAGCCGGGGGCGTCGCCGCTGGCCGTGGGCAGGAAGCAGACCTTCGGCCGCGGCCGCCCGGCGGCGGCCAGCACGAAGTCGTCGAGCAGGGTGTCGGGATCGTCGGAGAAACCGCCGCCGAGGACGGCGAGGGAGGGTGCGGTCGTCATCGGGCCTCACAGCATTCGCCGGCAACTGACATCACGTCTCACATACTTCTGAGTAACAACCCCTAGCGGCACCCCCGTCCACGCCCTTATGGTGCGGGACATGCCGCACCTGCCCGATGTCGTGTTGTGGTCCGTACCGGCCTTCGTCCTGCTCACCGTGGTGGAGATGGTGAGCTACCGCCTGCATCCCGACGAGGACGCGGCGGGCTATGAGGCCAAGGACGCGGCCACCAGCGTCGGCATGGGACTGGGCAGCCTGGTCTTCGACGCGCTGTGGAAGATACCCATCGTGGCGATCTACGCCGCGATCTACGAACTCACCCCGCTGCGCATCCCCGTGCTGTGGTGGACGCTGCTGCTGATGCTGCTCGTCCAGGACTTCTTCTACTACTGGTCGCACCGCGGCCACCACGTCATCCGCATCCTGTGGGCCTGCCACGTGGTGCACCACTCCAGCAAGAAGTTCAACCTCACCACCGCCCTGCGCCAGCCCTGGACGACCTGGACCGTCTGGCCGTTCTACGTGCCGATGGTCGCGCTCGGCGTGCATCCGGCCGTGATCGCCTTCACCTCCGGCGCCAACCTCGTCTACCAGTTCTGGGTGCACACCGAACGCGTCGGCAAACTGCCCCGCCCCTTCGAGTTCGTCCTCAACACACCCTCCCACCACCGCGTCCACCACGCCTCCCAAGGCGGCTATCTGGACCGCAACTTCGGCGGGATCCTGATCATCTGGGACCGGATGTTCGGCTCGTTCGTCCCCGAGACCGAGCGGCCCGTCTACGGCCTCACCAAGAACATCGAGACCTACAACCCGCTGCGGGTGGCCACCCACGAGTACGCCGCCATCGCCCGGGACGTACGGGCCGCGGACAGCTGGGCCGAGCGCGCCGGGCGGATCTTCCGCGGTCCGGGCTGGTCCCCGGCCGCCCGGCGGCCCGGGACCGACCCCGCCCCCGCAGCCTCCGCCCCCGCCTCGGTCGAGGAGACCGTCGCGTGACGCCCCGCCGGCCGGGGGCCGTCCGGCCCCTGCTGGCCGTGTTCGCCGTGCTCGCCGTCGTCCACCTCGGTGCGCTGCTCGCGGGCGCCACCCTCGTCGACCACCTCACCAAACCCGCCCTGATGCCGGTCCTCGCCGCATACGTCCTGGCCCGCGGCGGCCCCGTACTGCTCGCCGGGGCGCTGCTGTTCGGCTGCGGCGGCGACACCTTCCTCCAGATCGGCGGACACGGCGGAGGCGTGGTCTTCCTGGTGGGGATGGGCTCGTTCGCGGCCGGGCACGTCTGCTACCTGCTGCTGTGCGGCCGCCACGGCACCCCGCCGGGCGGCCGGGCCCGTACGGGTGCGTTCGCCGGCGGCTACGCCCTCGCGCTGGTCGCCACCGTCGCCCTGCTGTGGCCGGACCTCCCGGCCGACCTGCGGATCCCGGTCGCCGGATACAGCCTGCTGCTCACCGCGATGGCCTTCGGCGCGCTGCGCGCGGGCCCCTGGGCGGCGGCCGGCGGACTGCTCTTCCTGCTCTCCGACACCCTGATCGCCTCCGGTATCGCCCACTGGCCGCAGCTGCCGGCCCCGCAGTTCTGGATCATGTTCACGTATACGGCGGCGCAGTTCGCGCTGGCCGAGGGCGTGCTGAAGGCGGCGGCGGAACGGCAAGGGGCCGGGCGCCGAAGCACCCGGCCCCCGCAGACGGTCACCGCCTGAGCGGCTCGCGGCCGCGTCTCCCGGTGACGTCCGCGGTTACTTCTTCACCGCGTCGAGCGCGTCGACGATCCCGTAACCGAAGTGGCTGTTGATGTGCTGCGTGCCCGTGCAGGTGGTGTCACCCGTGGGGCAGCCGGGGTTGTCCGCCTGTGCCTTGAGGAGCCACTGGATCTCCTGCGGGCTGGACTTGGGGTGGGCGCTCTTCAGCAGCGCCGCGACGCCCGCCACGTGCGGGGTGGCCATGGACGTACCCGCCAGATAGGCCCAGTCGCCGCCCGGCATGGTGGAGAGGATGTTGCCGTTCTTGGCCGGCAGCTCGGGCACCTGCTTCGAGTCGCCGCCCGGCGCGGCCACGTCGATCTGGCCCAGGCCGTAGTTCGAGTAGCCGGACTTGAGCTTGTGCACACCGGTCGCCGCGACCGTCACCGTGCCCGGCAGCTGGGTGGGCACGTCCCAGCAGGTCTTGGGGTTGATGCTGCGCTCGACGGGCGTGGAGTCGTTCGGGCTGGACGCGTCGGGCAGCTTCGGGGCCGCGAGGTCGAGGTCGGAGTTGCCCGCGGCGGCGACGTTGAGCACGCCCTTGCGCGTCGCGTAGCTCGCCGCCCGGCCGACCGCGTCAACGATGGCGGCCTGGTCGGCGTCATCCTTGCAGTTGAACATCCACGGGTCGACGTAATAGCTGTTGTTGGTGACCGCCACGCCGTGGTCGGCCGCGAAGACGAAGGCGCACACCACGCTCTCGGCGTAGAACAGGCTCGTCTCCGGCTCGCTGACCTTGATGGCGGAGACCTTCACGCCCGGGGCGACACCGGCCACCCCGACGCCGTTGCGGGCCGCGGCGATCGTGCCGGCGACATGCGTGCCGTGGTAGTCGCTGGCCGGGTCCCAGGGCCGCCAGGCCCCCTTGGACGTATCGGCCACGCCGCCCACGCAGTTGGCGGACTGCCGGGCGGAGAAGTTGGGCTTCAGGTCCGGGTGGGTGTCGTCCACGCCGGTGTCGATGACGGCGACGGTGACGTTCCGGCTGCCGGGGTTCACCTTCGCGGCCCGGTCGGCCTTGATGGCGGGGAGGTCCCACTGCAGCGGTTCGAGTGGCTCGCCGCCCTTCGCCTTGGCGGCCTTGCCGGCCGCCGCGAGCTGCGATGTGGACAGGTCCACCTTCTGCGGCTTGCCGACGTCGGTGGTGCCCGACGCCTTCAGCGGCGCGGTCCGGGTCGCACCCGCCGACGCCACGCCCGGCACGGTGCGTATCGAGGCGGCGAACTGCGGATCGGCCGAGTGGACGACGATCACGCCTATCTTCTCGTGGGCGACGATCACCTTCCCGCCGGCCCGGGCTATCGCCTTCTCGACCTTGCCGACCGTGGCATGGCCGGGCGTGGTGTTGACGACGTACGAGAGCAGCGGGCCGTCGGCCGCGGCCGGGGCGTCCTGCGGCGCGGCGGTGGCCGCGGGGGAGAGGAAGCCGAGGGACGCCGTCAGAGCCAGCCCGAGCGGTACGGCCAGCGCCCGCATGCGTCTGGATCGGGGATGAGCCATGGGTACTCCACATCATCCGTGAGACCGCCCGTGCACGGGTTTGCGCACGGGCGGGTGCAATGAGACGTGAAGCTATCGGCGATCACTCGGGTGCAGCAATGGAATCCGGAGAAAAAACCGGGCGAAAACCGTACGGCGGCGGAGGTGGTACGGACCTGTGGCGACGGGGGGTTGACGTACCGTCATCCATGCCGGACCGTCAGTCGGTGCGGCGCAGCGTGGTGATGCTCAGCGGCGGCAGGGGGATCCGCCGGCCGTACCAGCGGCGCACGGCGGGGGCCGCACCCGGCCGGGGCTCCGACGGGACGATGACGAGCGGCGCCGGCAGCCGCACGCTGCCGTAGGGGCGCCGACGGGGAGCGGAGGGCTGCGGGGCCTGCTGGGGCGGCGGGTTCACACCGGGCTCAACGAAGCGCCCCGCGCGCGGTGGCGGGCGGTGCCGCCATCCGCCGCGTTTTTCCTCAGTTTTTCAACCAACGGCCCCCTGTCGGATCGGGTGCCACGGCTCTACCATGCGTGATCCACGTCACTTACGTGAGCTTTATCGTCGGCCTGGACCGGCCCGCGCAGCCGCCGGACCGGCCGGGAAAACCGCCCCCTCGCGTCAGGAGATCCCGTGAGCGCCGCACCGACCATCGATCCGGGGACGCACGAGCCGCCCGACTACCGACAGGTGCAGTCGAGCGCGGAATTCGAGGAACTCCGCCGCGCCCACCGCTCGTTCGCCTTCCCGCTCACCGTCGCCTTCGTCCTCTGGTACCTGGTGTACGTCGTGCTGTCGAGCTACGCCGGCGGTTTCATGGCCACCAAGGTCGTCGGCCACCTCAACGTCGCCTTCGTCCTCGGCCTGGCCCAGTTCGTCACCACCTTCCTCATCGCCTGGTGGTACTCGCGGTACGCCGCCCGCA
Organism: Streptomyces sp. NPDC021749; assembly: GCF_040640655.1. NCBI lineage: Bacteria > Bacillati > Actinomycetota > Actinomycetes > Kitasatosporales > Streptomycetaceae > Streptomyces > Streptomyces sp. NPDC021749. The sequence goes on along the minus strand of NZ_JBFACE010000001.1, from coordinate 14,245 downwards.
GGCTCGACCCCAGGGCCGAGGCCATCAAGTCCCGCCTGGAGGCGGGCGCATGAGTACCCATCAGCAGCTGTCCGCGGTTTCGCTCGCGGCCGGCGGAGCGGGTGAGCACCGCCCCCTGATCATCACCCTCTTCGCCGTCTTCGTCGCCGCGACCCTCGCCCTCACCGTCTGGGCCGGCCGGCAGACCAAGGGCGCGGAGGACTTCTACGCCGGCGGCCGCCGGTTCAGCGGCTTCCAGAACGGCCTGGCCATCTCCGGCGACTACATGTCCGCCGCGTCCTTCCTCGGCATCGCCGGCGCCATCGCCCTCTTCGGCTACGACGGCTTCCTCTACTCCATCGGCTTCCTCGTCGCCTGGCTCGTCGCGCTGCTCCTGGTGGCCGAACCGCTGCGCAACTCCGGCCGGTTCACCATGGGCGACGTCCTCGCCTACCGGATGCGCCAGCGCCCGGTCCGCACCGCCGCGGGCACCTCGACCATCGTCGTCTCGATCTTCTACCTGCTCGCCCAGATGGCGGGCGCCGGGGCGCTGGTCACCCTGCTGCTGGGCATCACCAGCGAGACCGGCAAGGTCCTGGTCGTCGTCCTCGTCGGCATCGTGATGATCCTCTACGTGACCATCGGCGGCATGAAGGGCACCACCTGGGTCCAGATGATCAAGGCGGTGCTGCTGATCGCCGGCACCCTGCTGATCACGTTCCTGGTGGCGCTGAAGTTCCACTTCGACATCTCGTCGCTGCTCGGCGCCGCGGCGGAGAACAGCGGCAAGGGCGCCGCCTTCCTGCAGCCCGGCCTCAAATACGGCGCCACCGCCACCTCGAAGATCGACTTCATCTCGCTGGGCCTCGCGCTCGTCCTGGGCACCGCCGGCCTGCCGCACATCCTCATCCGCTTCTACACGGTCCCCACCGCCAAGGCCGCCCGGAAATCCGTGAACTGGGCGATCGGCATCATCGGCGTCTTCTACCTGATGACCATCGCGCTCGGCTTCGGCGCCGCGGCCCTGATCAAGCCCGCGGACATCGAGAAGCCGGGCAACACCGCCGCCCCGCAGCTCGCCGAGGTCATCGGCGGCGGCGCCGGATCCACCGGCGGCGCCGTCCTGCTCGCCCTCATCTCCGCCGTCGCCTTCGCCACCATCCTCGCCGTGGTCGCCGGCCTCACCCTCGCCTCGTCCTCGTCCTTCGCCCACGACATCTACGTCAACGTGCTCCGCAAGGGCGAGGCCACCGAGAAGGAGGAGATCGGCGCGGCCCGCTGGGCGACCGTCGGGATCGGCGCGGTCGCCATCGTGCTGGGCGTCTTCGCCCGCGGACTGAACGTCGCCGGCCTGGTGGCGCTGGCCTTCGCGGTCGCCGCCTCCGCCAACCTCCCGACGCTCCTCTACAGCCTGTTCTGGAAGCGCTTCACCACCCAGGGCGCGCTGTGGTCCATCTACGGCGGCCTGGCCTCGTCCGTGCTGCTCGTACTCTTCTCGCCCGTCGTCTCCGGCAAGGACACCTCGATGTTCCCCCGCGCGCACTTCGCCGTCTTCCCGCTGGAGAACCCCGGCCTGATCTCCATCCCGCTGGGCTTCCTGCTCGGCTGGCTGGCCTCCCTGCTCTCCAAGGAGGAGCCGGACGCCCAGAAGTACGCCGAACTGGAGGTCCGCTCCCTGACCGGCACCGGAGCGCACTGACTCCTTGAGCCATCCGTACGGGACCCGGGCGGGGCGGCGTCGTAGAGAGCTACGACGCCGTCCCGCCCACCTCGTGCTTCTGATCTCTGCTCACTGTCGGACCCATCGCGTAGTCTCGAAGACGTACTGATCCACCAGCGGACGACGTACCGGTCCGTCGCTCTCGGGGAGGGGGCCCTGTGCTCATCGACACCTACGGCCGCGTGGCCACCGACCTGCGGGTTTCGCTCACCGACCGGTGCAATCTGCGCTGCACGTACTGCATGCCGGAAGAGGGCCTGCAGTGGCTCGCCAAGCCGGACCTGCTCACCGACGACGAGATCGTCCGGCTGATCACGATCGCCGTGCGCGACCTGGGCATCGAAGAGGTCCGCTTCACCGGCGGCGAGCCCCTGCTCCGCCCCGGCCTGGTCGGCATCGTCGAGCGGGTCGCCGCCCTCACCCCGCGCCCCCAGATGTCGCTGACCACCAACGGCATCGGCCTGCAGCGCACCGCCCGGGCCCTGCGCGACGCCGGCCTGGACCGCGTCAACGTCTCCCTGGACACCCTCCGCCCGGACGTCTTCCAGGCCCTCACCCGCCGCAAGCGGCACGACGACGTCCTCCGCGGTCTGGCGGCGGCCCGCGACGCCGGCCTGACCCCGGTGAAGGTCAACACCGTCCTGATGCCCGGGCTCAACGACGACGAGGCCCCCGACCTGCTCGCCTGGGCCATCGCCCAGGACTACGAGCTCCGCTTCATCGAGCAGATGCCGCTCGACGCCCAGCACGGCTGGAAGCGCGACGGCATGATCACCGCCGGTGACATCCTCACCTCGCTGCGCACCCGCTTCGCGCTCACCCCCGAGGGCCAGGAGGCCCGCGGCGCCGCACCCGCCGAGCGCTGGCTGGTCGACGGCGGACCGCACCGCGTCGGCGTCATCGCCTCCGTCACCCGCCCGTTCTGCCGCGCCTGCGACCGCACCCGGCTCACCGCCGACGGCCAGGTCCGCACCTGCCTGTTCGCCACCGAGGAGACCGACCTGCGCGGCGCACTGCGCTCCGGGGCGCCGGACGACGAGATCGCCCGGATATGGAAGCTTGCGATGTGGGGCAAGAAGGCGGGCTCCGGCCTGGACGACCCGTCCTTCCTCCAGCCCGAACGCCCGATGTCCGCGATCGGCGGCTGAGCCCGAAGACCCGCCCCGGCCGTCAGCGCCCGCCCGCCGACGCCTCCCACTCCCGCAGCGCCACCACGTCCTTGAGGAACCCGCGCACGCCGAGGAACTGCGACAGATGCTCCCGGTGCTCCTCGCACGCCAGCCACGTCTTGCGGCGGTCCGGAGTGTGCAGCTTCGGGTTGTTCCACGCCAGCACCCACACGGCGTCGGCCCGGCAGCCCTTGGCCGAACAGATGGTGACGTTCTCGGCGGAGTTCGGGGAGTTCACGCCTCAACCCTACGTCCGCCCGCCCGGGCCGCCCGACCGGCCTGCGGACATGACGACGCCGGGCAGCCACGGGGGGAGCCGCCCGGCGTCGGTCCGTCGCTCCGACGGGGGATGCGGAGCGCGTACGCAGTATGTCACGGGGAATGGTGCGCGGTGCACCGGAACTCCATGATTGATCTGAGCTTTTCTTGAGCTTTGCAGACCGGTAGGCGATCAGCCGAGGTCGGAGTCGGATGCCGACGCGCCCGCCGCGGGCCGTTCCGGAACGGAATCCGCCGCACCGCTGCTCGGCCCCGGCGTCAGCATCGGCCGGCTCGGCCCCGCCACGAACGTCGACGGCAGCGAAGGGGCGTTCTCCCGGCCCGCGTTGGCGATCACTACCGCAATGTACGGCAGCGCCATGCCCAGCACCAGCGTGGCAATGGCGACCGGCCGTTCGACGTTCCACAGCACGACCGTCAGCAGCACCGCCACGGTCCGCACGCCCATCGAGATCACATACCGGCGCTGCCGGCCGCGCACGTCCTCGGTCAGCCCCTGCCGGGCCCCCGTGATCCGGAAGGTCTGGTCGCTGCTCTGCTTCCGCATCACGATGTCCACCACCTGCTTCGATTCCGCCGGAATATTCCCCGGTTTCCGGTCGGATTCCACGGTACGCCCAGGCTGCGCCGCATTCGAGACCGGGGCCCGCCCGCCCGGGCCGGCTCCGGCGTGCGCCGCGGCCGGGGCGGAGCGACACTGACGGGGCGACCCGCACGTGCGACCTCATGTGCACCGCGCCGTCAGAGGAGGCGACATGACGTGGTTGTGGGCCATCATTCTGGGCCTGGTCCTGGGCCTCATCGCCAAGGCCATCATCCCGGGCAAGCAGCGGATCCCGCTGTGGCTGACCATCATCTTCGGCATGCTGGGCAGCGTCCTCGGCAACTGGGCGGCCACCGGTCTCGGAGTCAATGAGACCAAGGGCATCGACTGGGTCCGCCACCTGCTGCAACTGGCGGGCGCGGTCCTTATCGTCGCCATCGGGGACCGGCTGTGGGCCTCCCTGCGCGGCCATCGCAGACACGCGACCTGAGAAGAACACACAGACACCCGACGGAGAAGACGGCGGGGCGGCCGGCGCGCACCATGCGCACCGGCCGCCCCGCCGTACGGCTTCCTCAGCGGCCCTGGAGGTGGGCCAGCTTCCGCCCCGCCTTGAGGTACACGTCCCCGGCCGCCTCCGCCAGCTTCTCGGCCAGCACCTCGGCCAACGGACGGATCGCATCGGCCTCCGCCAGCACCACCGTCTGCTGACCGCCCTCGCCCTCCACGACCAGCCGCAGCGCGTTCTGCTTGGCCAGCCGCCGGGCCGCCGAGGCGCTCGGCGTGAACTCCAGCACCTTGCTCAGCACCGTCGCCACCGTCTCCGCGCCGTGCTCGGCGACCTCGACGACCGGCAGCGACTCCACGTCGGAGAACGACTTCTTGGAGAACTGCGCGACGAACCCGCCCCGCGCCGCCATCGCCGCGTCCAGGCCGTACAGCGCCGCCACCACCTCACCCGCGAGGATCTTCTTCAGGTCCATCGGGTGCAGCGAGCGGTCCGTGACCCGGCCCAGGGCGAGCGCGATCTCCTCGTCCGTCCACTCCGTCCAGGCCTTCAGGTACGGCTCCATCAGCCGGTCCGGCACCGACATGATCTTGCCGAAGACGTCGTCGGCGGGCGCGCTCAGCCCGACGTAATTGCCCTTGGACTTGGACATCTTGGCGCCGGTGCCGTCCGTGCCCTCGATCAGCGGCATGGTCACCACCAGCTGCGGCCGCTGCCCGCGCAGCTCCATCAGCTTCCGGCCCATCTGCAGATTGAGCAGCTGGTCCGAACCGCCCAGCTCCACGTCGCACTCCAGCGCCACCGAGTCCAGGCCCTGCGCGATCGGGTACAGCAGCTCGGTCATGGTCAGCCCCGAACCGGCCGCGAGCCGGTTGCGGAAGTCCTCGCGCTGCAGCAGCTGCGAGGCCGGCACCTGTGCGAGCAGCGACAGCAGCTCCGGGAAGGTGTACGGCGCCAGCCACTCGCTGTTCTGCCGGAAGCTGACCTTCTCGAAGTCGAAGAACGGGCGGACCTGTTCGCGGTACGTCGCGAGGTTGTGCGCGATGTCCTCGTCGGTCAGCGGCGGCCGCTCGGCCGTACGGCCCGACGGGTCACCGATCTTGGCGGTGAAGTCACCGATGATCAGCGTGACGTCATGGCCCAGCCGCTGGAACCGGCTCAGCACGATCAGCGGAACCGCATGTCCCAGATGCACATCGGTCGCCGTCGGGTCGATGCCCAGCTTGATGTGCAGCCCCTTGCCGGCCGCCCGGCGCTCCTCGATCCGCTCGGCCAGCTGCTCCACACCCGGAAGCACCTCGACCGTACGGGACGCGATCAGCTCGGCCTGCTCCTTGGCGGGCAGGTCCGTCAGGTCGAGATAACGCCGCGCGCCCGTCTCCTGGAGCAGCTCCCGGACCGTGGCGTCCGAGGAGAGGTCGGCGGAGAGCAGCGTACTGGCGCGGGCGACGGATTCGCCGAGGCGTGTCATGGCGTCCCTGATCGATCGTTGTTCCCGAAACGGGAGGACAGGCGCACAGTCTATTAGCCCCCTGTGACACTCCCGCTGCTGTGCCCGCGCGCCCGGCCGGGCGCCCGCTCACACGCCCCGGCTCACCGAGCTCATGTTGAAGTCCGGGATGCGCAGCGCCGGCATCGCCGCCCGGGTGAAGTAGTCGCTCCACTCCCGCGGCAGCGTGCGCTCCGTACGGCCCGCCTCCACCGCCCGGGACAGCAGGTCCACCGGCGACTCGTTGAACCGGAAGTTGTTGACCTCGCCGGTCACCTCGCCGTTCTCGACCAGGTAGACCCCGTCCCGGGTCAGCCCGGTCAGCAGCAGCGTCGCCGGGTCCACCTCGCGGATGTACCACAGACAGGTCAGCAGCAGCGCCGGCCCGTCGTGCCCGGCAGCGGCCACCATCTCCTCCAGCGAACGCGAACCGCCGCCCTCCAGAAGGAGGTTGTCGACACCGGGCGCCACCGGCAGCCCGGTCAGCCCGGCGCTGTGCCGGGTGGTGACCAGCCGGTTCAGCACGCCCTCGCGCAGCCATTCCGTGGCCGCCAGCGGCAGCCCGTTGTCGAAGACCGACGCGTCGTCCCCGGAGGAGTGCGCCAGCACGAACGGCGCGCACTCCAGGCCGGGCGCCCGCGGGTCGCTGCGCAGGGTCAGCGGCAGCTCGCTCAGCCGCTCACCGAGCCGGGTGCGGTCCGCCGGCCGGTCCGCCGGCCCGCCCTCGCTCCCGGCCGGCCGGGAGAAGACCGTACGTCCCTCCGCGGCGTCCCGCGCCCCGGAGGACCACATCTGGTAGATCAGCAGATCGGCGACCGCGGTCGGCGGCAGCAGCGTCTCGTACCGCCCGGCGGGCAGCTCCACCCGCCGCTCGGCCCGGGCCAGCCGCCGGCCCAGCTCGGCCTCCAGCTCCCGCGGGTCGACATCGGTGAAGTCACGGGTCGCCCGCCCCGCCCAGGCCGAGCGCGGCGCGGCCGCCGCACCGGGGGCCGGTGCCTTGGCGTTCAGCTCCAGCGTCCCGGTGGGCTGGTCGTGCCGCAGCCGCAGCCCGGCCGAGGTGCCCAGGTACGACGAGACCACGCCGTGCTGCGCGAAGCCGTACAGCTCGCGACCGGCCGCCCGGGCCTGCTTGAAGGCCTCACCCAGGGCCGGGGCGAACGCCGCGAACACCTCCGAAGAGGTCTCGGCCGGCGCGTCGGTGAAGTCCGCGGACGCCTTCTCGCCGCCCACCAGCGGCTGGGCGTCCTCGGCCGGACCGGCGTCCCGCGCCGCCGCCTCCGCCGCCCGCACCAGCGGCTCCAGCTCGTCCGCGGTCACCGCCGAGCGCGAGACGACCCCGGAGGCGGTGCCCTCCGCGCCGTTCATGGTCGCCACCACCGTGAGGGTCCGCCCCCGGGTGACACCGTTCGTGGTGAGCGCATTGCGCGCCCAGCGCAGATTGGCGTCGGAGTGCTCGTCGGCGATGACGACACACCCGTCGGCACGGGACAGCTCCAGAGCCCGCTCGACGATCTCGTGCGGCGCAGTGGTACGACGGGGCATCGACCGGCCTCCTGAAGGGTGGTCACGACGCTGACGCCCTCGAAGAGGGCCGACGGGCACCCGAGCTTATCGACCGGGCGGCGCGCTGCCAGGGGGCGTGACCGGGGGAGTCGCGTCGCGGACTTCACCGTGGGGAAGCACCCGGCTCAGTATGATGCGCCACCCTCAAGACGGCTCAACATGAGTGAAAGGGCGCTGCTCGCGTCGTTGCGGTTCTGCTCTTGCGTTTCCGTTCCTGATCTGTCCACCTCGCTGGTCATCACGTAATTCGCCTTACGGCCGGTGAGGTAGGTGTAATAGACGTCGACCTTTTCGCCATTTTCATCCAGGACCTGGTGGCCTTCCTCGGCCACCACTTCATCAAAACCTTTCAGCTCCGGAATGCTGATCTCGTGGACATTCTCAATCCGTGATTTTCCTGATTTTTGCGTCGGGCATCGCTGCAACGCCTCGCGCTGCTGAGACATGCGGTACCGGGCCGGGTCCGCAGCCTTGTAGACGGTGGTTCGTGCTGAGGTGAAGGCCGTCTTGTCGGATGTTCTGGACGAGCGCAACAGGGTAGCGAACGCATCATTGATCGACCGGACCGCCCAATCACAGTTCTGGTCGACGGAAATGTCGGTCAGATCGCGCGTCTCATACGGGTCTTCCGCCACATACCCGCTGCCCCAGTCTGCCGGCTTCAGCGTCACGCGATTCACGACGGTGCGGGCCGCCGCAGGTGAGTCGACGCTCGGAATGCTCGACGGCTCACCGGAATTCGCGTTGGGGGAGTAATCGCCGCCGGCGCTCAGAATGAAGGCGAGCGCGACCCCGATTCCCACGACGCCGATGCCGGCGCCGACGAGCACGGGCGGAGTGCGCCACCAGGGGCGTCGAGGGGGCGGGGTGCCGGGCACCGGGGTGTGCCCGGGCAGGGGGCCGCTCGGAGGGCCGGCAGGCGGGCCGGTCGGTGGTGGGGAGCTCACGTGCCTCATGTACCACCGGGGGTGGAGACGCTGAGCCGCTGAGCAGGAATTCACCTGACTGACCGGCGAAGCGCCGCCGACCGGGAGCAGGGGCGTCGACGCCCTCCCCGGCCGTGCCGGATGCCCGTCAGGCGCGGCCCGCCTCCGCCGAAGCGTTGAGGATGTTGACGTTCCGGAACAGCGCGGACGGGCAGCCGTGGGACACCGCGGCGATCTGTCCCGGCTGGGCCTTTCCGCAGTTGAAAGCCCCTCCCAGGACGTAGGTGCCGGGCCCGCCCACGGCCTCCATGGACCCCCAGAACTCCGGGGTGATGCCCTGGTAGGCGACATCCCGGAGCTGTCCGCAAAGACGCCCGTTCCGGATCGCGTACGCCCGCTGCTGGGTGAATTGGAAGTTGTACCGCTGCATGTCGATCGACCAGGAGCGGTCGCCCACCACGTAGATGCCGCGCTCCACGCCGGCGATCAGCTCCTCGGTGGACGGGCCGCCGGGCGCCGGCTGCAGGGACACGTTCGCCATCCGCTGCACCGGGACGTGGCCCGGCGAGTCCGCGTAGGCGCAGCCGTTCGACCGCGGGAAACCGGTCAACCTGGCGATCCTGCGGTCGAGTTGGTAGCCGACCAGGGTGCCTTCCCGGACCAGGTCCCAGGACTGCGCGGCCACCCCCTCGTCGTCGTAGCCGATCGTGGCGAGCCCGTGCTCGGCGGTGCGGTCACCGGTCACGTTCATCAGGGGCGAGCCGTACGCCAGCTTCCCGAGCTGGTCGAAGGTGGCGAACGAGGTGCCGGCGTAGGCCGCCTCGTAGCCCAGCGCCCGGTCCAGCTCGGTCGCGTGCCCGATCGACTCGTGGATCGTCAGCCACAGGTTGGACGGATCCACCACCAGGTCGTACCTGCCGGGCTCGACGCTGGGCGCGCACATCTTCCGGGCCAGGTGTTCCGGGATCCGGGCCAGCTCTCCGTCCCAGTCCCAGTGGCCGCCGGTCAGGTACTCCCAGCCGCGGCCCACCGGCGGGGCGAGGGTGCGCATCGAGTCGAAGTCGCCGCTTTCGGGGTTCACCGCGACCGCGGTCAGCTGCGGGTGCAGCCGGACGCGCTGCTGGGTGGTGCTGGTGCCCGCGGTGTCCGCGTAGAACTTGTTCTCCTGGACGGTCGTCAGCGAGGCGTCCGCGTGGGCCACGCCGTCGGCGGCCAGCAGCCGGGAGCTCCACTCCGCCAGCAGCTCCGTCTTCTCCGTGTCCGGCACCTCGAACGGGTTGATCTCGTACGAGGACACCCATGTACGGTCCGGATGCGCCGGCTCGTCCGCCAGCTCCACCCTCTCCTCGGAGCCGGCCGCCTTGATGACCTTCGCCGACAGCTTCGCCATCGCCACCGCCTGCGCGGCCACCCGCGCCGCGGCGTCCATCGTCAGGTCCACCCCGGACGCGAATCCCCACGCCCCGTCGTGCACCACCCGGACCGCGTACCCCAGATCGGTGGTGTCGGACGTCCCGGACGTCCGGGCGTCCCGCAGCCGCCAGGACGCCTCACGGACCCGTTCCAGGCGGAAGTCCGCGTGCGTGGCGCCCAGGGCACGGGCCCGGGCCAGCGCGGCGTCGGCCAGCGCGCGCAGCGGCAGCGCCAGGAACGATGCGTCGAGGGCAGGTGGTGCAGCGGCCAAGGCGTCCTCCCGTAGTCGGCGCCTGCATCATGCCCTGTGCCGGGCGCGCGGCCCAGAGGAACGGGTGCGTGGCACGGCGCGTCGGCCACCGAGGGTGGCGGTTCTGTGGGGACCCGACAGAGCGCGGCGCGCGCGGCTGTCCGTGCTCGATTCCCCGGAAGGGGCCCGTGACCGATAGTTTCGTATCGAACGCAGGACGGACAGAAAACGGAAAGGGTGATCTCTTGAGCCGCTCGGTTCTGGTCACCGGAGGTAACCGCGGCATCGGTCTCGCCATCGCCCGGTCCTTCGCCGAGGCAGGCGACAAGGTCGCCATCACCTACCGCTCGGGCGAGCCGCCCGCGGGATTTTTGGCCGTGAAGTGCGACATCACGGACAGCGAGCAGGTCGAGCAGGCGTACAAGGAGATCGAGGAGAAGCACGGTCCGGTCGAGGTGCTGGTGGCGAACGCCGGTGTCACCCGTGACCAGCTGCTGATGCGGATGTCCGAGGAGGACTTCACCTCGGTCCTGGAGACCAACCTCACCGGCACGTTCCGGGTGGTCAAGCGCGCCAACCGCGCGATGCTGCGGGCCCGCAAGGGCCGGATCGTGCTCATCTCGTCCGTGGTGGGTCTGATGGGCGGCGCGGGTCAGGCGAACTACGCCGCTTCCAAGGCCGGTCTGGTGGGCTTCGCCCGCTCGCTCGCTCGCGAGCTGGGCAGCCGCAACATCACCGTCAACGTCGTCGCGCCGGGCTTCGTCGACACCGACATGACCCGGGTGCTCACCGACGAGCAGCGGGAGAACATCGTCAAGCAGGTGCCGCTCGCGCGGTACGCGCAGCCCGAGGAGGTCGCTTCCTCGGTCCGCTTCCTGGCCTCCGACGAGGCCGCGTACATCACCGGAGCCGTCATTCCCGTCGACGGCGGATTGGGCATGGGTCACTGATCAGCATGAGTGGAATCCTCGCAGGCAAGCGCATCCTCGTGACGGGCGTTCTGACCGAGTCGTCCATCGCGTTCCAGGCGGCCAAGGTCGCCCAGAACGAGGGCGCCGAGGTCATCCTGACCGGCTTCGGCCGGCTCTCCCTGGTGGAGCGGATTGCCAAGCGCCTCCCCAAGGAGGCCCCGGTCATCGAGCTGGACGTCACCAACCAGGAGCACCTGGACGGCCTGGCCGACAAGATCCGCGAGCACCAGGGCGAGGGCGCCCGCCTCGACGGCATCGTGCACTCGATCGCCTTCGGTCCCCAGGGCGCCTTCAACTTCCTGGAGGCCGACTGGGAGGACGTGAGCACCGCGGTCCAGGTCTCGGCGTACTCCTACAAGTCGCTGACCATGGCCTGCCTGCCGCTCATGGAGCACGGCGGCGCGGTCGTCGGCCTCACCTTCGACGCGCAGATCGCCTGGCCGAAGTACGACTGGATGGGCGTGGCCAAGGCGGCGCTGGAGAGCACCAACCGCTACCTGGCGCGCGACCTCGGCCCCAAGGGCATCCGCTGCAACCTGGTCTCGGCCGGCCCGATCAAGTCGATGGCCGCCAAGTCCATCCCCGGCTTCGAGGAACTGGCGGACGTGTGGAACCACCGCGCCCCGATCGGCTGGGACCTGGCCGACCCGGAGCCGGCCGGCCGCGGCGTGGTCGGCATGCTGTCCGACTTCTTCCCCCGCACGACCGGCGAGATCGTCCACGTCGACGGCGGCGTCCACATGATGGGCGCCTGACGGCTCCGTCTTCCGTGGCGTACTTCCGTACTGCCCGCCCCGGTCGCCGGGGCGGGCAGTACGCGTTGTGGGCCCCGCGCTGTGAATCGTGAGCCGTGAGCCGTGGACTGTGGGTCTTGCGCTGTGAGTCGTGAAGCCCTGGACTGTGGGCCTCGCGCTGAGTCGTGGACCCCGGGCTGTGAGCCTTGCGCTGAGTCGTGAGCCCCGGACTGTGAGCCCCGCGCCGTGAGCCGTGAGCTCAGTGCCGGGGCCTTCTGCGGGAATACCTTCTGACCCCGGCTGGTTGTGGCCCCGCAGGGGGCCCTCGCGTCCCCTACGGGAACTGTTCGACCGCCCCTAAGGTCTCCGGCCCCCAGCCCCGCCCCGAGCCGTAAGGCCTTCAGGCCCCCAGCCCCCGCCTCCCCGCCCCTAGCGCTCCGCCGAGCTCTCCAAGGCCCCCGCCCGGCACCCGAAGGGATGGGTGCTGGCCTCGGCCGCGGCGCGTTCGCCGTCGCCCGCGCGGATCGCCTCCACCAGGCGGGAGTGGTCCATGTGCGCTTCCGGACGCAGCTCCTCACCGACGTCCGCCCGGAGGAAGTCGCGCAGCACGCCGCCGAGATCGGCATAGATCTCGGCCAGCACCTCGTTGTGCGAGGCGGACACGATGGCCATGTGGAGGTTTGCGTCCGCCTCCACGAACGCCTCCGCGGCACCGGACTCCCAGGCCCGCTCGCGCCGCTCCAGCAAGGCGTCGATCTGCCGCAGGTCCTGGTCCGTGCGGCGGCGGGCGGCCAGCCGGGCGGCGGCCGCCTCCAGGGCGCTGCGCAGCTCGGCGACGTGCCCCTGCTCGGCGGCGGCGAACCGGCGGTTCATCACCCCGGCCAGTTCACTGGTCGCCACCACGTAGGTGCCCGAGCCCTGCCGGATGTCCAGCAGCCCGTTGTGCGCCAGGGCGCGCACGGCCTCGCGGACGGTGTTGCGGGCCACCCCGAGCTGTTCGACGAGTTCCGGCTCGGTCGGGATGCGCGAGCCCACCGGCCACTCGCCGGAGGTGATCTGGGCGCGCAGCTGCGCGATCACCTGGTCGGCCAGCGCGGAGCGGCGGGGCGAGGTCAGAGGCGGCATGTCGGCGCTCCGGTGTGCAGGGGCGGACGGACGACGGCGGCGCGGCGCCCGGCGGGTCCTCCCGGCCCCCGGTGCCGGCCGGGACAGCAGAGGCTACCGACATCGGCTGCGACCTCGGCTGGACACGTATTCATCCCATGATTCTATGATGGAGCGCATGGCAGACGAAGACCTCGCGACCCTCGGCACCGAAACCGAGGCCCCTACGACCACCACCGCCCCGGCGCCCGACGGCCCCGGGGCGCAACCGGATGCCGCGGCGGGCGGCCGGGGGAGCGCCCCGGCTGCCGGGCGCTGGCTGCCGCGGATCGTGATCGCCGGTCTCGTCCTGGCGGCGCTCAACCTCCGTCCGGCCATCACCAGCCTCGGCGCGCTCCTGGAGGAGGTCCGCGACAGCCTCGGCATGAGCGGCACCCTCGCCGGGCTGCTCACCTCCGTACCGCCGCTGTGCTTCGCGGTCTTCGGGATCGCGGCGCCCCGGCTGGCCCGACGCTGGGGGCCCGGCGCGATCGTCTGCGCGGGCATGGCCGCGATCGCCGTCGGCGTCGTGGTGCGGCCGTACGCCGGCGGCACCGGCGGTTTCCTCGCCGCCAGCGCGCTCGCCCTGGCCGGCATCGCGGTCAGCAACGTGCTGATGCCGGTCGTGATCAAAAGCTGGTTCCCGGACCGGGTCGGCCCGCTCACCGGGCTGTACTCGATGGCGCTGGCCCTGGGCACCTCGCTCGCCGCGGCGGTCACCGTGCCCATGACCCAGGCGCTGGGCGGCAGTTGGCGCACCGGGCTGGCCGTGTGGGCGGTGCTCGCCGCGGTCGCCGTGCTGCCGTGGCTCGCCGTCGTACGGCAGCGCGCCACGGCCTCCGGGCCGGCCGCTGGCGGCGCCGCGCACACCGGGCGGGCCCCGCTGCGGATCACCTCGTCGCCGACCGCCTGGGCGCTCGCCGTCTTCTTCGGCCTCCAGGCGACCGCCGCGTACATCACCATGGGCTGGATGCCGCAGATCTTCCGCGACGCCGGGGTCTCGGCGCAGACCGCGGGGGTGCTGCTCGCGGTCACCATGGCGATGGGCGTCCCGCTGTCCTTCGTACTGCCCCGGCTGGCGACCCGGATGCGGCATCAGGGTCCGATCGCGGTGCTCCTGGGGTTGTGCGGTCTGGCCGGCTATACGGGCCTGTGGCTGGCGCCGGCCGCCGGGGCCTGGGCCTGGGCGCTGCTGATGGGCATCTCCAACTGCTCGTTCCCGCTCGCCCTGACCATGATCGGCATGCGCTCGACCAGCTCCGCGGGCGTCGTCAAGCTGTCCGCCTTCGTCCAGAGCGTCGGCTATCTGATCTCCATCCCCGGCCCGCTGCTGGTCGGCACGCTCTACCAGCACAGCGGCGGCTGGGGCCTGCCGATCGCCCTGATGGCGGGGCTGATGGTGCCGCAGATCGCGGTCGGCGTGCTGGCCGGCCGGGACCGCCGGATCGAGGACGAGGCGTGAGCGCCGGGCGGGGGGGCGGGCCCCCGGGGCCGCCCCCCGACGCCGGGGGCGCACAAGGGCCCAACGCAAGAGGGAAACACAAACCCACAGAAGAG